>NZ_JAHDIW010000017.1:0-75009 GCF_018531165.1 Geobacter grbiciae | reverse complement strand
CTCCTGAGGGCGACTGCCAATGCCAACAAAGTTACAGAACAGAAACTTCGACTAGCGGAAGATTGGCGCTAATCAGGTAAAATTATCAATCCGGCAGACAAGTCGTTTTTGCTCGGCGATTGAAAGCCCGGCCATGCACTCTTTCAATGCAGGATGAAATAGAGCCTCGGCTCGCTCGGCGCCGTCCAGTTCAGGAGAGATGATTTCTTCCGGGATGCGACTGATAGTTGCCCCACGAAGTACGGCACCGTACGGATCGTCGGCCACGAGCACCGTTTCGTGCTCGCACCAGGAGCTTTTCCTGAAACGCAATGCGAGGGCTGTGCTCCATTGGGAGCAGCCAAGGGAGGTTACAGTTCCAATGCCGGTTATGACGACACGATCCGTAACCGTTTTGTCTGGTTGGTTGCGGGACTGGGACGCCATTTCAATTCACCGAAGTCCTGGCACCCTTTATAACGATTTCACCGCTGGCTTTCTCGGTTATGGTCGCTCCCGTAACGACAATCTCGCCGCTGGATTTCAGGGAGATGGTAGAGCTGCCCGTCTTGAAGATGATCTCGTCATCGGCTTCCAGAACTATCGCCTTGGCCTTCACGGTGGTGTTCTGGCTGACCGTTGCCGAGAGGTTCTGCCCCACGGTGAGCGAGCGGTTCCCGGCCACCTTCTCGGTCATGTGAGCGCCGACCAGCACCGCCTTGGTCACCCCCACTTCCTCGGCCTTGGCGCCGATGACGGTCTCGTTCATGACCCCACCGACGCTGACCTGATAAAGTCCGCCGATGGTCAGCTCCTTGGCAAGCCCAACCGTTTCCGCAGAGTTGAGCCCCACCGTCTCGGTCTTGTTTGAGCCGACGGAAATACTCTTATTGGCACCGATGATTTCGGTGTGGTTGGCTCCCACCTGCACCATCTGGTCAACTCCGACGGTCTTCAGCCGGTTGTTTGCCACATGTAGAGCCTCGTCGTGTTCAACATTCTGGGTCTTGTCGTTCTTAACCAGGATGTTCCAGTCCTTCTCACTCTGAAGGTAGATCTCCTCGCTACCCTTTTTGTCTTCGAAGCGAAGTTCGTGGTAGTTGTCGCGGCCGCCGTTGGGATAGCTGCGGGTACGGATGCCGCTTTGGGTTTTGTTGGCGGGGAGGGAAAAGAGTGCGGGAGATTCGGCGTTGTTGACGCTGCCGACGATAATGGGACGATCCGGATCTCCATCGATAAAGTCGACCAGTACCTCGTCTCCAATCCGGGGGATGTTAATCATGCCCCAACCGTTTCCACTCCAAGTCTGCCCTATGCGGAGCCAGCAGGAACTCTTCTCGTCACGGCGGCCTTCCCTGTCCCAATGGAACTGAACCTTTATCCGACCATACTCATCGGCGTAGATCTCTTCGCCCTTGGGACCAACCACGATAGCGGTCTGAATCCCTTTTACTATGGGCTTTTGTCGAGTGGCAGTGGGGCGGAACGGGGTTGTTGCCGGAATGACAGTAAAACTGTTGCCGTACGAGAAAGGCCCTTGGGACATCTCCTCGAGCGACTGGGGTTGAGTGCCCGAATGAGAAACGTCCACAATGAGATATTCAATGTTCAGGCTCGCTGAATCGTGGCCAATGAGAGCAAAGTTGTACCCTGGCGTCAGTCGACAGGACGAACTCTGGCCATGACCCTGCTTCTGCATTGTCTTGAGTCCTTCCCTGTGGGCTCTGGCAAGTGCGCTACCCCTCTCTTGCGTAACATGGAGAGCGGGATACTCATAAATTTCCCGTTTTGACTCCTGCGAGTCGGATGCTTTCGCGGTCATGTCAACTGAAGGATTCTTGAAATTAAAGTTCCGATGAACGAATACCTCTGATGTCATCCTTTGGGACGAGGTAAAGCCATAGATGCTTTCTGTCTCAGCAACCATGCCGCCGTTTGAGTTGAAGGTAATCGAAGGATTACCGTTGATTGGAACGTGGACAACACTGCTGTCACTTATAACAAGAACATGCTTATCGGAATAATGCTCGAAAAAGTAAAACATCCCTTCTTCTTCGAGAAGTCGAGTTACAAAATCGAGATCCGTCTCCCTGTATTGAACGCAAAATTTCCGCAACCGCTCCTTGTTTTGGAGGGCAAAGCGGTATCTGTCCGAGGTGATACCACTTTCCTCCAGAAGCTGTTTGACGATGTCCTGGGTCATAGTGTTCTGGAAAATTCTGGAGTTTTTGCGCAGGGAGAGCTGAAAAACAGCCGGAACGATCTCGGCTTCATAGAGGCAATAATTGTTGCTACTTGAGCCAATACGCTCAAGTCGTCTGACAATCCCGTGAAAGTAGCGATCCTCTCCTCCGGCAAGCAAGTCTTTGTTGATAATTGTCAGCAGGGCTTCGCTACCGATTATGTCGTCGAAGGATTCAATTCCGTATGGAGTGGCAAAGGCAACGCTTACCGAGTATGGCAAGGACATCCACTCGTTAGCGGTAAAACTCACGACTGACATATCGGCTGCAGAACCGGAAACCTCGAACAGAAATGTCGCACTTGAAGAATTGTTGAATAAGTTGAGTATGTCCACCAGTGAGCGCCTCCGATTGATTATGAAAACGCCAGAACAAGCACTGAACGTCTAAATGAAGTGAATATTTGTCAATATGTGACATGATTTCAGAAAAACAACAGATAGGCAGCTGCTTTGGGGCCGACAATACCATTGTCGGGGAGCCCTTGTTTGCGTTGAAAGTCCTGAAGAGCTGTTTCTGTTTTCTTCCCGAAAACTCCGTCGGATTTGAGGTTGTAGCCACGGGACTTTAAGGCTTTCTGCAGTTGAACTACTTTTGGCCCCCTGTCGCCCTTCTGCAACCAATCAAACATCGAACGATGGCGTGAAGAAGAGCTTGTGCTTGCTGGCCTTGTTGTCTCGGGGATTTTGGCCTCTGGCAGGCGTTTTGAAATCGGTCCTAACAAGCCGGCATTGTGCCATTCGAGGAGCTTTTCTTTGCTGACTTCGAAGTGCATGGAGTCTTCTGTCGGAAATGTTCCACCCCAGTACCATTTGTACTTATTGAAAATCGGAGCTATTACATTCAACGCATGCTGACTTTTATTATCACCTCGACCATCAAGCAAACCATCAATCTTAAGGTCTATTGCTGTGCCCCATGAGTGGTTGCTTATAGGCCTATTCGGACAACCAATTGGTTTTTTTGCCGTCGGCCTTTGGTAGCGTACAACAAGCATTCCTTCTTGGCTCAATCTGTCATAAATGTCTTTGTGTTGTTTACTAATATCAGCCATTACAGTTTTTAGGCTTTCAACCGCAAGACCAAGTCCATTGACCTTGAATGGCCCGACGTCAACGCCTCTCACCATTAATTTTTCTAATTGAGGGTTGTTTAGCGGCCCATCTTTCTCTCCGTACATCCCATCAATTCTTGGTTTACCGAGTATACTAAATAAAATTTGATTTCTTGCGCTGGTTAGATTTAAGTTGACATTAGAAAGAGGGCCTTCAAGCTTGGAATACTTGGATTTTTCTCTATACATGATTATTCTCCCAAGCCTTCTGCTATTTTTGTAACAATCGCATGTAACTCTGATCTGCTAAACTCCTAGCTTCTAGGTTGGGATTTGATTGCCCCTTTATGTCAACCTCGTAATTAATGTCTTCGAATTTTTTAAGCCCTTTAATCAACAATACTTCTTTGACTTTTTTTGCATCAAGCGCTAGGTCTCCCTTGTATTTATCCAATTTCAATATAACTGCAAACGGTTTCCCGTTTGCCAATCTCCACTCCAACACTCTATTTGTGACAGTAGAAATAATTTGAGCCGGTAAATCCAAAACAAAATTTTTATTATCTGAAACCTGGACATACTCACAACAGGCGCTATAGTTAATCTCTATTTTGTATTTATAAGGACCATTACATATAATTGGCATGTCTTGACCCTCTTCAATGTCGCTAAATTTATTCTTACAATCTTTATTAAACCTAGTGAACGCACTTGAAAATTTAGTATCTACTATTGAAAACAGCATCTCTTCCCGAACTATTTTTAGCTTTTCGTCCTCCAATGACAAATCAAGCACTTTATAGCCTTTGTCTTTATAAGTGCCTGATTCCCACGTCTGCTCAAACTTTACCAATGCTGTCGTTCCGGAAATCGTGATTTCCGGGGAATTTGCTGCAACCAACATTTTTTTCTTGAACATCGTTTTTCTATCTTTAAGCCAGGAATCATGGTCAAACTTGCGCATACTTTTCCCTGATCGCTTAATGCCTACAAAACTCTCTGAATAGAGAGCGGCATAGTCAGGATATGAACCTTTGTTCTGAGCGGCCAGCCAGTCGTTCAGGAATATTTTCACGTCCGATTCGCTGATGTCAGCGCCAAAAGACGTTGTTGCCAAAAATAAAACACTGATAACCGTTATTAGATTGCCTATAAATCTCATGTGACCCCCAGAGTATCGCGTATTCCGGCTATTACTCATACAGGTTAAACTCTTGGACCACCCTACCCGTCTCCAAGCATTGAATTGATCGATTTATTTAAACCAAAGGGTTCTGACCTTGTCTTATTTCTTGTCTCATGCCTGGCAATGCCCCTAACTACTCCGACTTTTAACGCTAATTCTTTCTATTTTCTCGACGAAAGGTAATATTGGGGTCACAGACTTACACATTTGACAGTCTTATGTAATTGTCAAATGTGTAGGTCTGACCCTTTAACAGGTTGTTGAAAAACTAAACCTTTTTGATTCAATAAGTTAGCGAACTGTGCTATATTTTTACGCGTAACAATCTGAATTTACAGGAGAAAAGTTATGCGCGGCGCCGAGACAAAAACCGAAGCTCTGTTCTGTTATCTCTCCCCTGAGTCGTACGTCCCGAAGGACCACCCCTTGCGGTCGATCAGGGCGATGGTGGATAAGGCCCTTGCAGAGCTCAGCCCGCAATTCGAGGCCATGTACTCCCACACCGGCCGGCCCTCGATTCCTCCTGAGCAGTTGCTTAAAGCACTTCTGCTTCAGGCGCTGTACACCATCAGGAGTAACCGTCTGCTGGTGGAGCAGATCAGCTACAGCATCCTGTTCCGCTGGTTTGTGGGATTGGCCCTGGACGAGAAGGTCTGGGACCACTCCTCGTTTTCCACCAACCTGGAGCGGTTGATCGATACCGACGTGGCACGGCTGCTCTTGGCAAAAGTAGTTGAGCAGGCCCGAAGGGCAAAGCTGTTGTCCGACGAGCACTTCAGCGTTGACGGCACCCTCATCGAGGCGTGGGCTTCTATCAAGAGCTTTCGGCCCAAGGATGGACCAAAGCCTCCAGTGGGTCGTAACACGGAGCGTGATTTCCACGGCGAAAAGCTCAAAAACGACACCCATGCCTCCACCACCGATCCGGATGCGCGGATTGCCAGGAGAAGCTCGGGCAAAGAGGCGAAGCTCAGTTACCACGGGCACGCTCTCATGGAGAACCGCAACGGGATCATCGTCGATGCCAGAATCACCCACGCAACCGGTACCGCTGAGCGGGATACCGCAGTCGAGATGATCGCAGACGTCGCCGGTAACAAGCGGATCACCATGGGCGGCGACAAGGGCTACGACACCAAAGAGTGCGTCAAAGATCTGCGAGCACTCAAGGTAACCCCTCACATTGCTCAGAACACCGCTAACCGCCGCTCAGCCATCGATGGCAGGACTACCCGCCACGAAGGCTACAAAACCAGCCTGAGGATTCGCAAGCGGATCGAAGAGGCCTTCGGCTGGCTCAAGACTGTCGGCAATCTCCGCAAGACCCGGCATCGGGGAATAGCGAAAGTCGACTGGTACTTCACCATGGCCATTGCGGCATACAATCTGGTCCGGCTGCGCAATCTCGGGACGAAAACGGCATAATCAGGGGAATAATGCGACTCTTGGTGGCAAAGCCCGCCCGAAAAGGCCAAATCAAGGTAAAAAGCAAAGTTTCAAAGAACGAATAGGGCGAGATCAATGCAACTATCGGCCTAAAATGATCTCCTTGAAGGGGATTGCCCTGGAAATGAAGGAGTTTTTCAACGGCCTGTTAAGGCTTCATGAGCAATGGATGCAAACCTGATTGAATCAGCAGGTCGACAGGTAAATGAGCAACTTGTTCGCCCCCTTTACCCGAGCAAAGAAGCCTTCCAGAAGCGGCGATTTTACAAAGGGGTCCGCGCCATAGAGTCGCTCTCCGACGGGTCCATGATCGCGCAGAATTTCACTCATCGCCGGGGACCCGGCGGCCATATTCTCCGGAGGGTCCGAACGCTGATTCTCGGACTTGCTGATTATCGCCTCGACATCCTGAGATGAAAACTGCACGACTGCCATGAGTTCCCAGTCCGCTGGTCCCATCGCCCCGGAGCCTTCTCTCTCGACAATCCTCCACCAAGCGGCTTTCGGCGGGAACGGAAGAGCTATCAATTTCGATAGCCCGGCAACATCAGTCCTCATGGCAGCACTCCTCCTGGGCACTTGGCCCTCAGTGCAGCTGACGCAGGCAAGCCCGGCGATCAACACCGCCAAGGCCACACAACAATGTACAAATCCTCTAACACTCATGCAGTTTCCTCTACGGTGTCACAGTCTGTTACGAATGCGCCGATTGTCCGCAGGCTTTCTCTCTCGTGAAGTCCGTGCTTCGACGTTTTGGACTGATACCTTGGGGGGAACCGAGCCCGACCCACTCAACCCTGCGGTTGATCGTCGAGGTATTCATATACTGGTGTGCCAGGCCGGTGACCTCAAAGATTCCATTCGCCGAGTCCGGGATTCCGCTCGCTATGTCTGCGGCGCCGGGATTGAAATTGTAGCGGTCTTCGGCATGGAGGGTCATCTGCATGACGAAGGAATGCACGCCATTTGCGATTTCCACATCCACATCCGCACTTAGCCAGATGACGTGGGCTCCTATGGCTTTTTGCCAGTTTTCTGTCTTGGGATAAGGAAATGACGGATAGCGGATGCTTCCGACAGGGATTGCACTGCCGCTCATCTGAAAAAGCACAGGACTTTGTCCCTTAAAGTACTCGCCATAGAGAAGTTCGGCTCCCTGCCGTGCATCCAGAACAGCACTTGAAAGGATCACCGCACCGCTCGGATCACTCGAGACGAAACGCTCATACGAAAACAGATGATCTTTTCCATTCCCTCGCAAGAAATGTCGGTACGCGGCGAGGGCGTCGGGAAGGTTGTTGTGGGGCACGAACGGGACACCCTGAATCGCCTCAACACCCTCCAGCCGGGAAATCCAGCGGGCATACTCCTCATAATCCTTTGCCGTCGGCTTCCGCCGAGCGAAAGAATCAAGAAATCCGTTATCGTGTCGAATGTTTTTCGGCCGAGTTGGTGGTCCGATCGCGTACTGTGCGACTGGCATGTTCCTTCCTTTCAAGGATTATCAGTCTAAAGTAGGATTCGCTCAATTCAGACAAGAGCAACAAGAGACTCATATGATTAAGGAGCTGTGGAATCCCTCCCTCCCCGCCAGCGGGGAGGGAGGAACATCGGACAACTAACTACTTGGGCACGCTCCAGGAATCCTCGGCTTCGATGCCGTTGGGCTCCCAGGTCCACTTGATCTTGCGGTAGGTGAAGGCCACTTCTTCCATGTGGCGGTAGGGATTGTTCTCCTCCAGGAGTGTTACCGGCATGTAGGGCTTCATGCTGACCACGATGGCGTCTTCGAGCTTGATGGTGTAGTAGTGCTCCTCGGTCCCCTGCTTGGTGATGCGGTAGAACTTGAGGGTGACGTCCTTTAGGTGCTCACCAGTGCAGAGGGCCTGGTACATCTTGGGGGAGCTGGCGTCGAACTCCTTTACGATGCTCAGGGGGCCGTGAACCCGCTTGCCGGTGGGAAGCCCCGAGTGGGGATCCTTCGGCATGTGGATGTCGTGATTCATGGAGTAGACGAGGATGGTTTTTTCACGTCCCTGCAGTTCACAGGAACCGTCAATCTTCCCCTGTTTTTCACCGGTGAGGGTGAGGTGTGCGGGCATTGCCATTGATTACTTCCTCCTTGTGGTGTGGGATACGCGGCCAGGGATGGGCCGTATTGCAAACACATAAACCGTGAATTCATCGCTCACGACTGTACGAGCTTATTCTTTATCCAGCTTTCCAACCAAAGAGAGGGTAAAATAAGCCCCCATGTACTTGAAGTGGGGGGTAACCTTAAGGCCGACCCGGTACCAGCCGGGCTCGCCGGGGACTTCCTCTACGGTGACCTGGGCCTGGCGCAGGGGCCTTCTGCTCCGCACGCCGGGCATGGGGTTGTCCATCTCGGAGACATACTGGCGGATCCAGAGGTTCAGCTCGTTTTCCAGGTCGCCCCGCTCCTTCCAGGTGCCGATGTGCTCCCGCTGGATGACTTTCAGGTAGTGGGCGAGGCGGCTCACGATGAACATGTAGGGGAGCTGGAGCCCCAGCTTGTAGTTGAGCTCGGCCTCTTTCCCCTCCTTGCTGGTGCCGAAGTATTTCGGCTTCTGCACGGAGTTGGCGGAGAAGAAGGCGGCGTTGTCGCTCCCCTTTCTCATGGTGAGGGCGATGAACCCTTCCTCGGCCAGTTCGAATTCGCGCCGCTCGCTGACGAGCACTTCCGTGGGAATCTTGGTCTGGATGGCCCCCATGGCCTCGTACTGGTGGAGGGGTAGATCATGCACCGCGCCGCCTCCCTGGGGGCCGATGATGTTGGCGCACCAGCGGAAGTTGGCGAAGCTCTCGGTAAGCCGCGTGGCAAAGGAGAAGGCGGCGTTCCCCCAGCAGTAGCGGTCGTGGCCGGCGGAGACGCTCTCCTCGTAGTTGAAGCTCTTCACCGGCTTGGTGGCCTCGCCGTAGGGGAGCCGCAGGAGGAACCGGGGCAGGGCCAGCCCCACGTAGCGGGCGTCCTCGCTCTCCCGGAACGACTGCCACTTGGCGTACTGGGGGCCTTCGAGGATCGACTTGATGTCTTTGAGGTTCGGCAGCGCCGTGTAGTCGTCGCAGCCGAAGAACTGGGGGGAAGCGGCGGCGATGAAGGGGGCGTGGGCCATGCCGGACACGGCGGCCAGGCTCTGGAGAAGCTTGATGTCCTGGGGGCCGGGGCCGAAGTCGTAGTTGCCGATAATGGCGCCGTAGGGTTTGCCGCCGAACTGGCCGTACTCGGCGGAATAGACGGTCTTGTAGAGCCCCGACTTGGCCACCTCGGGAGCATCCTCGAAGTCGTCCAGGAGCTCATCCTTGGTGGCGTTCATGATCTCGATCCGGTTGTTCTCCCGGAAGTCGGTCCGGTCCACCAGGAAGTGGAGGGAACGCCAGGAGGATTCCAGCTTCTGGAACTGGGTATTGTGGAGGATCTCGTCCATCTGCCGGGAAAGCTTCTTGTCGATCTCGGCGATCATGTCGTCGAGGACCGCCTTGGAGACCTTCGGGGTCTCGGTCCCCGGCTCCAGAAGTTGGGTGATAAGGGCCTCGACCCCCTTCTTGGTGATGGAGTAGGCCTCGTCGGCGGGCTGGAGCTTCGTGGCCTGGACAATCTCCTCCAGAAGCGATCCTTCTATCCGGCTCTCGACTGCTGCGGTGTTTTGCTGTTCTACGCTCATGGTTGCTCCTCCTTACCCTTCCTCGATGCCGATTTCAGCCAGAAGCTTGGCCCGGGCCGCGTCGTCGGTGATCAGTTCCTGGATCTTCCTCCGGAAGTCGGGAACGTTGGAAAGCGGCCCCTTGAGGGCCCGCAGGGCCTCCCGCAGCTCCAGGAGCCGCTTCATCTCGGGGACCTGCTCCACCACCGCCTCGGGGCCGAAGTCCTTGAGTGACTCAACCTTCAGGTTCACCGGCAGCTCGTCCCCGGCCTCGCCGGCGAGCCGGTTGGGGACGGCGATGTTCAGGGAGATCCCCTGGGCCTTCATGACGTCGTTGAAGGTCTCCTTGTCGATGGCGACGGGGTCCCGCTTCTCGACGGGGCGTTCGTCGGGGGTGCCGGTAAAGTCCCCCATAACGAGCATTTTCAGCGGCAGCTCAACCTCTTCGGCAGCGCCGTCCGAGGCCGGACGGTAGACGATATTGACCCGTTCCTTCGGTGCTACGGATGCTTCTTTCGACATGTCCTTCTCCTTTCGTACGATCGTAACGGTGACTGTTTCTCCCTCCGTGGAGGACGCAATCAGCGTAAGGGTTATGAAAATCCATCAAAGACCTTGAGCAACCCTGGCAGCTTCAGTCTTCCAGTTGGTTGCACCCATGAGCATGCACACCCAGTAGGAAGTCCCCTTCTCTTTGACTCTCCGTGCCATCTTGCGTAATTCACGCTGAACATCTTTGGGGTTGAGGTAAACGCCCGGACGAGGAACGAAGTCCATGGCTTGCGAACAGCTTTTAACTTCCGAAATCATCTTTGGTAGTACGGCAACAAGCTCTTCGTTCATTTCCCAACTGGCAGTCTCATGCTTTCCCCAGAAGCCTTCCACAATAACCCTCAGATCATGTTTTTCTGTATCGGCCAATGCCATGAACGTCATTTCTCCTTTGCGGAAATAGTGGACAAGACTTCGATGAACTTCTTGTCTTCACAATTGCTCTCCAGACGCATAAGGAAATTTCGGGAATGCGCATTAGCAACTAACGCCACATTTCGGTAAGGGCCTGGACCTTCCGTTATCTGGTAGATCGTGACCGGACCCTTGCGGTACACAGCCAGCCGTGGATTTGTGGAGAAGAATCCCCGTTTCATCGACAGCATTAGTCGCCAGCTCTTGCGATCATCCTTTCCGGAAGGCTCTGGATCTTTAGGCGTTTTGGTAAAGAGAACGTTGGCTGCCTCAATTACCGACAGTCCGCGTTTGGGAAGTTTGAGGGCACTGAATGTTTCTCTGCTGAGCAGCAAAGGCTCCCCGCTCTTGAACCTGAAGACGCTCAGGTTGTCTCCTATCCCCACAGAAGCCACATCGGATGGCACCCGAAATGAGCCCCCCCCGAACAGAACCGTAATGCTTTCATCCGACGATGGCGCTTCCGGCCAGGGGGTCTCGACCGCAACAGTCTCACAACCGGGACCTTTGCATATCGGAATACTCCCCTCAGCTTTACGGAAAGCATCGCAAGGCCCGGCAAGAAATGGCAAAAGAATGATAGTTAACCCTACCAGCCAGATACATTTCACTTGTTATCCTCCACGATGTTCTTACCCCTTGGCCAGCCGCACCATCTCCACCGGGTCGAGGCGGGCGATGCGGTGGAGGGCCTCGGCGGCCTTCTCCTTGAAGCGGGGTTCGGCCTGGGAATCGAAGCCGATCCAGGCGAGCTTCAGCCCCCGCAGGGCCAGGGCCGGGTCGTACTCTTCGAGGCCGAAGGCCCCAATGTCGGCCACGACCTGCTCCAGGTGGGGGAGCGCCAACTTCGCCCGGTTGGTGTTCACGAGGAGCTGGGCCAGGGCGAGGCGCCAGTGGAGTTTTTCCTTGCGGGAGGCACCGTTGCCCAGGTGCCCCTGGAACCGCTCCACCGCCTCCAGGAGCTTGCCGCTCCGGATGAGGGCCTGGGCCTCATCAACCTCTTGGGCGATGGCCTCGGCCCGGCCTTCGGTATCGGCTTCGGCGGGGCATTGGGCGGCGGATGACTCCCGCTGCATGACCCCCGCGAGCCACTGGCGGGTCTCCCCATCGGCGAAGGGAGTGCCGTCGGCAAAGGAGAGCCCCTCAAGGCCCGGAAGCCGCCCCGCAAGGGCCGCCGTCTCGGCGCAGACCGCCTCGCGGGCAGAGGAGAAACGGTCGCCAAGGCGGGAAAGGGCTTCGGCGGTAAATCGGTTCAGGTCAAGCCAGAAGATGAACTGGGGAAGCCGCGCTTCGGCGGCCTTGAGGAGCGCTTCGCCGTCGCCGTGGCTGGCCAGCTCCTGGAGGAGAGTCAACACCTGGCGCTCGGGAGGGGGGATGCGGGTGCGGCCGTTCACAGCCGGCGGAAGCTCCGTAACTTGACCCCAGGCGGCGAGCCGTGAAAGACGGTAAGGTACCGGACTTGAGGGGTCCTGCTGGAGCAGGGCTCCGGCAGCCTCCCCCACTTGCCGCAACCCCGCTTCGAGGGCCTGAAGGGGTGAGCCTGGGATGCTTGTCTGCCGGGGGACCTCCACGGGGCGGACAGCGACCTGGCTCGGGGGGGTAAAGAGATCGGCCGGCGCCTCGGCCTGAACCGGCGGTGGGGCCGCGGCTTCGGCAACCGCCTCCACGTTCACTTCCGGCGCCATATCCACTACCAGCTCCCGCAATTTGGTGAGGGACGGGGCATTCTCCAGGCGCTCGCGCAGGAAGCGGTCGATGGCGCCGAGGGTCTCCAGCACGATGACGTGCTGTTCCCCCGGCAGGGTCTGCTCCCCCTGCTGGCGCAGGGCGATCTCGGTCCGGTCCAGCCACCACTCCACGCTCCGCTGACGTCCCCGCATCCGGGTGGGGTAGAGGTCGTTCCAGAACCGCTCCAGGAGATCGCGCCAGACCTTGAGCCCCAGGGCCAGGCCGTCGCCGCCGCGGGTCTGGACGAGCCCCACGGCCAGGTAGCTGGCCACCAGGAGGTCCTTGGAGCGGGTGGCCAGGATGTCGGCTGATAGCCGCACCACCTTCTCCCAGTCGATGTTGCCGGCGATGGCCGGGGAGGTTAGTTTGTCCACCTCGGCCTGGAGAGTGTCGAAGAGGGGATCGTAGCGGACGTCGTCACCCACCGGCTGGTCGGGGCGAACAGGCTCTTTTCCCAGGGTTGCTATATCCATGGCGTACTCCGTTCCGATGCTGTTGGGCCACCCCGCGGCATCCGAGGCGGACCAGAGGTGGAGAAAATCCCCCGGAGCCAGGGCCCGCCGGTAGGAGGCGAGAAAGGAGCGCTCCAGGGTTCCCCCCATGAAGAGGGCATTGGGGACTCCCTTCGCCGCCCCCTTGGCCAGCAGGTGCCAGAGGCTCACCAGGGTGATCTTGTCGTTGACCGGCCCACGGTCGAGCCGCACCGAGAACTCGTCCCGCCCGGCCCGTTCGGCGGCTACCTTTTCCAGCCGGGGAATGTCCAGGAACGAGGCGTAGGGGTCCAGGGGGGAGCCGAGGCGATTCAGCCCCCCGCGGCGTTCGGCCAGCTCGTCCCACTCGGCGGCAGGGGGACGCAGCCCCTGGAGCCCCTCTTCCAACTTCCTGAGGTCGCCGAAGGTATGGGTGGCCAGGAATTCGATCTGGCACCAACTCTTCTCCGCGGCAAAGGGGAGGAGGTCCCATTGCCCCTCCCACCCCTCCAGGGGACCGCTCCCCATGATAAGGAGGGGATAGGGGCGGCCGAGGCTGTCGCTGGAGACCCGCACCACTCCCAGGACCAGTGGGTCCCGGCCATAGCCCCGGGCCCAGAAGCGCCAGGAGCAGAACGCGGGCGGGGCGTCGCTTCGCTCCGCCAGGAGCCGGTAGCCGCTCTCCACCCATTTCGTGAGGCCCTCCACGAAGGGGGAAGCATGGCCGAGGCGGAAGTAATCGGCCGCCGCCGGGTGCTTGCCGAAGGCTGACCAGTTCCAGCCGGTTGTCATGTCAGTGCCGAGCATCAGTCGCACTCCTTCTCATCCGTGAGATTGGGGGGCTGCCGTTACCAGCACCGGGCGATGACCCGGGGGGCCGTGGCGCCGGCCATGGCGCTCCCCTGTTTGACCACCTGCCCTCCCCCCATGATCTGGTAGTTGACGCGGATATGCTTGATCCCCATCCGCTCAAGGGCCTCCTTCTCGCCGGGGAACTCCCGGGCCGGGAAAGTGCGCGAACCGCCGGCAAACTCCCGGAGGAAGTCGGGGAAGGCCTGGGGACCGCCGTAACGTTTGGTGAGAACCTGGTCACCCACCTCGATCTGAAAGATGACGTCGCCGCAGGTTTCGGGGGACCAGTAGAAGGTCTTCCCTACGGGGAAGTTCTGGTTCACGAGGGTCTGGGGGGTGCCAGCGCACTGGAGCTCCAGCCGGGTGGCGTGGGGCCTGATCCGGGCATCGGCGTTGGCGTCGGTGGGAAGCCCCTTGACGGCCACGGTGTAGTTGGGCTGGCGCCCCCCAGCCGAGGCCTGAATCTGGGCACCCTTGGAGAGGAAGGCGAAGAGGGCCCCCTCGATGGGGAGTGCCACCCCGAGGGCCTGCCGGGGCGCGTAGCCGGCGGCGGTCCCCCGGATGAAGGGAGCTGCGGGCCCCTTGACGAAGCGCCAGGCAAGGCCGTCGGGGCCAAGGAGCAGGGGGCCCGCCTGCTGGGGGGGCATCCCGAGGGTGGCGGCGATCACCTGCTCCTCCCAGAGGGTCTGGAGCTGGCAGCCGGCCTCATGCCGGACGTAGGTCCAGAGGTAGTCGAGGGGGCCGGTCACGAGCCGCCAGAAGGCTTCGTCGGCTCCGGCGCCGGCAACTCCGGCCCGAAGGCGGCCGGCTGCGCCCCAGGCGGCCATAAAGGGGGTCTTGCCGGTGGCCGGGTCGTCGCCGAAGGTCTGAGTGGCCAATTGGAAGGCCTGCTGCCGCGACGATGCCGCCGGCGCGATGGCCGCCAGGGCCGTCTGGTACTCCTGCCAGGCCTTCGGGGCCGCCAGGGGCGTTTCGATCCCCTTGGCCACGGCGGCATCGGGATGAATCCTCTCGCCGAGGGAGTTGATGAGACGCTTGCCGCTCTCGGCGGCCTTCCCCACGGCGCCCGGAACCGCACCCCCCGCCCGGGCCACCTGAAAGGCATAGAGCTGGACCACAAAGGGAGGTACCCCCTCCTTGCCCACGAGGGTATCGAGCTCGGCGGACATCCGGTTGATGAAGGCGAAATAGGGCCCCTGGTCTGTGGCCATTCTGGCGGCCGTCTGCTGCCAGTCGCGGACAGTGCGGAGCCGCTCCTTTCCCGTGGGGAACGCCGCGGCAAGCCGTTGCCACGCCGCCAGGCAACTCCCCCGGTACCAGGAGCCAAGGCCGCCCTTGCCCGCCGCCACGAGGCGCGGGTCGCCGAGGGCCGTCTCCAGCTCGGCCACGAGGCTGTCCATCTCCCCCTTCCCCTTGCGGGTAAAGGAGGGGGGAACCGCTGCCTCTCCCGGGAGCGGCGCGCCCCCTCCCCAGAATTCGGCCATGGTCACCGACGGAAGCCCCGACTGCCGGTCGATCCACGGGGCAAGCCAGGAAAGGCTTCCCCCCTTGAGGCCTATGATCTGGCGGAGCCACCCCTGAAGCTGGGCCGTCTCCTTGGCAAGATCGGGGGAATCTGCCCGCCAGGCCAGGTAGTGGAGGTAGAGGGTGCCGAACCGCTTGCGGGCATCAGCACCGGCGGCGGTTTCGCCGGCCAGGAAGGAGACCGAAGCCGGCTGGGGCATGGCGCTCAGTTCCGGCAGCTTTTTACCGTTCATGCCGGCGTTGAGGATATTGATCCGCCGGGTCAGATGGATGGCGTACTGGGCGAAGAGCTCGTCGGGGGTGCCAGCGGAAAGGCCCGCGACACCGGTGGCCAGCTGCCGGTCGTAGGGGGTCAGGAAACCGTCCCGGAACTGGCGGCAGAACCTCTCCTTGAGGGTCCGCTCCACCTTGACGCTCTCCGTGAGGCCAAAACGGGGAATCCACCAGGAGCGGTTCCGCTCCTCCACCTTCAGGATTCCCTGGCGGAAGGCGTCGAGCACTAGGAGATCGCTGGTGGGGTTGCCGGCCAGCCGCGGAGTCCGCTCGAACTGATGGGAGACCTGGCGGATGGTGGTCATGTTCTTCACGAAGGAAAAGGAAAGGAGACCACAGAGGGCCACGCCCAGGAGCATCCAGGAGACGAGCCCCAGGTTCCCGGTGAGGGCCCGCCACTCCACGGCACGGCGGGTCGGCGCCAGGAGCGCCCGGTCGGCGGGGAGAATCCTGGCGAAAAAGTCGTGGAGAAAGAGACCCTTGCTGGTGCCGGGGAGCGCCGCCATTTCCCCCGAGAGGCCCAAGGCCTCGGAGAAGCGGGAATGGGGATTCCCCTCCTGGCGGCCGCTGGAGAAGAAGAGCCCCCGCATGACCGGGGTCTCCTGGTAGGGGTTTTCCCGGAAGGCCCCCTCCATGAAGGCGGCGAGGGCATCCCGCAGGACCGCGAACTCCTCGGGAAAGAGGACGAGCCCCGGATCCGCTTCCCGGGCCTCGGGCTGGTGGAGAAGCAGCAGCCGGAGGGTCCGGAGCCGTTCCACCACGGCGGCAACCGCCTTGTCGGTGAAGGTGACCACGTCCGTGGCCAGTTCCTGGTTCACCATCCCCATGGGCTGCCGGAGGGCCTTTTCCGGCAGAAGCCCGGCAAAGCGGTTCATCCCCTCAACCAGATCGCACTTGGTGACGAGGACATAGATCGGGAACCGCACCCCCAGGGCCCGCATCAACTCGTCGATGCGGCTCCGCATGGTGCGCCCCTCCTCCGCGTTCTCCTCGCGCCCCGCCGCCAGGAGCCGGTCTGCCGCCACGGTGACGATGAGGCCGTTCAGGGGCTCTTTCTTCCGGTACTTGACGAGGAGCGACAGGAACTTCTGCCACTCGTCCCGGTCCTTCTCGCTGTCGATGGGAACCGCGTAGCGACCGGCCGTGTCGATGACGATGGATTCCTCGAAGAACCACCAGTCGCAGTTGCGGGTGCCGGAAACGCCGGAGGCCCGGCAGACGTCGATGAAAGGGGATGACAGGCGGGCGCTGTTGAGGGAGGTGGTCTTCCCGGAGCCGCTCTCGCCGATCACCAGGTACCAGGGGAGGACGTAAAGGGGGTTTCCCTGCTTCTTGAGATGGGAATTCTTCAGGGTGCCGATGGCATCCTTCCACTGCTCCTGGAGCTGGGTAAGGTGCTCCCGCTCCTTGCCGGAAAGGGCCTTCAGGAGCCCCTTGTCCCGGGCGATCACCTCCTGGACGAAATTCTGCTCCCGCTTGCGCAGCCACATGGCCCGCAGCAGCACAATGCCGACCCCGATCCCCGCCAGAAGGAGGAGGATGCAGAGGGCCACCCACCAGGGCCAGTCGAGGGCGAGCACAATACCAAAAACGAGAAGGACGACCACTGCCGCCCCTCCCGCCACGAGAAACCACTTGAGAAAGGTCACGAGCTTCGTTTTCATCTCAGTACGGCACCGTCCTTAAAAAATTCTCCCCCACCCCCGAAAGGGTGAAGCGGTAGACGAAGAAGAGAATGACAAAGAACACCGCCGGACCGGCGAGGCAGACGGCGGCAAGGGGGGAGAAACCGACCCGGCGCCGGGCCGGAGCCATGGCGGGCGCTCCCGCCGGATAGGCCTCCGGGAAGAGCTCGGTCCGCTCCAGGGACGGAAGCCCCACGGAGCTCCCCACGAGGAGCTTCAGCTGGGCGGTCTTCACCTGCTCCAGCTGATACTCGTCCCCCGGCTTGCAGAACCTGCCGGTGAAGCCGAGGGCGAGACAGAGGTAGTAGACCTCCCGCACCTCACGCTGGTGGAGCCCCAGGGCGTTCAGCCTGGTGAAGAACTCCTCACCCGCCTCGGTGGTGTTGTAGTGGAGGCGCTGGAGCTGCTCCCGGAGCCAGAGGCTCTTCTCGCTCCAGGCCGACGAGAGGACCGCCTCGTCGATCCAGGCGCAGACGGCGAAGCGGGCCAGCTCGAAGTCGTCGCGGGAGAACCCCTCCCGCCTGACGCACGACTCCCCCGAGGCCAGGAGGAGGTCGATTTCGCGGCGGACCTCCTGGTAGGAGGGCTGGCGCACCGCGGCCGTGCGGAGGAAGTGGGTGACATAGGCCACCAGTTCCGTGAAACAGTCAGTCAGATGCATGAAATAACCCTCATGGGAAAAACGGAGCAATCCGTCCCGACGCGATTGCCAGGACGCCGGACAGCACGGAGTCGGGTCGGCACGCCGTAAACGCCACGCCGCGCTCTGTCAGCACTGTTTTCCACGCTTTAGTTGTGATGTGTTGCAGGATGGGGGAGAATATGTCCTGGGGCGATTCAAAAGGGAATCGAAGGGGGTCCGCCTGTCTTGCGGAATCAGGTATCGTCGCCTCCTGCGTTTTGCGCCGCAAGAGTAAATGGTGCTACATTAAAAGTCAATAACTTATTATTAATTAATGCTCAAAAACTCACATCAATGCAACCAACGCATCGGAATCGTTACACTAACCATTTCGTTTCAATCGTCGTTGCCGTACATCAGGCGGTCGTACATCACTTCGTAATCCCGGAGCTTGTTTTCGAGCTTCTGGAGTTCGGCCGGGGTGTACACGGCCTCACCCCTGGCAATTTCATGCTTCAGACCAGCGATCAGTTCAGTGATGGTCATCTTCCGCGGAGGGCAATCCTCGGATTCGAGGAGACAGCGGTTCTTGGCAGTAGGGGCGGAAGTGGCGGCCGGTTCTTCCTTCGTCAACCAGGGAAAGGAAGAGCACGCAGCGAGCATGAGGGAGAGGGCTCCGAACGGGATAATTAGAACGAATCGGCTCATTTCTGTACCCACTTTCCGTTTTGCAACTGGATCCACCAGCCTGGCCGGGCGGTTTCCTGTTTCGTCTGGGCATAGGTGGCGGCCGCCTTGCCGAGAACCTGTCCCATATTGGCCGGTGTGTCGGGCTTCCCCGCCTGCTTCAGGATTGCCCGAGCCATGCCGGTAATGACGGTCTTGCGGTTGGCGTTCTCCTCGTCCACCGCTCCCTTCAGGCCGGCAATCCGGGAGGGGTCGCGGACCGTGACAAGTCCCTGGTTGGTTTCTCCCACAATGCCGCCGTCACGCAACTGATCGAGGGTCGTGAGCCGTCCTCTCATCTCCTCGTAGGCCTTGACCACCTCGGGCATCCGCGAAAGCTCAACCACCAGGCCGCCGGCCGCATCCTCGGCAGCCCAGGCGGTGGCTGTCACCGCGAGGGGCCATCGCGCTCCCTCGAACCGGCTCTGGGGCTTCTCTGCCGGCGCCGGTTCAGCACCGGCCGGGGGCTGTTCCGGGACGGGCGCCTCCCCCCCCTCCTTCCCCAGGTATTTCTCGTCCAAGGTCTTGAAGGCCTTCTTGACCTCCTTCTCGGGGAAATAGACGTTGACGGTAATGAAGGCACACGAGGCGAGAATCCCCGCAACAACGGCAAGCATCCACACAAAAATTTTCATGGGCATGATCTGACTCCAGAAGGCGTTTTTCGGGGAGGCGACACGTTCAAGTAAACCATAGGAGGCAGCTTTTGCAATGGAAGGAATGAGGCGTCAGGGTCGCCTGAAAAACTCCCCGCAGGCTCCCACTACCCGATCGATGTCGGCAGAGGTCACATCCCGATGGGTGACAAGGCGGATGCGCTCCCGACCGGAGATGAGAACTCCCCTGTCGCAGAGAAAGGTTGCCAGTGCCTCGGCATGATCAGGGGGAAGCGAGAGGAACACCATGTTCGTCTGAACCGAGACGGAGTCACCATCGAGACCGCCGACGGCAGCCAGCCCCTCGGCCAGACGCCGCGCATTGGCGTGGTCCTCGGCGAGGCGCGCCACGTTCTCCGTGAGGGCCACAATTCCCGCGGCGGCCAGGACACCTGCCTGGCGCATGCCGCCGCCGAGGACCTTGCGCCAGCGTCGGGCCTCGGCCACAAACCCCCGACTCCCGCACAAAAGCGACCCCACCGGCGCGCCGAGCCCCTTGGAGAGACAGACCGACACCGATTCGAAATGATCCGTTATCTCCCGGGCTTCCACGTCGAGGGCCACGGCGGCATTGAAGAGCCGCGCCCCGTCCAGGTGGAGGGCGAGGCCACGCTCCCGGGCAAGGGTACGGGCGCGAGCCAGGTAATCGAGGGGGAGAACCCTCCCCGCCTGGGTGTTCTCCAGACAGAGGAGCCGTGTCCGGGCAAAGTGGGGATCGTTGGGCTTGATGGCCGCGGCCACTTTCACGAGGTCAAGGGTTCCGTCGGGTTCCACGTCCACGGGCTGGGGCTGGACCCCGCCGAGGACCGCGGCGCCGCCCCCCTCGAAACGGTAGCAGTGGGCCGTCTGGCCGGCGATGTACTCGTCACCCCGCCCGCAGTGGGTCATGATGGCAAGGAGGTTGGACTGGGTGCCGCTCGTCACGAAGAGGGCCGCCTCGGTGCCGAGCATCCCGGCGGCCAGGGCTTCGAGGCGGTTCACGGTGGGGTCCTCGCCATAGACGTCGTCACCCACCTCGGCTACAGCCATAGCGGCCCGCATGGCCGGGCAGGGCCTGGTGACGGTATCGCTCCGCAGGTCGATGATCTTCATCGTGGCACCTCAATCCTCATTTGGCCTGGGGCCGGATCTCCCGGGCCGGGCTCACGAAGGAGATTCCCTGGCCCGACCGGGCGCCGATCATGACGCTCTCGACAATGGGCTCATTAACCTCCCTGGCCGACTCCCATACCACGATGAAATGGGCGCCGAAACCGCCGCTCGTGTCCCGTTCCTTGAGGTAAAAACTGGTGGAACCCTGGGGAGGAATTTTCAGGGGACCAGCCAGGAAACGCTTCACGAGGCGGCCGTTGGAGTCGTGGTAATCCACCCGGCTTACGGTTATGGGGCTGGCCGGATCAAGGTTGCGAACCCCCAGAGTGGCCGCCAGATTGAAGGGGAGCGCCCGATCACCGGTGTAGACGTGGGAGTAAACCGGCACATAGAGGGTCTGCCCCTTCGCCAGCCGCACCTCGGCGCCGGCGTTTCCCACGCCGCAGACCGCCGCAGCCGCCGCGACGACCATCCCTACAAGCCATCCTCTTGCTGTCATTAATAGCTCCTTTCTCTTCACCAGTTGCAGCTTCCGCCGCCGCGCTTCTCCAGGTACTGCTGATGGTACTCCTCGGCCCACCAGAAGGCGGAGGCGGAAGCAATTTCGGTAACGATTGGCCGGGAGTAGCGGCCGGAACCCCCTTCTTTCTCCATCGAGAGCCGGGCGGCCTGCTCCTGCTCCGGGGTATGAAAAAAGATGACCGAGCGGTAGTTGGTACCGATATCCGGCCCCTGGCGGTTCAGCTGGGTTGGATCGTGGATTGTCCAGAAAATCCGGAGAAGCTCGTCATAGGAGACCCGCGCGGGATCGTAGACCACCTCCACCACCTCCGCATGCCCCGTTTCCTTGGAGCAGACCTCCTCGTAGGTGGGATGGTCCTTCCATCCCCCCATGTACCCGGCGTGAGTGGCTACCACCCCCGACACCCGCCGGAATTCGGCCTCCACGTGCCAGAAGCACCCGGCACCGAAGGTTGCCTTTTCAAGTTCTGGTGTTTCGTCCATGATGTGAACCTCCCTGTCAACACTGTATCGATACTACAACAAAGGTAGCACAGGAGAAATCCGCTGTCTCGTTTGCATCTCCTCCCCAGCCATGCTTTTTCCCTGGGGGCCGAGCCAACGGGAAGGAACGGCAGAGAGCCAGCCGAACCGGGCGAGGAGAGCTGCAAAAGCCCCCTCGACCGGGGCACAGACCGTCAGCGGCGCACCGGTTGCCGGGTGAGGAACGGTAAGCTCAACGGCGTGCAGAAGCATGCGTACCGTCAGAAGCTCTTCCCGAAAGAACCGGTTGTGGCGCCCTTCGCCGTATTTCGTATCGCCAACGATGGGGTGGAAGAGGTGCTTGAGGTGGCGGCGAAGCTGATGACGGCGACCCGTGCGCGGCGAGAGCGACACCAGCGAATAGCGACTCGTGGGATAGCGTCCAACGGCAACAGGAAGCTCCACGTCTGCCAAGCGTCGATAGCCGGTCACTGCCGACTGGGGCGCCCTCTCTCCGGCATTCCCCCGTCCCTGCTCGAAACGATCGGGCTCCTCTGCCAGGGGATGGTCAATCACCCCTTCCTCCGGCATGGTTCCCCGAACCACCGCCAGATACGTCTTGGTCACGCTCCCGGACGCGAAGGCGCCGACGAGGCCCCGGGCGAAAGCTGGATCGAGGGCGAAGAGGAGGACACCTGAGGTGGGTTTGTCGAGTCGGTGAACCGGATAGACGCGCCGCCCCAGAAGGTCACGCACTTCCTGGAGGGCAAACCGGGTCTCGTGCCGGTCTATGGGCGAGCGGTGGACGAGTAGTCCCAGCGGTTTGTGGACTGCCACGAGATGCTCGTCGCGGTAAAGGATTTCCACGGTGGCTCCTGAAGATAGCATCGTTTTTTCCGCGAAAAAAAAACCTGCAAATGAAAAGTATTTGCGTTATAGTTTAGAGGCTTATTGATTCTCAAAAATGACCGATACATGCAGGAGGAAGCCATGGGACAGTTCGAACGGCGGCGGCATCCCCGGGTCCCCTTTTCGGCACCGGCATTCCTGGAGAAGGATTCGCGGATCACTTACGGCGAGGTGCGGGACATCAGCCATCACGGCCTCTTCCTGTCCATGCGGGGAGACTGTGAACCGGGCAAAGAGGCCCTCGTCTCCATCTACTTTCTCAGTGGCACCTCCACCCTCACCATCACCATGCCGGGCCGGATCGTCCGCACCGCCTCCAACGGTATCGGCTTCGCCTCACCCCATCTGGACCCGCTCCAAATCCTCAGCTACGAATCGGTCTTTTCCTTCGGCTACGACCCTCCGCAACTCATGGAAGAATTCCTCGCCCACGCCGACACCCTTGCCCCGGGCAAGGAGGGGATCACCACGTAACCCTCCCGCTCCCCCGTCCCGACCTACGGGACGCCCTCTCCGGTCACGAGCGCAAGGAACTGCATGACCAGCCGGTAGGTGATCCCCCAGAGGGCCGGTTTCCCCTCCGCCGGAAGGATTATGGCCGGCCGCTCGAAGGTTTCGCCACCGAAGCGAACCGTGGCGTCCTTGTGGCGGTCCGGATCGCAAAGATCGGTAAGGGAGACCCAGAAAGCGTCCCTCACCTCCCCCCCCGGCGTCAAGGGGGGATTCCCGATCAAACCATAGACGAAACATGATACCCGGATTGGCAGGTGGGCCCCCGCGACGTCGGCCAGGCGCCCCAGATAATGGGCGGTGGCGAGATCGATGCCGAGTTCCTCCCGGGTCTCCCTCTCCGCGGCACCCCGGGGTCCGGCGTCACCCGGCTCGATTTTACCCCCGGGAAACCCCAGGTCGCCGGACCACGGGTCACCGTCATGGGAGGCCCGCTCTATGAAGAGTACTTCAAGCCCCTCCCTCCCCTCCCGGAGGATGAGCGCCACGGCGGCGGACGTCATCCCCGAAGAGGAAATCTCGACGGGGGGATGGGACGCGAGGCCGGCTGCAATGCCAGGGAATGTCAAGGATGGTCCGTGAAGGCGCATATATTCTTTCCCGCGGGCAATCCCCGCATTCGGGACGGTTGTAATTTCCCGTACATTCCTATAGCATAAGCGGTTATTAACCCACCAGAGCAGAGGACATCGTCCATGGAACATACCCCCTTTTCCCTGTCAGGGAGCATCGGCTCCACCCCCCTCGTGGAGATCAGAAAGCTGAACCCCAACCCGAAGGTGAGAATTCTCGCCAAGCTTGAGGGGAATAATGTGGGGGGCTCGGTCAAGGACCGCCCCGCCCTCTACATGCTTGCCAAGGCCGAGGCTGCCGGGGAACTGTCCCCTGAGAGGACGATCCTGGAGCCCACCTCGGGAAACACCGGCATCGCCATCGCCATGCTCGGCGCGGCCAAGGGGTACCGGGTGAAGCTCGTCATGCCTGCCTGCGTGAGCCTTGAGCGGCGGGCGGTGCTGGAGGCCTACGGCGCCGAACTGGTTCTCTCTCCGGCAGAGGAGGCCACTGACGGCGCCATCCGCCTGGCGCACCGGATTCTCGACGAAGAACCCGACCGCTACTACATGCCCAACCAGTATGCCAACCCCAACAACCCCCTCGCCCACTACGAGACCACCGGTCCGGAGATTTACCGCGGCACCGACGGCACCGTCGACTTTTTCGTGGCCGGGATGGGGACCGGCGGAACCCTCATGGGGGTAAGCCGCTACTTTCGGGAAACCAAGCCGTCCGTGCGCATCGTCGGCGTGGAGCCCCGGCTCGGCCACAAGGTCCAGGGGCTCAAGAACATGCAGGAAGCCATCGTCCCAGCCATCTACAACCCCGCTGCCCTCGACCTGAAGCTCACCGTCCAGGACGAGCCCGCCTTCGATACGGCGCGGGATCTGGCCGTCCGCGAGGGGCTCTTCGTGGGGATGTCCAGCGGCGCGGCCATGGCTGGCGCCATCCGGGTGGCCAAGGATGCCCCGGCCGGAAGCACCATCGTCGTCCTTCTCCCCGACAGAGGGGACCGTTACCTCAGCACGGTGCTCTTCCGGTCCGTCTGCGGCAAATGCCCCCCCTAACAGGAATCACCACGCCCCCAGCCCCTTCAGGAACCCCACCAGGGCATCGTTGAAGGCCCCAGGGTGCTCCAGATTGGCCATGTGCCCCGCCTCGGTTACGATTTCGAGCCGGCAGCCGGGGATGCCGGCGGCTATGGCCCGGGCGGTCTCCGGGGGCGCGGCCCGGTCCCCCTCGGCCCCTATGGCCAGGGACGGTATCCCGACGGTGCCCAGCAGTCCGCTGTAGTCCTTCCGCTCCCGCATGGCGAGGAGCCCCCCCGCAAGCCCCCGCGAGTCGGTCCCCACGATCCACCCCCCAACCTCCTCCACCAGTTTCGGCCGCCCGGTGAGGGACTCCTCGGCGAAGAGAAGCGGCACGAAGGCATCGGCGATGATCTGGGGGCCGAATTTCATGGTTTCCTGGGCCAACTGGAGCCGGCGGGCCTTCGCCGCTTCGTCGTCGGCCGTGGCGCGGGTAGTGATGAAGACGGCCCCCGCGAGCCTTCCGGCATGGCGCTCCACGAGGTTGAAAAGGACGTATCCCCCCATGGACATCCCTCCCACCACCGCCCGATTGATCCCCAGGTAGTCCAGGAGCCCCGCCACGTCATCGGCAAAGAGCTCCATGGAATAGGGGCCTTCAGGGGCATCACTTTCGCCGAATCCCCGCAGATCCAGGGTCACGAGCCGAAAGCCCGCGTCGGTCACCGCCTTGATCTGGGGGTGCCACATGCGGCGGCAGAGGGGAAAACCGTGGACAAGAACCACTGCCGGTCCGCTGCCATGGTCGTCGTAGGCCAGGGTGATGCCGTTGATGATTGTGTTCATGGTGTGCCTCCGTGCCTGGTTTGCCTCCCATTACTCGAACTGGGACCGGAACTCCTCCATCATCCGGCGCAGCTCGGCCACTTCGGCCCGCAGCGCCGTCACCTCCTCCTCCAGCCTCGCCACCCGCTCGTTCTCGGCCCGCACCTGAAGCCGCGCCCCCTCGGGGGGGGCCATGCTCTCCTCTCCCTCCGCCTCGGGCGCTCCCGCCAAGAGGTGCGCATAGCGCTGTTCCTTGCGCCCCGGCTGGCGGGGAAGTCGGGTGACGAGGGGCTCCTCCCGCTCCATGAGCATCCGCAGGACTTCCTCCACCGCCGCCAGGTCGGCAAAGGGGCGCATCCGCTCGGCCCGGGTCCGGAGTTCCCCAACGGTCTGGGGTCCCCGCACGAGGAGCTCCGCCAGGACCGCAAGATCCGGGGGCTCCAGGAGGAACTTCTCGGCCAGGCAGTGGCAGTATTTCATGGCCCGCACCCCCTCGGCCGACTGCCGGGCGAATCCCTTCATGCGGAGCGAGTCCAGGGCCCGGACCACGTCGGCATCCTCCAGGGCCATGACCGGATCCCGGTTCGACTTCTGGTTGCAGGCCGCCGTCAGGGCGTTGAGGGTGAGGGGATAGTACTCGGGGGTTGCCAGCTCCTTCTCGACGAGGCAACCGAGAACGCGGATTTCGCAGGAATTCAGGACGGTTTCCATGGGGGATCTCCTTTCCGGTGGAGCACCGGTCATAATCTGCCCAAACCATACAGGGTCCGGTGGTCCGGGTCAAGAAGGTCGTGGGCTCCCGACGGGAAACAAACTCCACGATTCCCGCCGGTTAGTGCTTGAATGCCGCACCTTTTTCGAGTTTAATAGAATCTTTGCCGAAACCTGCCACGAGAGGAGCGCCGCACGGGATGTCATTCACCGGAGACCTTGAACACCTTTCCATTGTTGACGTCATTCAACTGCTCCATGCGACCCGCAAGTCGGGCGCCCTGACGGTCAAGGGGCGCAAGGGTGAGAGCCAGCTCGTCTTCAGCGACGGCTACATCATCAGCTCGAACCATTACGACAACAGCCTCCGGATCGGCAACATCCTGGTGGAGGCCGGGGTCATCACCGCCGAAACCCTGGCGACGGCTTTGGAGGAGCAGCGGAACGCCGGAGCGAACCGCCGGCCCCTGGTGGCCACCCTGATCGAGGGGGGGCGGGTCCGGAAGGAGGATGCCTACCGGGGTCTGGAGGCCCTCATCGAGCTGACGGTGGTGGAGATCCTCACCTGGAAGCGGGGGACTTTCGACCTGGACGTCTCAAACGTCACGGTCTCCGACGAGTACCGCTATTTCCCCGAAAACCTCCACCAGGAAATCACTCTCCACGCCGAGAACGTCCTGATGGACGCCCTGCGGATTTTCGACGAAAAGATGCGCGACGGGCTTCTGGTGGTGGAAGAGATCACCGACGAGCCCCTGCCCCCAGAAACTTCCGCCGAGGAGGGCGGGTTCGTCATCTCCGCCGACGACCTGGGGCTGGCCGACGTGGACAAGCTGGAAAAGTCGATCCCCAAGGTCTTCGCGGGGCTGGAGGACCGCACTCCCCACCTGAAGATCCAGGAACTGGGCGCCGACCTCTCGGACAAGGAACGGGAGGAGCTCCTGGCATTCCTCGGCAGCTATTCCGGCATGGTGGAAGACCGGGAGGGGACCGTCCCGTCGGTGGTCTTTTTCAGCGCCGACGAACTCATGGCCTACTGCGTAACCACGGCCTGCCGAAAGGACGGAATCTCTGTTCTCGCCACCTCTGACGAACAGGACCTGGACCCGATCATCGACCAACTCCTGACGAAAAAGGCCCTCCCGGTCATCGTCTTCGACACCCCCGACAGCGTCGGCGTGCAGTATTCCCCCCACAAGCTGGAGGGGCTGCGGCTCCTGAAACAGAAGGCCCATCCCCAGATTGCCATGCTGCAGTTGGTCTCCCCGGGGGACTACGTCTTCACCCTCGACTCCCTCAAGGAAGGGGCCAGGGCCGTGTTCCCGCGCCCCGTGCGCGAGGAGCGGGGAGAGACCTTCCTGGAGGACACTCTCCGGTTCCTGGGAGCGCTTCCCGCCTACCTGCGGGCCATGGGGCGCGACCAGGGGAGTACGCCGGCCGCCAGGATCGCCACCAGCGTCGCTGCGCTGCGGGGGCTGGGGGAGCCCCCGGAGATCGCCCTCTCCCTGCTGCAGTCGGTGGCGGGAGAACTCGACCGGGCCCTCACCCTCATCGTCCGCGATACGGAACTGATTGCCGAGCGCTCCATCGGGATCCGCGGCGACCGGCAAGACGGCGCCAGCCCGCCGCTCCGGTTCACGATTCCCCTGGCTCAGCCGTCGCTTTTTACCAAGGTCATTGAAAAAAGAGGTGCATTTTTCGGAAAAACTGACGATGAGATAGTGCGGGGACATCTTTTCGCCGCCATCGGGGCACCGCTTAACCCCACGGTCTTTCTCCTTCCCCTCGAGAGCTTCGGCAAGACCGTCTCCCTCATTTACGGGGACTTCGGCCAAGGGGAGCCGGCCCCGGTCCCGGTGGATTTCCTGGAAATCCTGGCCGGGGAGGCAGGGATCGTGCTGGAAAACGCCGTCTACCGCCGAAAGCGTGAAAAGCCGCACCCCTGATGGAACGAGACGTTAGCGAGGTACTTTCATGGATATGAACCTTCTGAACCAGATACTGGGTATCGCCTTCGAGAAGCGGGTGTCGGATCTCCATTTCGAGGTGGACAATCCCCCCTTCTTCCGGGCCAAGGGGCAACTGCTCCGCTCCAAGCTCCCCCGGCTGACCCCCCAGGACACGGAATTCATCGCCAAAACCGTCCTGGAGCAGAACCGGCGCACTTTCCCCGACAATCTGCGGGAATTGGACGCCTCTTATTCCCTCCCCAACGGCGGCCGCTTCCGGGTCAGCATCTTCCGCCAGCGGGGGGCCATCGGCATCGTCATGCGGGTGATCCCTCCCCATGTGGGGAGCTTCGAGGAACTGAACCTGCCGCCGGTCCTAGGGGAGATCGCCAAGGCCCCCAACGGGCTCGTGCTGGTCACCGGTCCCACCGGCAACGGCAAGTCCACGACCCTTGCCTCCATGCTCCGCCACCTGAACGAGACGTGCTCCTTCAACATCATCACCATCGAGGATCCCATCGAATTCCTCTTCACCTCTGACCGGAGCTGCATCATCCAGCGGGAGGTGGGGATCGACACGGAAAACTTCAGCGCGGCGCTTCGCTCGGCGCTGCGGATGGACCCCGACGTCATCATGGTGGGGGAGATGCGGGACCTGGAGACCATCGACTCCTGCATCAAGGCGGCGGAAACGGGGCACCTGGTCTTCTCCACCCTCCACACCCAGAGCGCCGTCTCCACCATCAACCGGCTCATCGGCCACTTCCCCCCCGACGCCCAGGAGGTCCTGCGCCAGCGCCTGGCCGACATCCTGGTGGCCACGGTGTCGTTGCGGCTCATCAAGGACAAGAGCGGCGAGAACATCCTCCCGGTGGTGGAGATCATGCGGGCCACCACCACCATCCAGGCATGCATCCGCGAGGGGCGCCTCGACGAGATCGAGAAGCACATCGAGAACGGCCGTTCCCTCTACCACATGCAGACCCTGGACCAGCACCTCCTGGAGCTCTGCGAGAAGGAGATCATCACCTTCGATCAGGCCAAGCAGATCACCCGCTCCATGGACCTGGAACGGAAACTGGCCTTCACCGAATGATGGGAGAGGGATAAAGATATTTTCACTGGACTGCAGGGCGCAAGACCGCGTACGATGGCGGAATCGGCCACGGGCCGGATATATCATAAGGGTACGGAAGGACTACATTAATGAAACAGGCACAGAAGGGCGACCGGGTCAAAATAGACTTTACCGGCAAGCTTGAAGATGGAACGGTTTTCGACAGCACCCGTGAAGTGGAATGCTGCGAGAGCGATGATTGCGGCTGCGAATCAGACCACGGCTGCGATGACGACGACTGCAGCTGCGAGGCGGGCCCCATGGAGATCACCATCGGCGGAGGGGAGTTCTTCGAGCAGGTGGAGGAGGCCCTGATCGGCATGGCCCCCGGCGAGAAGAAGACCGTCACGATCCCCGCAGAGGACGCCTTCGGCGAGTACGACGAGGAAAAGGTCTTCACGGTCCCCAAGAGCGACCTCCCGGCGGACCTGGTTCCCGAGGTGGGGCTGGAGTTGGTGCTCGCCAACGACGACGAAGAGGAGATCGGGGTGGCCGTGGTTGAAGTGACCGCCGACAGCGTAACCTTCGACGCCAACCATCCCCTGGCAGGCGAAGATCTTACCTACGAATTCGAGCTGGTGGAGATCCTCTAGGATTTTCCCGAAAAATCGGCGTACGAGAACAGCAAAGGCGGCCCATGGCCGCCTTTGTCGTCTTTCCCCCTTAGCCACTATGCACGACACAACTCCATCACCCGTTACAACTCCACGCACTCCCCTCCCCTGGCCGACCGGCCACACCCCCCTGATGCTGGCCCCCATGCAGGGGCTGACGAACCGCGCCCTGCGTGCCCTGTTCATCAACTGGGTACGGCCCGATGTGGTCTTTACCGAGTTCATGCGGGTCAATCCCGGCGGAGCGCGGCAGCCGATCAGGGCGGGGGATCTGCGGGAGGTGGCCGCCGTGGAGGGGGGCGTCCCCCTGGTGGTACAGCTCATCGGTCACGACCATAAAGCCCTGGTGGCCGCTGCCCGGACGGCTCAGGAGGCCGGGGCAGTCCACATCAACCTTAATCTCGGCTGTCCCTACGGACGGATGACTTCCGGCCTCACCGGCGGAGGGATGCTGCACCGCCCCGAGGCCCTGGAAGAGCTCATCCCAGCCCTGCGGAGGGCCATTGCGGGGACATTTTCCGTCAAGGTCAGGGCAGGCTACGACGACTCCGGGCAGATAATGACCCTCCTCCCCCTGTTCGAGGAGGCGGGGGTCGACTTCCTGGTGCTCCATCCCCGGACGGTTGTGCAGGAATACACCGGCCACGCCGACCATGCCGTTACCGCCGAGGTGGTGCGGCAGACCCGGCTCCCGGTCATCGCCAACGGCGACGTCCGGAGCGCCGCCGACGGTCTGCGGGTCCTGCGGAAAACGGGGGCGACGGGACTCATGCTGGGGAGGGGAGCCATCGCCGACCCCCTGCTGTTCCAGCGGCTCAGGGGCAAGGCGCCGGCCGAACCGACCGGTGAGGAACGGGTGGCAATGCTCAAGCGTTATCTGGGGGAGTTGCTGGAGGGATACGGCGAAATCTTCTGCGGCGACACGCAGATTCTGGGGAAGATCAAGGGAGTCATGGCCACCATGGACGATCCCTTCCTGGCAAAGGGGCTCAAACAGCTCAAGAAAGCGCGGACTGTCGCGGCCTTCGCCTCCACCCTGAGAGACATCCAATGAGAAAAGGAGCAGTTTCCCGCCCCCTTTGGCACAATGTCACATTATACCGGGAAAAAATTTTTTTTACAGTCTGTGCAGGGAATTTTTCCAAAGGTATAGTTGAATCAGGTAGCGCTACCGGCAACAGAAGTGCAACAGACTGTCACCAGAAGGAGGGCCCCGTTATAGAGGTAGCTACTCCCGAACACAATCTGAGGCAGCACGTGGCCGGCTGAAGTACCGAGCCGGCATGACCCTGAAATGGGGAGAACAGAAGTTGAGACAAGAGAGGCCCGCCGAATCATTTGGCGGGCCTTTTCACGTTTACCCAGCCGGTGAGCGCCGTGGGCCATGCGAAGCGAATGTGCCCGAGCGCCAGCCGCTGTAGGCGAAATGGAGCAAAGCCGACCCATCGTGTCTGAGCCCGCAGGGCGAGTTGATGGGGCGGCGCGGAATGAGCCCTACAGCGGCGGTGCGAGCGGCACTTTGAGCGTAGCAGGGGTCACGGCGCTCACCGGCTGGGGCTTACCCCTTCTCCGAATAATCCCGCGCAAAAAAATACGCTACGATGGCAACGGCCAGACCCGCCACGGGGAAGAGGAAGGCGGCATGGTAGGCAGAGGGAGATGCGCCCGCAGCACCGCGCCCGTAGGAACCGACAATCACCCCCATGATCTGCTGGGTCATCGCCGCCCCCATGAGAACGAAGAAGTTGAGGGAGGTGAGGGCCGTCCCCACGATCCGCACGGAGAACATGGAGCGGATGATAGGGTAGATCATGACTCCGCTGGAGACGGCCAGGCCGATGGCGAAGAAGAGGAGCGCCAGGAGCGGGCGGGGAAGCGTCTCGGCCGTACCGAGAAAGCCGGACATGAGAATGAGAAGCACTATCTGCCCTGCCAGAAGGGTTTTCTTGTAGGAGCGGAAGAGCCGGCGGGCCACGGTGTCGACCACCATGCTCCCGGAGATGAACCCCAGGGAGGTGAACATGAGCATCTGGCCGGTGGCGGCCCGGGAGAGGCGCATCACCTCCATGAGGTAGGGGCCGCCCCACAGCCCCTGGAGGGCCAGGTAATTGCCGTACCAGAAGAAGGAGACCCCTCCCAGGAGCCAGAAATGGGGGTTGGAGAAGATCTCTCCCCAGGCATCCAGCATGCCGGCGGGTCTGGCGGCGTCGGCGGCGTCTCCGGGGTCCGCCACCGGCGGGCGATCCTTTACCATGCTAAAAACCAGTACCGTCACCACCGCCTGGAGGATGCCGATTACCAGGAACGAGGAGCGCCAGCCGATGGCGGCCACCGCCAGGGCCAGAGGGGCCGTGGCCGAGAGGTTTCCCAGGTTCCCGATGGCCACCATGAAGCCGGAGACCCGGCCGAATTCCTGCTTGGAAAACCAGTGGCTGAAGATGGTGAAGGTGGCCATGAGCACCGACGCGGTGCCAATGCCGATGAACACCCGGGCCGCCATGGCCATGGCGAGGGTGTCCGCCTGGGAGAAGAGGAGGCCGCCGATGGTGGTCAGCACGCCGCAGCCGCTGATGACGAGCCGGCTCCCCAGCCGGTCGATCATGGGGCCCAGGGGGAGCTGGGCCACGGCATAGACGTAGAAGAGGATCCCCGAGAGGGAGCCCAGTTGCTGGGGGGTGAGCCGCAGTTCCCGGGAGATGTCCCCTGCCACCACCGCCAGGGAGACCCGGTAGAAATAGACGAGAATATACATGAGCGCCAGCACCGAGAAGATCACCCAGCGCTGGCGGCGGATACGGCTGGTATTGCTCATTGGCTCTCCATCCCGCAGCCTTGGGGGCTACAGGTACTTTTCCCGCAGGGCGACCTTGTTGGTCTTGCCCACGCTGGTCTTGTCGATGGCCTCCACGAGGCGGACTCGGGCAAGGACCACCTGCTTGCTGACGACCCCTTTGTCGGCGTACTCCCGCACATGGTGGACCAGTTCCTTCTCCGTCACCCGGCCGGCTTCGCCGGGCTTCGCGACCACCAGGGCCAGGGGGCGCTCCCCCCATTTCTCGTCGGGCTGGCCGATGACCGCCACCTCGGCCACGGCCGGATGGTGGGCGAAGATGTCCTCCAGTTCCAGGGACGAGACCCACTCCCCCGCCACCTTGATGACATCCTTGGTCCGGTCGGTGATCCGCACGTATCCCAACCCATCCCGGACCGCCACGTCGCCGGTGTGGAGATATCCTCCGTCCCAGAGCCGCTCCGAGGCCTTGTGGTCCTTCAGGTACCCCTGGGTGAGCCAGGGGGCCCGAACCACGATCTCGCCGCTGCTCACCCCGTCCCGGGGAAGCTCCCGCAGCTCGCCCCCCGCCACCCGCAGATCCACCAGCGGCAGGGCCTGGCCGGTCTTGCAGCGGATCGTCGCCTGCTCCTCCGGGGAAAGTTCCAGCATCTCCGGCGTGAGATGGGAAAGGGAGAGGATGGGGCAGGTCTCGGACATGCCGTAGCCGGTGAAGACATCGATGCCGCGCCGCAGCGCCTCCAGGCAGAGAGTCCGGGACATGGCCGCGCCGCCGATGATCACCTTCCACCCCGAGAGATCGATACGCTCGGCATGGGGATGCTTCAGGAGCATGTGGAGGATGGTGGGGACGCAGTGGGAAAAGGTCACCTTCTCCCGCTCGATGAGCTCCAGGAGCTGGTCCGGCACGTAGCGCCCCGGATAGACCTGTTTCACCCCCAGCATGGAGGCCACGTAAGGCATCCCCCAGGCGTGAACGTGGAACATGGGGGTTATGGGCATGTAGACGTCGGTGCGGCGGAACGTGCCGTGCCCCACCGCCGTGCTCAAGGCCGTCATGACGCCGAAGGAGTGGAGGACCAGCTGGCGGTGGCTGAAGTAGACCCCCTTGGGCATGCCGGTGGTGCCGGTGGTGTAGAAGGTGGTGGCCCGGGTGTTCTCGTCGAAGTCGGGGAACTCGAATTCCGGCGCTGCTGCCGCCAGGAGCGCCTCGTACTCCCCGAGGAAGGGGATGGCGGTTTCGGGCGCCTTCGCCTCGTCGGTAAGGAGCACGTACCCTTGCACCGCGTCGAGCCGTCCCCGGATCTGCTCCAGGATCGGGAGGAATTCACTGTTCACCAGGAGGAGGTCGTCCTCCGCATGGTCGATGGTGTAGAGGATCTGCTCCGGCGAGAGTCGGACGTTGATGGTATGGAGCACCGCACCGATCATCGGCACGGCAAAGAAGAGTTCCAGGTAGCGGTGGCTGTCCCAGTCCATGACCGCCACGGTGTCGCCGGGCTTCACCCCCAGCCCGGTCAGGACGCTGGCCAGGCGCCGGACCCGCTCCCGAAGGCCGCGGTAGGTGCCGCGGTAGAGATCGCGGTAGACGATCTCCTGGTCCGGGTTGTCCACCACGGGGCAGAAGAGGAGGTTCTTGATCAGCAGCGGATAGTCGTAGGCCGAGGGGGTACGGGGAATGAGGGGGTCGGACATGGGGGCTCCTGGGGCCGGGCAGAAGGCCGAAAATAAATAACAACCTGCCGGGTTATATCATGTTTTCGGGATGGTTGGACGGATTTTCATCATCGATTCACGGCGACAATCCCAGAGAGGGGAACACCCGGAGCACCTCGCGCACCGCAGCCACCGAGAGGCTGTTGCCGATCAGGTGCCACCGCTTCCTGAGCGGGACTTCGTCGGGGAAGCGGAATCCCTCCGGAAACGCCATGAACCGCACGATCTCCTCCGGAGAAAAGTGGCGCACGCCGCTTGCGCATTGCAGGTAGGAGCCGGCGGACGTGATGGATCTCCCATACCCGGCGGTGAAGCAGGTGGCACAGGCTGAACCGTCGCCAGAGTCAAGGATGGGAAGGGCTCCGCCGAAACGGGCAACGACGTCGGGAGAAAGGAGCAGCTCAGTGGGCACCTCGCCGTCAAACCGCCGGTCGAGGTACCCGGCCAGCGGGCGGAGAGGACGAGGTTCCGGGGCTACGAGGGGTCGCATCTCGTCGCGGGAGGCGGCCAGGTAGTAGCGGGGCCGCCGCATGGGGGCTCCCAGTTCCGTGGGGCAGAGAAACCGCTCCCGCACCTGGAAGCCCCGGGAAGTAAGGACTTCGGTGAGCAGGCCGTGGCCCTCGGAGCCCACAAAGCCGGCCACGTTCTCCAGGGCCAGATGGCGGGGGAGGAGATCGTCGGGAATCCGCTCCAGCAGTTCCAGGATATGGACGAGGCTCCGGGCGCGGGGATCGGCCAGATCCCGACGCGCCCCCCGCTCGCAGTAAGGCTGGCAGGGGGGAGAGAGCCACCAGAGATCAACGCCACCGGCCGTCAGCTCCCAGGCGCTTACCCGTTCCAGGTCCACCTTCCTTGCCCCATGGCCGGGGAAGTTGAGCCGATAGGTGTCCAGGGCCGCCGGATCCTGGTCGAAGGCCCCCACGATCCGCACGTTTCCCCCCTCCACTGCGGCGGAAAACCCGCCGATCCCGCAGAAAAGCTCCAGCGTCCGCAGTGGCGCGGCTGTTTTCACCTCAGTCACTGTCGGTCCCCCATTCCCCCAACGCCCCTCTCCTTCCTTGACCTGCATCAATGCCGCCCATGCCCCCCGGTGCTACCATTCACCGAACGCACACCCACGGACCGGGAGGAACACCATGACTTCCAGCGAGATAATCGTAACCGCAATCATCTGGCTTCTGACGGCCATCGGCGGATTCTTCGCCCTGCGAGGCGCCCTCCGCCGCAGACGGGAGGCCACGCGGTCGTCAAAGCATAATGAATGAAAGCCCGGGGGAGTGCAATCCCTGAACCTCGGGCTCACAAACTTCGCATTGCGTTCCCCTTGGAGAGCAGGTAAGCTCTCGGCAAAAGGAGAACCCATGAACCTGCTCTATGCCCTCGACCTGCTCGGAACCGCCGCCTTCGCCGCCTCGGGCGCCTGGGCCGGCATCCGCCGCGATATGGACCTCTTCGGCGTGCTCATGCTCGGCCTCGTCACCGCTACGGGTGGCGGAACCCTGCGCGACCTGTTCCTGGGGGACACCCCCCCCTTCATCTTCAAGGACGAAACCTACCTCTACCTCTCCATCGCCGTTTCCCTGGCTATCTTTCTCTTCCACAAGCGCCTGGAATTCCTCCATCACCCCCTTCTCTACTTCGACGCCGTGGGGCTCGGCACCTTCGTGGTCATCGGCACGGGTAAGGCCCTGGCATTCAAAATGGGGTTTGTCGGCTCGGTGATGATGGGGGTGATGACCGCCACCGCCGGAGGGATGATCCGTGACGTCCTCTCCACCCATATTCCCCTGGTGCTGCAGAAGGAGGTGTACGCCTCGGCCTGCATCGCCGGCGCGGCTCTTCTCTTCCTGCTGGACCGGATCTCCTTTCCCCGCACCCTGTCCCTTCTCGCCGCCGCCATGACGGTCATCGTGGTGCGGCTCCTGGCCATCCGCTACAACTGGTCCCTCCCCCGGGCCGGGGGCGAGCGAAACGCATGAGCGTCGCGCAATATGATGAAGGAGCTGATGGAATTTACCGCTGGAGATAGAGAGCCAGGACCATCAGAAGCGGGAAGAGGTTAAGGCTGGAGAAGAGGGCACCCTCGGCTCGGGAGAATGCGAGGAGGACCAGGAGGAGAGGGAAAGCGCAAAAACCGGGTGCGGCACTGCCTCCGATGATGCCGAACAGCGGCAGCAGGAGCGTCCCTGCCGCGAATGCCCCGATCCAGACCCTGAAGACGGGTGAGCCGGCCGTAACGCCGGGAGCGAAGAGCGGGAGCCCCGCCCGCCGGTAGTCTTCTGCGTGGCGACACTGGAGCAACCAGAAGTGGGGGATCTGCCAGAGATAGAGAAGGCCTGCCACGAGTACAATCCGGAAATCGACGAGACTCCCGCCGGTTATGGTCCAGCCCACAAGGGGTGGAACAGCTCCGCTCACGGCTCCGGCCAGGAGGGAGCAGGAAGTGCGGCGCTTGAGGGGGGTGTAGATCCCCAGGTACCAGGCCAGGGCGCCGACACCGATGAGGGGGGGGAATATCCCCCCGGTCCCGGCAAGCACAACGAGGCCGGCGATGATGCTGATGCCGCCGATGGCCGTTGCCGCCCGAGGAGAGAGCTCTCCCGTGGGGAGGGGGCGCTGCCGGGTCCGCTCCATGAGGAGATCCAGGTCCCGTTCCATCACCTGGTTGAGGGCCGATCCCCCGGCAGCAAGAAGCGTCACCCCCGCCAGGGATGCGACGATGAGTGACATCGCCGCTCCCTCCGGGGCGAGGAGACACCCCGCCACTGCCGCGATGCCGTTCAGCAGCGCGAGACGGGGTCGAAGCAGCCGACTGGCCTCCGCAATCATTTGAGATCCTTCAGGAAATCCATAATTTCCTCGATATCCTTATCGGAGAGGGCTGAATAGGGGGGCATGACCGGCGGGTATCCCTTGACCACATCGGCCCCCGGCTCGCGGATCGAGCGTTTCACGTACTCCTCGTCCACGGTGATGGTCCGCTCGGCGCCACCGGTCATAACCGTTACGTTCCGCCCCCAGATCCCCTTGAAGCTTGGCCCCACCTTTCGCGACCCGTCCAGGGAATGGCAGCCGAGGCAGCCGTTCTTCTCCAGGAGCGCCCTCCCCCCTCCTTGGTTCTCCTCTTTCTCCGGCTTCGCGAGCCACGACTGGAACTGCGCCTCGGGGACCGCATCCACCGTGGAGACCATACCGGAATGGCCGAGGCCGCAGTAGACGGAACAGAAAAGATCAGAGGAGCCGGGTTTGTCTGCCACGAACCAGACGTGGTTCTTCATTCCCGGCACCACGTCGTGCTTGACCCGGAACGCGGGGACATAGAAGCCGTGGAGCACGTCCTGGGAGACGAGATGCACCAGCACAGGCTTCCCGACCGGGACGTAGAGCTTCGGGCTGGTCTTGCCGTTGGCATAGGTGAAACTCCAGGACCACATGCGGGCCGTGGCCGTCACCTCCAGGGCGTCCTTCGGCACATTGCGGAGCGTCAGGTAGCCGGCCCAGCCGTAGTAGAACATCGCCATGACGATGATGGTGGGGAGGGCTGTCCAGATTATCTCAAGCCAGATGTTGCTTGCCACCTGGGAAGTGGGCTCCGGGGCCCGGGAACGACGGTAGCGGATGACAAATCCCACCATGGTGGCGGTGATCCCCAGGAGAAGCACCAGGCTGACCCCGAAGATCCAGATAAAAACAGGGTCCACGGCACGGGTTGTGGTGTAGAGGTTCGGGTCCACGACAGTTCCTTATCGGTAGAGCACGTCGGAAAAGGTGAGGCCGATGAAAATCGCCAGGGTGACCAGGGCCACGAAGAGCAGCCAGCGGAGGAGCCTCCCCTCGTAGCGCATGTGCATGAAAAAGGCGATCACCAGCCCCCCCTTGGCAGCGGCGATTGCAAGGGAGCCCCACACATGGCCGATCCCCGGCGCGTTGAGGGCGACCCAGACCGTGAGGGCGGTGAGGGCCAGAAGAGCGATCCAGACCGCCGTCAGCGCTTTATAGCCGATGATATGCGTCGTGGCGTTATGGGTATCGTTCCCCATCGTTTCTCCTAAAATCCGACTACTTGCATAACTGCAGGGCTGCGGATTTTGCGCCAGATCGTCGCACCCGCAGGAGAGACCGCGGAGGCGTAGCAGCGCTACGCCGCACAAGGGAGCGACGAGGACGGCGTCGAGATGGCGTAAAAGCCGCAGCCCCCCACACTACAGGACCAGGTAATAGAGGGGGAAGATAAAGATCCAGACCAGGTCCACCAGGTGCCAGTATAGGGCGCCGTTCTCCAGCCACGCGAAATCCCCGGCATGGATCGTCCCCCGCCCCACCCGCGCCGCCACCACCGCCAGCAGCGTCCCGCCGATCAGGACATGGAGGCCGTGGAGGCCAACGGTCAGGTAGTAGAGGCTGTAGAAGACCGATTCCCCCGGCGGTCCCGCTGCCAGCCGGGGCGAGCCGGGATAGATGCCGTGGCCGATTTCGTCGCTCCACTCCAGGTACTTGTTGAAGAGGAAAACGGCGCCGCAGAGGACCGTCCCCCCCAACAAATACAGAACCAGCCTCCGGCCGCTCCGCTGGATGGCGGTGACCGCCATGGCCGCCAGGAGACTGCTCGTGATGAGAATCACCGTATTGGCCGTCCCGAACCCCAGATGCATCTCCCGCCCCGCGGCGGCAAACTCCCGGGGGTAGCGGGCCAGATAGACGCCGTAAAGAAGGAACAGCCCCCCGAACAGGAACAGCTCGGTAAAGAGGAAGAGCCACATGCCGAGCTTGGCGCCGGCATGGTCTTTTCGGGTCGGATGACTCATGGGATGCCGGCTCCCCGGTAATCATAGGGGCCGTGGGTGACCACCGGCTCCTCCTCGAAATTCTCCGTGGGGGGGGGTGTCGGGATGCTCCACTCCAGGGTCGCCGCTCCCCATGGATTGCTCCCGACCCGCTCCCCGCTCCTCAGCCCCCGGACCAGGTTCACCAAGAGCAGCGCGAGGCCGGAGGCCAGGATCCAGCTCCCGATGGTGGAGACCAGATTGAGGGGAGCGAATTCGGGGAGATAGTCGTAGTAGCGCCGTGGCATCCCCTCCAGCCCCAGCACGATCATGGAGAAGTAGAGGATGTTGAAGCCGACGAACATGAGCGCCCAGGCAATGATCGCCGGTTTTTCGGCGTAGCGGCGGCCATAGAACTTGGGGAGCCAGTAGTGCATGGCGGCGAAGAAGGCGAATCCCGAGCCGCCGAAGATGACATAGTGGAAATGCCCCACCACGAACTGGGTGTCGTGGACATGGATGTCGGTTGCCGCCGCCCCCTGGATCAGTCCGGTCAGCCCCCCGATGGAGAAGAGGAAGATGAAGGAGAGGGAGAAGAGCATGGGTGCTTCCAGGGAGATGGACCCCTTGTAGAGGGTGGAGACCCAGTTGAAGACCTTGATGGCCGACGGGATGGCGACGACGAAGGTAAGAAAGGAGAATACCAGGACCGCCGTATCGCTCATGCCGCTGGTGAACATGTGGTGCCCCCAGACCAGGGAACCGGCCGCGGCGATGGCGAGGCTGGAAAAGGCGATCATCTTGTAGCCGAAGACCGGCTTGCGGGCAAAGACCGGGATAATCTCCGAGATCACCCCCATGGCCGGCAGGATCATGATGTAGACCGCGGGATGGGAGTAGATCCAGAAGAGGTGCTGGTACATGAGGGGATCTCCCCCTCGCCCCGGGTCGAAGAGGCCGGTTCCGAGGAGCCGTTCGGCGATGATCAGCACCAGGGTGATGCCGAGGATGGGGGTCGCCAGAATCTGCACCCAGGCGGTGGCGTAGAGGGACCAGACAAAAAGCGGCAGCCGTCCCCAGGTCATCCCCTCGGCCCGCAGGCGGTGGATGGTGGTGACGAAATTGACCCCGGTGGCGATGGACGAGAACCCCACGACGAAGACGCCGAACACCGCCAGGGAGACGTTGGTCCCGGTCCGGCCGCTGAAGGGGAGGTAGAAGGTCCAGCCGGTGTCGGGGGGGCCGCCGCCGGTGAAGAGCGACGTGAGGATGATTGCCGCGCCTGCCATGTAGAGCCACCACGAAAAGAGGTTCAGGCGGGGAAAGGCCACGTCCCGGGCGCCGATCTGGATCGGCATGATGAGGTTGCCGAAGGAGCCCTGGAATCCGGGGATGATGAAGAGAAAGACCATCACCACCCCGTGGACGGTGAAGAGGGCGTTGTAGGTCTGGGGGCCCATGATGGTCCGGCCCGGCGCCATCAGCTCGATGCGGATCAGAAGGCCGAGCACGACGCCCACGAGGAAAAAGCCGAACACCGAGAAGAAGTAGAGGAGACCGATCCGCTTGTGGTCGGTGGAAAAGATCCAGGAGGCGATGCCGCTCCTGCCGGTGTCGTTCCAGAAGCTGGCGGCGGGGGTCATGGTCTGGTCAGTGGGTTTCATGGCCACCTCGGGGAGACGCGGGGCGTTTTTTCCCGGTCAGGAACAGGAAGGCGAGAAAGGCCCCCGTGCTTATGATGACGATGGTGGCGCTCACCCGCAGCAGGTTGAAGACGTAGGTCTTCGCCTGGGGGTCGAAGGTGAAGCAGTACCCCACCACCTGGCGGATCGTCGCCCCCACCTTCCCGCTCCGGGCTTCCAGCAGCGCCAGGGAGAGGTCCTTGGGGAGAAAAGTCGTCCCGTAGAGGTACCGGACGATAGTCCCGTCCCGGGCGACAATAATACTCGCCACCGGGTGGATGAAATCCCTCCCCCGGCGCTCGAACCGGAAGCCGGCCGCATCGGTCAGCCGACGGATGTTCTTCGCATCCCCGGTCAGGAACCGCCACCCGTTCTCCGGGAAGGGGGCGTTCATGGATGCCAGATACGTCCGCTTGTACTTGGTGGCCAGCTCCGGCGTCTCGGTTTCATCGAAACTGACCGAGATTACCCGGTACTCCTCCCCCGGCCTCTGCCTGACATCCTTCAGGACGCTGGCGAGCCCCCCCTGGAGGAAATTGCAGACGTTGGTGCAACTGTAGTAGACGGGAAGGATGATGGTGGGGACGGTCACCAGAGCCGCCAGACGGACCGGCGCGCCGGTCTCGTCCCGAAACGTGAGGTCGAGGGGGATTTTCTCTCCCAGTCGTTCGGTGAGGCCGAACTTTGCCGCGTCACCCGCTCCGGCATCCGTGCCAAAGGGGCCGTGCTTGTGGAGATCCTCCTCCGTGTGGGCCGTTGCAGGAGCGGGGAGAAGTGCGAACGCCACCAGCATTATAGAGAGGAAGCATCGAAAGGCGGTCCATCGTGGACCGTGTAACCATGCCATGGGCCACCACCCTGTGACCGAGATCGTGTGTCCCTATACCTTACCGTTCTTCGCCCGGTTCGCAACCTTGCCCGGCAACAGTCGCCGCACAAAAATGAAAACGGCGGCCAGGGGCCGCCGTTCACGGGGGATGTCACGTTAGGGTTCCGGCGGGCGCCGGATATCCTCAGACCAGGTCGAAATTGTTCTGGTAGGCCATGAGGGTGTTGATCATGAGGGCGGCCACCGTCATGCGCCCCACGCCGCCGGGGACCGGGGTGATCCAGGAGCACTTCTTCTTCACGTTCTCGAAGTCCACGTCCCCCACAATCTTGCCGTCCTCCAGCCGGTTGATCCCCACGTCGATGACAACCACCCCCTCCTTCACCATGTCCTCGGTGACGAAGCCGGGGATGCCGACGGCCACGATGACGATGTCGGCCCGGCGCGTTTCGTCCAACAGGAGCTCCCGGGGGGTCTCGATGTGGGTCAGGGTCACGGTGGCGTTGCCGATGTCGAAGTCGTTGGAGAGCATGATGGAGATGGGCTTTCCCACGATGTTGGAGCGGCCGATGACCACGCAGTGCTTCCCCCAGACCGGGATCTCGTAGAACTGCAGCAGCTTGCAGATGCCGTAGGCGGTGGCGGGGCGGAACGCCTTCTGCCCCAGGGTCATGCGGCCGAAGTTCGTGGGGTGGAACCCGTCGATGTCCTTCTCGGGGGCAATGGCGTTGATGATGTGCTGCTGGTTGATGTGCCGGGGGAGGGGGAGCTGCACGATGAGGCCGTCGGTGGTGGGGTCGGCGTTGATCCCGCGGATCTTCTCCAGAAGCTCCGCCTCGGTGATGGTGTCCGGGAAGCGCAGGAGCGTCCCCTCGAACCCGGCATTCCCGCACGACTTGATCTTGGACTTCACGTAGGACTCGCTCGGTGCGTGCTCCCCCACGAGAATGACCGTCATGTGGGGCTTCCGGAGCCCCGATTCTTCATACCCCGCCACTTTCCTGGCTATATCGGCAACCAGGCTCTCGGCACACTTTTTTCCGTCCAGTAGTTTCATGGCAGCACATTCCCCTTGTAGGTAAATTTCGCATACAAATCAGGAGGTTCAACTCTTATTTCTTGTAGCACACAATACGGTGCGCCACAACAGGCGATCTCCCGAACGGTCCGTCAGGGAAGCTCCAGGGGGGGCTCTGCCAAGGCCGCAACCTGCTCCCGCAGCTCGATGATCTGGTCGTTCCAATAGCGGGGGGTGTTGAACCAGGGGAAGGTGGCGGGAAAGATGGGGTCTTCCCAGCGGCGGGCGAGCCAGGCACTGTAGTGGAGAACCCGGAGGGACCGCAAAGGTTCGATAAGCCTCAACTCCCGGGGGTCGAAATCGTTAAACTCCGTGTACCCTTCCAGCAGCGAGTCCAACAGGGCGAGCTTTCGGGGGCGATCGCCCGAAAGCATCATCCAGAGGTCCTGCACGGCCGGGGCCATGCGGGCGTCGTCGAAATCGACGAAATGGGGGGCGTCGTCGCGCCAGAGGATGTTCCCCGCATGGCAGTCACCGTGGGTCCGCAGGTATCGGACCTCCCCCGCCTCCGCGAATAGTGCCTCAACGGCCTCCAGGAGCAGGCCGGTCACCGCCGTGTAGCTCTCCCGCAGCTCGGGGGGGATGAAGCGGTCGCGGATCAGGGCCACGCTCCCGTGGCCGAAGCTCTGGCTGTCCAGGGTGGGTCGATGGACGAAGGGACTCACGGCGCCGATGCGGTGCATCCGCCCCAGCATCCTCCCCAGGACCAGGAGGTTGTCCAGGTTGTCGAACTCCGGCGCGCGCCCCCCCTGGCGGGGGTAGAGGGCGAAGCGGAAGCCGTCGTGGCGAAAGAGGCTGTGGCCGTCGGCGTTGCGCCAGGGGGCCACAACGGGGAGTTCGTGGGCCGCCAGCTCGGCGCAGAAATCATGCTCCTCCACGATCTGCTCGTCGGTCCAGCGGCCGGGGCGGTAGAACTTGGCCACGAGGGGTTCCCCCTCCTCGATCCCCACCTGATAGACCCGGTTCTCGTAGCTGTTCAGGGCCAGGGTGCGGCAATCGCAGGCGAACCCCTGGCTCTCCACGGCATCCATGATGAAGGCGGGGGTAAGGGTGCTGAAGGGGTGGGTGCGGTGGGGCATGGGGCTGTCACTTCCTGAACATGGCGATTAATGGAACCACCGGCACCATACCACCAATCGCCCACGCAACCAAGGGATTCACCCGCCTGCGAAAAACGGAGCGTGGTTTGAGGTGAAAAGAGGCGGATCCCGGCGGAGAATTTCCGCCACGGCGGGGTGGCGGGTGAACTCCCGGTCCAGGAAACGTCGCACCTCCCTGCGGCCCCACCCCCGGGGGTGGCGGAAGCCGGTGTAGAGGGGAAGGTCTCCCCCGTAGAAGGGCTCGGTCCCGTGGTCGATGGCCTCATCTCCAAACGCCGGCATATTGAAGACCGCCAGGTTGAGAAAGGTTATGGCCTCCCGGTGGCGGACCACAAAATCCAGGGTTCGCCGGGCGTCCTCCTCCGCCTCGGCCGGGGTGCCGAAGAGGAGGTAGCCGTAAACGGCGATTCCCGCAAGCCGCAGGTTCTCCAGCACCCGTGCCGCCATCCCCAGGTCGATTCCCTTGTGGAGGCGGTCCAGAACCCCCTGGTCCCCCGACTCCAGCCCCAACTTGAGCATGACGCACCCCGAACGCCTGAGTGCCCGGCAGAAATCGTAATCAGCCAGGGTGTCGTCAATCCGTGCAAAGCCGTACCACGGCGCGCCGGGCGGGGTGTCCGCAAGGCTGCGCAACAGTGAGGGGCTGACCGCGTTGTCCAACAGATGGATGAGGGCCGGCCGGTACCGGTCGGCAAGAGTCCGCAGCTCGTCGAGGGCCTGGGAGGCCGGGAGGGGACGGTACGGGTTCCCCTCGGCCCGCTCGGGGCAAAAGGAGCAGCGGTTCCACCAGCAGCCGCTAGCGGCGCTGTAAGGGAGGACGAGGCCAGGGGAGAGGTAGTCGGCAAGGGGGAGGAGGTCGTAGGCCGGCAGCGGTGGCTGCCGGCTTTCCGGACGGGCGCCGAGGAGGGCCAGGAGGGGCTCTTCCCCCGGCCCGGCGATCATGTGGTCCACGAGACCGCCGAAGGGGTTGCGCCAGGCAGGGCGCCGCAGCCACGAGGTCACGAGCCCGCCGCCGAGCACCACCGTGAGATCCGGAAACCGCTGCCGGATGAAGCCGATGAGGGCAAAGGTGGTGACCGCCTGGCTCAGGTAGTTGAGGGAGATACCCACGACCCGGATGTCGTCCAGCAGCTCCGGGAGGCGCCTGCTGAACCAAGGGAAGAAGGGATTGCGCTCCGGCTCCGCCGCTGCCCTGAGGAGATCGGCGCTGGAGACCGGCGAAAAGTCGGCCTGCTCATAGTCCGCGAGCCCCACCGTGGCTCCGCTCTCTTCACCGGCCACGGCCAGGAGGCGGTTCAGGTCCATAACCGCCCGTACGTAACGGTCGGAGGAACGGTAGGTTTGCCGTTCCCGCAGTGCCGCCAGGTGGCCAACCCGCCCCTTTACGGCTCGGCGGGTCCAGGTGTCGGTCCCGGGCCCGGGCTGCTCCATGAGCCAGAGGAGCCCCTCCAAGTTGGCATCGAGCACGCGGCACGGGAGGCCATTGACGCGAAGCGCCCCGGCAAGGCGGGCAATGCCGGCGGGGGGCTCGCCGGGTTTGGCAACAGGGGGATGGATGAGGAGCATGGCTCCATTATGGGGGAAACTGAAGAGAGAGGCAAGGCGGCCCGTGAAGACCGCCCGGGCTAATACCGCAGATTACCTTCCTGCCAGCCAGTGGGCCAGGTTTCGGGCCAGGCGGCTGTTGCTGTCGTCCAGGTACCGGTTCTGGAAGATGGCATCGTCGCCAAAGATGAGGATGCGGCCGGAACCGATGCTCCCTTCCGCAACCACCGTGAAGCGATCCACCGCATCACCGGCTGACAGTTTGCGGTTCCCGTCCAGGTCGACCCAGGCTTCGGCACTGGTCCGGGCAAGGGGAGTCAGGCCGTTGAGGGCCCAGCCGCCGTAAAGGCTGAACTGCTCCAGCCCGCTAAAGAGGGGATGGGTCACCAGATCCCGCACCCGGAAGGTGATGTCGTTATCGTCAATGACGTTCTGGCGCTCGTGGAGGACGCTGTTGGAGAAGTCACCTCCCACCCGGTGGATGAGCCCGGCAAGGGGTTGCCCGATGTGGAGCATGAGGGCCACCCGTCCCCCGCGCTCCAGGAAGCGGACCACCGCATCCACCTCCTCCGGCGCCAGGGGCTCAAAGGGACCGGAGATCACCAACGCCGCCGCCTTGGCAAGTGATTCGTCGGTGAGACGCTCCCGACCGATGGTTACCTGCAGCCCCTCCTCCCCGAGGGTAGCCGCCAGGCCAGAAAGGTGCAATTCACCTTTCTGCTCAACGAGAAAACGCTGGCCGTGCCCCTGGTCAACCACCACCAGCGGCCCGGCCCCCCAGGAGACAATTGCCGAAGAAATAATCATGCAAACTGCGGCACCGAACGACAGGACCGCTCTTTTCACTGATGCGAACATGGTTACCCTCCACAAAAGGACTATTTAGGTCTTATTTGTACCATTTTAGTTTTTCGCAATGCAAGCACTATTTTACGCGATGCTCAAAGATTGGCAGGAGATATAATTGCGTGCTCCCCGGCAGGCTGCCGAGAAGGGTTCCCGTCACTTTTGCGGAAACCACGATGATTGCCGCGGACTGAACCCCTTTCCCTTTCGGATTGCCTGTGATAAAGGAATCACAGGAACCGGATGGTGTTTAATGAAAGGATAAGGGGCATTGGAGCAATGACAGGGGATAAGCGGACTTTCCAGCTGCCGGGCATAGGCAGGATAAAATCGGTTGACGCGGCACTTGTACTGCTGCTGATTGCACTTGCCGCTGCGTACAGCGTTTACGGCTTGCGGCAGTACGATGTCGTATCGGCCGACGGCGCCGGTTATGCCAGCTCGGGGAAAGCCTTTTTCAAAACCGGTGATCCCCGCTGTTTCGGGACGCTATTCCCGCCGCTGTATCCGTTTCTCGTGGGCCTGTTCAATCTGGCACTCGACAATCTTGAAACCTCGGCCAGGATGGTTTCCGTCTTTTTCAACGCCCTTACCCTGATCCCCCTCTATGGCCTCGCCCTGGACCTCTGGGGGAGGCGCGCCGCCCTGTGCGCGTCCATCCTGTTCATCACCCTCCCCTTTCTGCACGGCATGTCCGGCATCGACATCACCGAACCCACGTACACCTTCTTTGCCCTTGCCGCGGCGTGGGTATTCAGAAGATGCCTTGCCGCCCACGGCAAAGGCACAGCTTTCGCCGCCGGGGCGCTCCTCGGAATCGCCTACCTGGCGCGCCCCGAAGGATTCATTGTCGCCGCGGCATTTGCCGGCATCCTGCTCCTGCTGCTTTTTCTTCCCCCCCGGAAAGGGCGGATGGGGCAGGCCCTGCTTCTGGCGGTTTTCTGGTGCGGATTCCTGGTGCCGGCCGCACCGTACATGAATTACCTCCACAACGTGACCGGTGCCTGGCAGTTGAGCGGCAAGACGGGCCTGAACTCCAGCATTATTCGCGAATACCGGGGCCAAACCCCTCCCGACCAGCACATGCGGCTCAACGAGCAGGGGCAGGAGGTAGGGGGAGGCAATTCGACGCTGCTTGACCTGATGAAGGAATCCCCGGATATTTTCTGGGGCAATATCCGCGATAATCTCCACGCCCTCCCCCGGGAACTTGCCGGCACCTTTCCGTGGTTCCTGTTTGTGCTGTCATGCATCGGGTACCTGTGGCTCCCCCGCTGTGAACCGGAGGATGGGGGAGAGCGCGCGACACCCACCCGCCAGGGGCTCATGGACCGCCTGCTCCTGGCCTCCGTCTGCTCGCCCCTGGCCCTGTATGTGGTGTATTTTGTGCAGCCCCGGGGATTTTACGCCTATGTGCCGGTCTTCCTCATGGCAACGGGGGGCGGCCTCGCCCGGATCGATTCATGGGTCCGCCGGATTACCCCCCGGGAAACGGGAATCTCCCTCCCCATCGTTGCGGTTCTCGGGCTTTGGTACGTCTACAGCGGCATCCCCGCGCCAAAGCCCCCCTACCACTACACCCAGGACGGCGCCCGGTATGACGACAAGCAGGTCGGGCTCCGGCTAAGAAGCATCATTCCCCCGGGGGCGACAATCATAACCCGCTCCGGCAGGATCGGTTTCTACTCCCAGCGCGCCTACCTGATGCCTCCCCAGGGAAGCCTCGCTGAAATAATCGCCTTTGCCGACAAGAATCATGCGGACTACCTCATTGCGACAATCCAGCTCCTCTCCATGCGCCCCCAGCTGGAGATACTCTATCAGCCCCTTTTCGGGACGGGCGGCAGCGCCCCGCCTCTTCCCGGCATTGAAGCGGTCTACATCGGCCAGGAGCCGGGCGGACTCCCCTATATTGTCTACCGGTTTGTCCGGCAGTGACATCTTGTCTGGTGGCCCCGTGAAAACTCCATTCCTGTCATTCATCATACCTGCCTACAACGAAGAACAGCGCCTCCCATCCTACCTGGAACGGGTAATCGGTTTTTTCGCCGGGCAGCCCTATTCATTCGAGATAGTTGTCGTGGATGACGGCAGCTCCGACGGGACGACGGCGCTGGTGAAAGCGCTCATGGCGCAGCATTCCTGCCTGCGGCTGGAAACGCTCGACCGGAACAGGGGGAAGGGGTTTGCGGTGAAAACCGGGATGAGCGCCGCAAAGGGCCAACTCCGTGTCTTTGCCGATGCAGATGGGGCAACGCCCGTCGAAGAGATCCGACGGCTGCTCGATGCCCGTGAGCAAGGGGCCGACATTGCCATCGGCTCACGGGCCATGAGGTCCGACGAGTGCATCGTACAGGGAAGGGTACACCGCAAAATCATGGGAACGGTTTTCAACGGGCTCATACGAGCCCTTGCAGTACGGGGCATTCACGATTCCCAGTGCGGCTTCAAGCTCTTCACGGCCTCTGCCGCCGAAGACATTTTCCCGCGGCAAAGGAGTGCCGGTTTCGGGTTTGACGTGGAACTCCTCTTCTTGGCCCGGCGTTTGGGGTATGTGGTCGTTGAGGTGCCGGTAAACTGGTCTGATGTGGAGGGGACAAAGGTTCGCCTGGTACGGGATTCCTTCCGGATGCTCGGCGAAGTGCTGCGGATAAGGCTCCACCACATTGCCGGCGACTATTTGTAGGGATTCGAGGTCCGCCGAGAACCCAATAGGGCACGCCCCCAAACAAAGGCCCGTCATGATTTTCTGGCGGGCCTTTGTGCATTTTAGATTTTGGGCAAATCCGATGACATCGTGCCTTTTCTGAAGAATAGCATCAGACGATCATCCTTTCGTATTTGCCTATCCAGCAGCAAGCAACCCGGCGATGCCGTTGAAACGTGGCAGCCAATGCATCACCCCTGCGGATTCTGGACCAGCACCACCTGGGCCGGCATGGGCGCCGGGAACCCGGCCGCGGCCAGGGCCTCGCGGATGGTGCGATTGCCGTCGAAATAGACCTGCCAGTAGTGGTCGTTGTGGCAATAGGGGCGCACGACCAGCACCGGCCCCACGAGGGTGAACTCGAGAATCTCCACATCCACCGGCGGCGTTGCCAGAACGTTGGGGACCGCCGCCAGCTTCTCCCGCAACAGCTTCATGGCCGCCACGTGATCGGCGCTGCCGGCCAGCTGGCATTTCAGCTCCACCCGGCGGTAATCGTTAGTGGTGTAGTTCTGAATGGTGTCGTTGAAGACCTTGGCATTGCCGATCATGGTCATGACATTGTCCGGGGTGTTGATGGCCGTCACGAAGAGGCCGATCTCCCTGACGGTGCCGGTGATGCCGCCGGTAGTGACGAAATCACCAACCTTGAAGGGACGGAGCACGAGGAGAAAGGCGCCGGCCGCCAGGTTGGAGAGAAGTCCGCCCCAGGCGGCACCAACGGCGATACCGACACCGGCCACCAAGGCGGCGAAGGTGGTGGTCTGCACACCGAAGTAGCCGAGGATGGCAACCACCAGCACGATGTTCAGGGTAACACCAACAAAGCTGCCGATGTAGCGCATCAGGCTCGGGTCCACCTTCTGCCTCTCCAAGGCCTGCTGGAGCATCCGCTGCACCAGGTGGATGAGCCAGCGACCCACGATCCAGAAGATAATGGCGGCGATGATCTTGGTCCCGATTTCCGTGGCGTAGGTGATGACGAGTTGCTGGTACTGTCCCATGTTTTCCATATCGTCCCTCCTCAATGTGATCCTTCATGATGGGGAGCGGTGGACACCTCTGGCCACACCCCGTCATGAGCCCACGCCAATCAAGTCTACCGCAATTTCCAATTGATGCCATTTTTCGAACGCATTTGCCCATAAACTCCGTGCCTCTTGTTCGCGTTGAAGCGGATTGACTAACCGTCTTCCCCCGATACACTATTTCCTACAGGCAGCGTGATAGACGATAATACTAAACCATCCGCGAGGATGGGGCGGAAAGCCCACAGGGTCTCACCGAGACAGCCGGGTTGCCGAAATGTCACCATATTTTCGGAAGCCCGGTTTTTTTGTGCGCAGACGCACATAAGTCGGGAAAGGAGAAAAACATGGTGGGAAAAATGAAGTCAATCCTGAAAGTACTGATGATCCTCGTCGCTGCGACCCTGACGGTGCTTCAGATCCAGGGGTGTGGAGGAGGCGGGGGAAGCAGCACAATGGCGTCCACGGGGACCCTGAAACTTTCCATAACCGACAAGCAGAGCGATAGTTTCGCCAAAGTGATCATCAGCATCCGGGAAATACGAGTCGTACCGGCGGGGAGAGAAGGTGCAGCCGATAATGACCCGGGGCTGCCGGTGGTTAAGCACTTTGACACGCCAATGGTCATCGACGTGATGCAGCTGCAGTTCGTGCAGCAGGCCCTCGGCGAGGTGGTCATCCCGGCGGGAACCTACAGCCAGATCAGGCTCGTTCTCGACCCTGAACCGGCAAACTACCTGACCCTCAACACGGCGCCAAACATCAAAGTCCCCTTTAAAACCCCTAGCGGCAAGCAATCGGGACTGAAGGTTCTGGGTCCCATCGAGGTAAGGGCCGGCGTCATCAATGCATTTATGATCGATTTCGACCCCAACACCGCCATCGTTGCCATGGGAAACGGCGACTACATCCTGAAACCGACCGGGATTCGGATCGTACGGATGCCCGATGGCCTTTCCCAGTTCGGCTCCGTTTCGGGGAACGTCATCTCCACGGCAAGCGACTGGTCGAGCGCCACAGTATTAGTGAAGCGCCGCGGCACCATCAATGACACCGACCCCATTGCCGCCGGCACGATCTTCAGCAACTACACCGGCGGCGCGTGGCAGGCCCCCTTTGCGGTATTTGTTCCGCCCAGCACCGCGACAGTCGCCTACAAGGCATTCGTCGCCGCCAACGGTTTCCAGCTCTATTCGTCCGCCGCCGTTTCCGTCGCATCCAAGGCAACCACCGACCTCGGCGCCATTCATCTGATCCCGACACCCTGACGCCCGATACGGGGGAGGCCATGAAAGCCTCCCCTGTTCTTTCCCCCATCAGAGGAGGTTCCCGTGGGAGGCCCCATGAAACAGATACCGCGGAAACCGGCCGTACCGCGCCCTGCCCAGGAAACGGCCCGCCACGCCGTCATGGAGCTGATTCGCGATCACCCCCTCTCGGCCAGAGAGATTTCGAGCCAGGCACATTTGGCGGAAAAGGAAGTCTACAACCACCTGGAGCATATCCGTCTCAGCATTCACGCCAGTGGAGGATACCTGGAGGTCACCCCTGCCGAATGCCGCTCCTGCGGCTTCGTCTTCGCCAAACGCGACCGCCTCACCTCCCCCGGCAAATGCCCCGTCTGCCGCGACGAGTTCATCTTCGAACCGCTCTTCGCCATCCGCCAGCGACAGGGGCACGACCAGGAGTGAGAATACCTCCTGATTCTTCAGGATCCTATCCGAGCTGATCCGACAATCCGAAGCAACTCGCGGGCAATGGCTACTGCCTGTTGTAGAGGATACCCCCCCGCTCCCGGTAGAGTTCCAGCACCCTTTTCCCTTCTTCATGCATGAAACCCCTTTCAATCTCGATTCCACGCTCTTCCAGGTAGCGGTACGACTCAGGATACACCGGCCCCTCATCGAAGCCGATTGCCCGGGCGTCGTCGGCCGCAGCGGCACACACCAGTCTCTCCACCCCGCTCCAGAGGATCCCCCCGAGGCACATGGCGCACGGTTCACAGGAGGAGAACAGCTCGAAACGTCCCCTGACTGCCAGGGTATAGGTCCCCAACACCGCTTCGGCCGCCATGATGGCCACCATCTCGGCATGGAGTACGGAGTTCATGCCTGCAACCACGAGGTTCACCCCCACACTCACCAGCTCGCCGCTTTCCCGGTTGAATATGGCCGCACCAAACGGGCCTCCGGTCCCCTCTTCCACATTGCTCCGAGCAAGACCGATGGCAAAGGCCATTTTCTCGGCATCCCCTGCAAAAATGCCCGAATTCCCCACGGACGTCCGGGCCCATTCGGGCAACGGCATCGACAGATGCAGCATCAGGTTACCCCCTTCACCCCAAAGGGCTTTCGGTCCATATCAACGATCTGCACAGAGACAGAAAAGGCGACCTATTGGTCGCCTTTTTGAATTAAGTATATATCTATTCCTAGAATAAACTCTCGTAATTATATTTTCTTTTTGCTTGCCCTGGGTGCCCGGGAAGGTTTTGCCACAACAGGAACTTCAACAGGAGGCAAATAAGAGCCAGGAGCAGCAGGCTCCAACGTACTGAAGTGAGATACTGCAATTTTCCGCTTTATACCGTCGCTGAACTGAATCATCGCCAAGGTGGATGTTACTTCCAGAACCTTACCAGCGCCCCATTCCTGGCCTCTTGGGTGACTTACAATGTTTCCGACTTTGATTGTCATTGTCTCATACCGCTTTCTTTTTGTAGAGGTGAATGAGTCATAATTCTCAACTCACAAACCTGCCCTTACCAACAAAACCCGAAAAATCACCAATACAACTATAACTTGTTTCTATAATATACGACAAGATTCTGAATTAGCAAGGAATCTTGTCGTTAATTTATTACTTTGATATTGACACGATCATGAACAAAGCTGACAACAGTCAAATAGTTGCGAAGCTGTACGATTATGACAGCTCGTTAATGAGGAACATGATTACAAATTGCACCTCAGATTTGGCACCTTAAATTAATGAGGCCCATATCCAGATAAATATAATAGATTGACTTCATCAGAACAAAGCTGTTACTGTCGAAAAAGCATCCGGCATGATGCCGGGCAAAAACAACAGGAAGTATCAGGAGAAAGTAAGCACATGGTAAACGGAACAGTAAAGTGGTTCAACGACAGCAAGGGTTTTGGATTTCTCGAGCAGGATAACGGTGAGGATGTGTTCTGTCACTTCTCCGCCATCGCGGGTGACGGATTCAAATCCCTTACTGAAGGCGATAGGGTAACGTTTGAAGTAACCAAGGGGCCGAAAGGTCTCCAGGCCGCGAACGTAACCAGAGTATAACAACCCTCCAGCAGACCTCAAAAGCCCCGGGAAAACCTCGGGGCTTTTTTGTTTCGGGAGTTGCCGGCACCCCAAGGAAAAGACACCGCGGGATCATGCCCTCACGACCGACCTGACCCCCTATCCCACGCACGCAGGAGTGAATCGATGGCAAAACCCAATTTCCAGTTTCAGAAACGGCAGAAGGAATTAGAGCGGAAGAAAAAGAACGACGAAAAGCTTCAGCGCAAACTGGCAAGAAAAGACTCCCACCCTGAAGAAGTCTCCGGACAATCCCCCGAAGAGGAAGAGGCGAAATAACGAACGACAGCCAACTGCTTGGCCGGACTTCAATCCTCAGCAGACCTCGACGACCGTGAAGGTTTTTCGCGTACCCCCCATGCCCGCTTGCAGCTGATCCCCGACCACCTTGCCGAGCAGGACGCGGCCCAAGGGTGACTGCGGGGTTATGACTACGATCTCCTCCGCGCCATCGGCGATTTTGAGTCCACCCGCTTCCGGGCCGAGAAAGACACGCCGTGCTTCCCCTTCCTCATCCTCCAGGATAACCAGGGCCGTCAGCCGGACCGGCGTCTCGTCGTCGAATTCACGCAACTCCAGCACCCGGTAGCTTTCCAGCGCCCGCCGTATCTCCTGGGCGCGGTTAGCTTGTCCCTGGGCAACGTAGGATGCCTCCAGCGCCGTGGTGTCGTACTTGTTGTCGGGTATGCACTCCTCGTGGGTCGCTGCCTCGTGGGCGAACCGGGCTGCGGTGGCGAGGACAGCAAGATCGGCATCGAGGGCCGCCGTAATCTGGTTCAGCAACTGCACTTTTGTCATGGCAACGGACGGTCCCTTTCCGGGGACTGGATATTGGCCGTGCCTTTCCCCGTCAGCCTAATTCCCTCATCGTTCAAGGTCACCAGACCGTCCTTGTAGAGCCCCCCCACCGCCTTCTTGAAGCTCTTCTTGCTCATGCCCAGAGCCTTCTCAATGGCCGCCGGTGCGCTCCGGTCATGAAGGGGCAGGGTGCCACCATGGGCAGCCAGCGCCGCGAGGATGGTATCCCGTGCGTCCGACACCGCCTCGGCCCCCACCTTGCGGAGGGTGACATCGAGCCTGCCGTCTTCGCGCAGTCGCTTCACATAACCGGACAGCGGCATGCCGACAATGGCCCCGGCCGGCAGTTCGTCCCGGTAGAGGAGGGCGGGATACCGGTGATTGACAATGACCTTGGCGCCCAGGTCGGTGAACTGCCAGACGAGCAGGGTCACCGCATCCCCTTCACGCAGATCGGGCCGCCCACGGTCAAGGCAGTCGTCAATACGGGCATTGGCAAAGGGGCGCCCCTGCGGATCGAGATCGACCTTCACGAGGTAGCTCCTGGCGACCTGCATCCGCTCGGGCTGGAGGCGATACGGCGCCAGCAGATCCTTTGCCAGGCCCCAGTCGAGGAATGCCCCGTGGGAACCGACCGACTTGACCGTCAGCAGCGCAAACTCACCGGCCTGGGCCAGCGGGAGACGGCACGTGGCCTGCAACTCTCCAACCCCGTCCTGATAGATAAATACTTCCACCGGGTCACCGGGGGACGATTGAGGCGCCTCCCGCCGGGGCAGGTGTGCCAGGCGCCCGCCGGCCTCCAGCCAGACGCCTTGCTTGTCAACGCGGACGACCTTCAGGGTGTGCAGACGACAGAGTCCAGGCTGTTCAGTGTATTCCATGCTATCCTCCACGGATGCCCCAGTGCTTGTTCCGCGCAGGATAGCATGGGACTCCGGGACGTTGTAAGGCTAATCTTTCCCCACGGTAAACTTCTTCCCCGGTGGTATAATATATTCAAGAAGAAGGGAGGCGAAAGATCATGAGAACCGAGAGATGTGATATCAAAGTGTGGAGCGGTGCCTGTGAACACGGCTCTTTCAGCGACAAAGAAGAAAAGTATCTCTGCGAAGCATGTGAGACGATTCCCAAACTCGACCATGAAGTAAGGAGAGACGGTTTTGTCCATGTGAGCGGTGACACTGACATGTTGAGCTAGGGAGGAAGATGGTTCGGACACAAAAGGCCATACCCTGAAACGGGTCTGGCCTTTTGCATCTGCATGCCGACAGGGGAAAACGGGAGATCAGGGAACGTAGTCAGGCGGCACGGAATACCTGTCGGGAGATGATGGCGACGGGGCGACCCTCTTCAGCCGGTACCGGTGCACCCGGCCGGGAACCTGGTTCCCCTTGGCATACATGCACTGCACGTACGCGTAATCATATTTCTGCTGCGCCTCCCATCCATACGCCTCCCCAGCGCCGGAACCAGCCGCCGTCCCCACGAGCAACCCGCTGCCGGCGCCAATGGCCGCGCCCGCACCCGGATTGCCGGCCGCGGCTCCGAGGAGCGCACCGGCGCCGGCCCCTAGTGCCGTTCCCACGGCGGCACTTTGGGCGGTATTCTGGTTGACCGTCTCCTGGGCGGAGAGGCCGATCTGTTGCCCGGCCCACTGCCGGCAGGTCGCGTCTTCCACCTGGAACTGCTCGAAGGGTTTTCCCGGGGCCGGCAGTACTAGTACGCTCGGACCGGACGGCACCGTCGCACACCCCCCCAGCACCATCAATGCCGCCACTGTCGCATATCTTTGCAACCGATTGACTACCATGGCATCACTCCTCCTCTTCCTCCGGTGGATTTTCAGGAGGAACAACCTTCATCCACCCCTTTGGGCACTTTTTCACATCGGGATAGTATCCCTTCGCTTCCTTGCAGTAATACCAGTAACGGGGTTCCTCCGCCTCGGGCGCGGGGGCCGGTTCGACGTAGAGATCGGATGGGGGCTGCACGATTACCGGCGGCGGATAATAGGGATAATAGCCGTAGCCGTATGGTCCCCACCATCCCGGCCACCACGCCCCCGGCCCCACATGTACGCCGAACCTCACCCCTCCTCCATGATGCCCATAATAACCGTCCCGCGCATGGGCAGGCAGGACATTCACCATGAGCGCAACCGTCAACGCGAAGATACCGCACGCGATCCTGTACATACAAGCCTCCTTCCACCGTCGTGATTTACGCCTCGCCTCCGATTACCCATTGGGGGTTCCGCGAGACGTTATTAGTATAAACGCTCGACAGATTATCGTGTTGACAAAAAACGACAACGAACATGGTCCCCCTTCGGGGGCGTATGTTCCCGATCTACCGGCAAAATCAAAATCCGGCATGCCCGGGAGGGGGAAAACATGCTCCCGTCAGGTTGACATGCCGAGAGGGAAGGGGTAAAAGATAGCTCAGCGAATCAAATCAGGTTTCAGAATAGACGACAATACTAAACCATCCGCGAGGATGGGGCGGAAAGCCCATAGGGTCTCACCGAGACAGCCGGGTTGCCGAAATATTTTTTCGGCAACCCGGCTTTTTTCGTTTTCTGGAACCACGCAGGAGGTCACGAATCATGAACAAGAAAATCCACAACATGGCGGTATTTATCGAATTCCTCGTCGGGTCCGGCTTGGCGATCTTTTTCCACTGGGTACTCCGCCACGAGGAGGTCGCCTACGTCACCTTTGCCGTGGGCGTGCTCCTCTCCCTCGCCACCTGGCTGCTGCGGGAGGATGTGGAGAAATCACGGGATGCCCTCATCGAGCAGTATCGGGAGGCCCACGAGATCCCCGCGGCCATCGCCCGGATTTGCGATGCCGAATGCCATGCCCGGGCCACCGAGTTGATGGCCTCGACCCGGCGGACGCTCCTCATGCTCGAAAAGGGGTACATCCCCCTGGACGACACCGAGTTCTATCTGGAAGGGGCCAAACTCTCCGACGCGGCAACCCACTCCGTCAAGGCGGTGGACCCCATGACCCCCGGGTGGGGGAACCGCGGCACCCTCCTCAACTTCTACCAGGCCAATCTCCGCGCCCTGGGGCAGGGAGTGGCCATCACCCGGATCTTCGTCGTCAACCGCGACGATCTTGCCGACCCCGAAGTGCAAAAGGTGCTCCTCGCGCAGCATGGGGACGGCGTCAACGTGCGGGTCGCCTTCCGCGACGAACTCCCCGCCGCCACCGACATCAACGGCCGGGACACCACCGGCTCCTGCAACTTTGCCATCTACGACGACCAGGTGGTGACCGATGTCTTCGCCCAGCCAGGGAAATATTACGGGCGCAAAACAGCCCAGCACGCGGAAGTGGAGCGGTATCAGCGGCTCTACGAACTGATCGGGCATAGTGCCCATCCCCTTGCGCTCGACGAGGGGAACCTCACGATCTCCTCGGAGGTGTATGCCATCGCCTCGTGAGTGCCGTCTGCCCCACTTACGGAAGCAGCACGATCTTGCCGAAGGTGCTCGACTCCATGACCGCGTGATGGGCCTCAGCCGCGGCGGCAAGGGGGAGCTCCCGGCTCACCACCGGCCTGAGGGTACCGTTGGCCAGCCCCTCGACAAATGCCGCATGCATGCCGGCCAGTTCCTTGTCGTTGGCGTTGTAGAGGGTCATGCCAATGATCGCGGCTTCCTTTCCCATGGCGGTGCGGGGATCGATCTCCACCCGGCCGCGGCTGCCGACCACCACCACCCGGCCTCCATTTGCCAGCACCCCAAGATCGCGGTCCAGGTTCACGTTGGCGAGCATCTCCACGATGACGTCCACCCCCTTGCCGCAGGGGAACTCCTGCAGCCTGTCCAGATACCCCTCGGTACGGTGGTTCAGGACATGGTGGGCACCCTGGGCCCGCACCAGCGCCTCGCCCTTCTCCGTGCCGGCGGTACCGATCACCCACATGCCGGCCCTCCGGGCGAGCTGCACCGCCGCAATCCCCACACCGCCGCTCGCGCCATGGATCAGCACCGTTTCCCCTGCCACCGCATGGGCACGCTGGAACAGCGCCCGGAACGCGGCGCCATAGGGGACGCCGATGGCCGCGCCCTGGGCGAAGCTGACCCCGTCGGGAAGCGGATGGGTCTGGGATTCCTTGCAGAGGACCTCCTCCGCATAGGTACCGCTCAGGGACCAGGCGACATAGACCCGCTGCCCCACGTGCCGGTGCTTGACTTCCGAACCGACGGCACTGATGACGCCGGCCCCGTCGAGGCCGGGCGTGTAGGGAAGTTTCAGGTCGGGGCAGTACTGGCCGGAGCGGATATAGGCATCAACCGGGTTCACTCCCACGGCGTGCAGCCTGACCACGACCTCTGCCGGTCCCGGGGTCAGGGGGGCCACGTCTTCAAGCCCCATCACTTCCGGTTCGCCAAATTCATGCACTCGAATAGCTTTCATGATGATCACCGATTCCTTTATCTCTTTTGGCTCCTTTTGATTCCCATTATATCACCGCCAGCAGTGACCGGCAGAGATGCTGGCAAGCAAACCGCATTTCCGAGGGTTGCGGCAGACACAAAAGAGACTAAAATAGTCTTGAAGCACACGCTGTTTCCGGACGACCATGTACCGATAAGGAGGTTTCACCATGAAATCGTTCATGTCGCTCTACAGTTCCTACTGCTACGCGCTGATGAGGATCGTTACCGGTTTTCTGTTCCTGTGGCACGGCTCCCAGAAGCTGTTCGCCTTCCCAATCGGAATGCCAGGTAACGTTCCCGCATTCATCACCTACGTTGCCGGCCCCATCGAGCTGATCGGCGGATTCCTCGTGATGATCGGCCTGTTCACCCACTGGGCAGCCTTCATAACCAGCGGGGAGATGGCCGTTGCCTACTGGATGGTGCACGGGACCACGGCGCTCCTGCCGATCCAGAACAAGGGGGAGCTTGCCGTGCTCTACTGCTTCGCGTTCCTGTTCATCGCCTCGCAGGGGGGCGGCATCTGGAGCATTGACTCCCTGATGCACGGTGCCAGAAGGAAGGCTTCCAGCCGCTAGGCCGGTAGTGCGAACGCTCCGCAGCTCACACCACTGAGAGGAGAGCAATCAGGGAGAGGCTACTCTTCAGAGAGACAATCCTCCTCTATTCTTTTCCCGCAACGCGACAACTTTGAACGCACGCGCCGTGAAAGCTTATTGTTTTCGGCATGACATGCGTGTATCAATCGGTTTCATGCGTTCAATGATGTCTTACTCCTCGAAGAGGTGCCCCGTGACCCTGCATAATCTTCTCCTCATCTCGATTCCGGCCGTTGTCGCCCTGTGCGGGGGGTTCCTTGCCGCATACTGGAAACCGAACCATCAGAGTCGGAGCCTCATTCAGCATTTCGCTGCCGGCGTGGTTCTGGCGGCCCTGGCAGTGGAACTCCTGCCGGAAATCGGGCGGGAACACGCGCCCGGCCCGGTGCTGATCGGAGCCTTCGCCCTGGGGAGCCTTTTCATGTACGGACTGAAGTTCTGGACCGAGCACCTCGAACATCAGGATCAGCTGGCCGGGATACGGGCAGGCATCGGACGGGGTCTCCTGCTGGCAACCTTCATCGACGTGGCGGTGGATGGTTTCATCATCGGCGCCGGGTTCGCCGCCGGCGGGGCGACTGGGCCGATACTTGCCATCGGCCTGTCGGTGGAACTGCTCTTTTTGGGATTGGCCCTCACCTCCGACCGGGTCAGCGATCGGCAGATCGTCCTTGTCTCAGGGGGGCTCGGCGTAACGGTACTGCTCTGCGCGGTTCTCGGGAATCTCCTTCTTGCGGGTGCCTCGCACACGGTAATCGGCGCAGCCCTTGCCTTCAGTGCCGCCGCGCTTCTCTACCTCGTCACCGAGGAGTTGCTGATGGAAGCCCATGTGGTACAGGAGAAGCCGATTTCCACCCTCGTTCTCTTCGCCGGTTTTCTCATCTTCTGGAGCATTCAGCTCATGGGGGTATGACCAGCCTTGTGCAGATACGTCAGGTCGGCAGGGAAACGCCCCCGCACACACAGTCCAGGGAGACACACGATGATACGAATGATGATTATTATGGGGATGCTTCTCATGCTGCAGGGGTGCGTGCTGACGAAACTGGTATCGGTTCCCATGCGGGTGACCGGTGCGGTGATTTCAATCATTCCGGTAGCTGGCAATGCGGTCCATGACGGGATCGACAGCGCTGCCGACGTGGTCGATGACGTGCCGATCTGATTATTCGAAGAACGGAGTGCAACGCCCCATGCATGGCGCACATGCAGTTGAAGGGGGGCGGCCTGCCACCTGTTCAATTGAGCATAACGTCGCAGCTGCCACTTACAGCAGCAGCGAGATGGCGTGCAGCAGCAGACCGATCACCCCTCCCACCAGGGTGCCGTTCATCCGGATGAACTGCAGGTCGGAACCGATGCTCAGTTCGATCTCGTTGGTATAGTCTTCGTGTTCCCACTGCTGCATGGTGCCGGTTATGTGGCCGGCAATCGCCGTGCGCAGCGTATCCCCGTAGTGCAGCACCAGCGTTTCCAGGTGTGCGTTCAGGGACTCCTGCAGCTCCTTGTTGTGCGCCAGGGTCGTACCGAGGCCGGCAACCGCCGCCGCAACTTTCTCCCGCACCTGCGACTCGGGCTGCTGCAGATCGTTCTTCAGCCAGTTCTTGAGGTCGCTGCCGATACTCTGCGCATAATCGCTGATGGCCTGGTTATGGACGACGTCGCGCTTGATCGCCTCGATCTTGTCGCGCAGCACCGGGTCGGTCTTCAGCTGGGCGATGAAGCCGGTCACGGCGGTGTCGAAGCGGTACCGGACCTCATGGCCGGGGTCGGCATTGACCTCCTGGATGAAGGCGTTGATCCTCTTGACGATCTTCTCCCCCGCCCCCCGGGCGAACTTGTCCCGGTTGGGAAGAAAAGCCATCAGCAGCGGGTATTCCTTGGCGCACAGGTCGTCGATGGCCGTGGCCAGCCGCGCCTGGGCCTCCTCGCCGGCCAGCCACCCGGCACAGCGCTGCAGCAGGTCATCGAGCACGACCTGGTGGCGATTGTCCTTGCGCAGGGCATCGAGAACCGTTCCGGCGGAGGTCGAGACATCAAAGCTGTCGACCCGGTTGCTCAGCGCGGCTCTCAGCAATCGCTGCACCCGCTCGTCATCGATAAAATCCAGGGAGTCGGCGCAGAGCCGAGTCACCCCCCTGGCCAGGCCGGCGGCATTGTCCCGCGCAATCAGGTAGACGGCCAGGTGCTCGGCCGGGTTGTAGGCCCTCATTTTGGCGATCAGCGTGTCGGTGGCAAGGAACTTGTCACGGATGAAGCCGGCCAGGTTCCCGGCAATGGCGTCCTTCTTGTTCTTGATGATCGCCGTATGGGGAATCGGCACCCCCAGCGGGTGGCGAAACAGGGCCACCACCGCAAACCAGTCTGCCAGGGCGCCCACCATGGCCGCCTCCGCGAACGCGGCCACCCACTCCCAGGCGCCATGCCCCTTCTGCAGGCGGGCGATTAAAAACAGGATCGCCGCGCCAATCATCAATCCCGTTGCTATGGTCTTGTTTCTGATCAATGCTTGCTTTCTGGTGTCCACACACGTTCTCCGGATCATTTTTTCGCGCCTGCCCATGACGAACGAAAGCCGCTTCATGAGGTGGAAGCGGCTTCCCGTCAGGCAGTTGATTTATGACATGGCGGCGGTGTTTTTGTCAACGCCTGGTGAAGGCGGCGCCGCGTGGTATTACAATCCTTTCGCCTCGTCGAGCTTCAGAAGCGTCGGCAGTTCGTGGACGCCGTCCAGAAGCCAGCGGGCGGCCCCGAAATCGCCCCCCCGGTTCATGTCGCCGGGGATCGCGGCAACGACGAGCCCTGCCCGGGCGGCGGAGGTTACACCCCGCTCCGAATCCTCAATTGCCAGACAGCGACCGGGGTCGAGCCCGGCCCGGGAGCAGGCGGTCCGGTATGGCTCGGGATCGGGCTTGGAGGCGCCGTAATCCTCGCGGGTGAGGATGAAATCGAAGTAGTCGAGGAGTCCGCTCTGCCGGTGCATCTGCAGGAAGTTCTCCCGGCGGCAACTGGTGACGATCGCCATGGGGAGCCGGCCGTGGAGCCGCGCCAGGGTTTCCCGCACCCCGGACATCACCCGGGCCTCCTCCCCCAGAAGCCGGTAATAGATTCCGTCCCGCACCCGGCGCAGCGCCGTAGCCTCCTCGTCACCCAGCCCCGCGCCGGCGGCCAAGCCAAGCACGCTCTCCCCCTGGCGCAGGGATATCCGGCGAAAGTCGTCAAGGGTAAGCGTCACCCCCGCCTGGGCCAACGCCTCGGCATTGGCCTGATAGTAGAGGTGCTCGGTCTCCATCAACACCCCGTCGTTGTCCCAGAAAATCCCGTCAAACATCTTCGTGCCCGCCTCGCCTTCTGTCCATGGATGAACGTACGTTCCAAGTTCAGCCGTCCCAACCATTGTGGTGCAAAGTCGGGCAAAACTGCAAGAGGGGAATCGACAACGGCAGCCCGTCGGCTGCCTTACCTTCCCGCTTCATAATTGGTCCGGAATGCTTCATAATGCCGCCATGACTTCGCTCCGGCGCAACATTCCCCTCCTCTACGGCTTCTCCTTCCTCCAGATGACCCTGTTCCCCATGGCGGTCATCACCCTCTTCTGGAAGGACCACATCGGGCTCTCGCTCTCCCAGATCCTGCTCCTGCAGAGCATCTTCGCCGTGGCAATGGTGGTGATGGAGTACCCCTCCGGCTACATCAGCGACCGGGTCGGCTACCGCACCGCCCTGACCCTGGCGTCGGTTCTCGGCATAGCCGGCTGGGGGGTCTACACGGTCGCCTCGTCGTTCCGGGATGTCCTCATCGCCGAGACCCTCCTCGGCATCTCCACCTCGTTCATCAGCGGCACGGACAGCGCGCTCCTCTACGAATCCCTCAAGGAGAAGGGGGATGAAGCGGCATACGGCCGGTTCGAGGGGCGCTCCACCTTCTTCGGCCAGACCGGCGAGGCCGCCGGGGCGCTCTTCGCCGGGGTGCTCTACGCCCGCTATCCGCTCCTCCCCTTTATGCTCCAGGTGGCGGTCTGGGTCCTGGCGCTCCTCCTCACCCGCGGCATGGCCGAACCGCCCCGCGAGCGGCACCACCAGGTCAACCACCTGAAGGAGTCCCTTGCCTCGGCGCGTTACGTCTTCATCGAGAACCGGCGCCTCCGGGTGACGGTCCTCCTCAGCATCGCCCTCGGGCTCTCCTCCTTCTACCCCGTCTGGCTGATCCAGCCCTACATGCGAGACGCCGGCGTGCCGCTCGCCTCTTTCGGCCCGATCTGGGCCGGGGCCAACCTCACCGTGGCCATCTTTGCCGTATTCAGCCACCGGCTGCGGGAGCAGCTCCGCGACCGCGGCATGATCTTCCTGCTGATAATCCTCGTCTGGGGCGGATACCTGGGGCTGGGGCTTGCGGCGGGAGTGTGGGGATTTCTCTTCTACTACCTGCTGACGGCCATGCGGGGGATGCGGGGGCCGTTCCTGCTGCACGTGGCTCAGGCCGAGATTCCGTCGGCCAACCGGGCAGGCATGCTCTCGCTCCAGTCCCTTTGCTTCCGGCTGCTGTTCGCCATCACTGCCCCCCTCCTTGGCCGATTTGCCGATGCCCACGGGGTGGGGAACAGCTTCCGGCTCCTCTTCCTCGTCTACCTGCTGGTGCTGCCACCGCTGGTCTGGTTGTTCTTGAGACAGCGGCACGGCGTCGGTTCACATCCATAAAGGCGGCAAACTGGCCGCCATTTATTCATGCGTGACTGTCCCCGGAATCCGGAGCCTTCCCGACGATCACCGTCTCCCACGCTTCCTGCTCCGGGGAGATTCCGCCGGTGCGGCAGCGGTCGTAAACTCGGGCTCATAGCCCACCACGAAATTGATGGCGGTGGCGTTGCGCATGCTCAGGAAATGCGCATTGTTCTTGTCGAAGGGGCAGATGGGCACACGGCACGGCTCAAAGCCGAACCGGCTGTAATAGCCTGGCTCACCCAGAACGAAGAGGTGCTGGCTGCTGATCGTCTCCTGTCGCAGGGCGAACCTGAGCAGTTCCGACCCCACCCCCCGCCCTTGGAATTCCGGGGCCACGGCCATGGGCGCCAGGTGCAGCCCGCAGATGTCGCGGCCATGGTAGGCGTTGGTAAAGGCGATGTAGGCGATGGCCTTCCCGGTATGGATGCACACCCATTCATGGATAACTCTGCCATTATCATGGAGTTTCTGCACCAGTGCGGCTTCATAGTCACTGCCGGGAAAGGCGCCGCGCAGGAGCGCGTAGACCTTTGGGCGATTTTCGGGCGTCAATCTCTGTATTTTCATTTCCCTACCACTATCCTCCCTCGAGCTTCTCGACGATTTCGTTTATCAGTAAAGAATCCCATGCACAAAAATACGCTAGCGAGTCTCCGGGCGTCAATATGACTCGACAAACTATCCTCCCCCTCTATACGCCCCACACCTCTCCTGACTCCGTGGGGCAGCCCTCAAGGAGATGACTGGTGGAAAAGACGCCCAACCGCTGGGGGATCGCAATCATCTGCACGCTGCTCATGGTCTGCCTCGGGACCGTGTACGCCTGGAGCTTCTTCCAGAAGCCGTTCTGCGACACCCACTGGACCAACAGCCAGGTGGCATGGGTCTTCAGCCTCGCCATCTGCTTCCTGGGCCTTGCTGCCGCAGCCGGGGGGATGATGCTGCCGAGGATGGGACCAACGAGGCTCGCCCTGGCGGGCGGGGCGAAGTGGAATCGGCCCGTCGTCACCGAGATCGTTCCGGCCGGCCGCTGGTGACGGACCGAGGAGTATCATCAGGATCACCTGGTGAAGAACCCGGGAGGGTATACCTGTCACTGGGTACGGGAGTAGCAGGGAGGCTCAACGCTCCTCCTCCAGACACGACACAGGCGACCTATTGGCCGCCTGTCATTTCAGAACTGACTACCGGTACACCTCGTCATGGCTGCCGATGTCGAGAAGAATGATTTCTTTTTCGGTGATCAGCAGGGTCAGGGTAATTCGGTAGGAATAGGTCAGCCTGACGGCATGGCAGCCGGCAAGCTTGCCGGAAAGCGGGTGCAGCCCGAGGCCTGGCTGAAAGGGATCCAGCTTGAGCGCCTCGAAGATGGCAGCAAAGCAGGGTCTCAAATCGGGGTGTTTATTGAAGGATTTTCGCGCCTGGCGGAGAAACTGTTCCGATGTGGTGATACTGTACACGGTTACTTCCCCTCAGCGTCGAGCGCCCGCAACAGTTTCTCGGCGGAGGCAAATCGCCTCACCCGTCCCGCCCTGACATCTTCAAGCGATGCCTTCACCCTGGCCAGATATGCCTCTTCGGCCTCGGCCACCAGCTCACGGTAGCGCTCCTCAGAGAGAATGACATACTCGGGCCGGTTGTTGCGAATCACGTGGATATCACCCGATTCAATCAAGCCGTCAACCGCCGCAATGCCGCGACGTTTCAGTTCCTGGGCCGGAATGGTATTCATATCGGCACTCCTTTAGGTACCAAATTAAGTACCTACAGTGTGCCACAGCCAGTAGCAGGCGGCAAGAAGTTTATCCAGATACGGCAGAGGCGCCGTTTGACCGCCTTTTGAACTATTCGAGATAGTTGTCCGCCGGAATTCTCCGGAATTAGGCCCGGAATCCCTTCGCATGCCCCAGGTCATTTCCTGAACGCCTGTGAAAGAGCTATTGCGCCGCAACCATGTAAAATGCTAAAAAAGTGAATTAACATTTTCATGCCGCCGTGACGGCATCTTGGAACCAAACATCACCATCACATCCATGAGGTTGATCGAATGACAATGACTTCCTTTGGTCCGACCGGACTCGACGCAACGCTTATCCCGAAGATCGCCGGGGAATGGGGAACCCCCATTTACCTCCACGACCAGCAGTACATCGAGAACAGCTGCGACCAGCTGATTGCCATGCCCAATGCCTACGGCCTGCACGTCCGCTACGCCATCAAGGCCAACTCGGACCGCACCGTCCTGCGCATCGTCACCGGCAAGGGGCTGGATCTGGACTGCTCCTCCCTGGACGAAGCGGCCCGGGCCCATGCCGCCGGCATCCCCTACAGCCGGATGATGCTCACCACCCAGGAGGTCCCCACCGGCGAGGAGCGGACCGAACTGGAAGCCATGATCAAGGACGGTCTCAGGTACAACGTCTGCTCCATGCTGCAGTTCCAGCTGATCGCCGACTTTGCCGCCCAGAACAAGATCGACCTTTCCATGAGGGTCCATCCGGGTGCAGCCGGCGGCGGCGAAAGCGCCACCCGCGACACCGGCAGCGAGTACTCCTGCTTCGGCGTCCATCTTCGCGACGTCCCAACCGTGAAAGCCCTGGCCGACGAGAAGGGGCTCCGCTTCACCCAGGTCCACGTCCATATCGGCTCGGGCGGAGCCCCGGAGAAGTGGCAGGAGAACATCGACCGGGAGCTCGGCTTCGTCAAAACCTACTTCCCCGATGCAGTCACCGTCAGCTTCGGCGGCGGCCTCAAGGTGGCCCGCATGCCGGGCGAGAAGCAGGCCGACATCGCCTCCCTGGGGGCCTATGCAAAGCAGCGGATCGAAGAGTTCAAGGCCGCCACCGGCCGCGAACTGATGATGGAGATCGAGCCGGGGACCTTTGTGGTGGCCAACTCTGGGCACATCGTCACCCGCATCATCGACAAGAAGTTCACCAATGAGATGAACTTCCTCATCGTCGACGGCGGCATGGAACTGCTGACCCGGCCACTCCTCTATGGCTCCGAGCATCCCATCGCCATCGTCCGCCAGGACGGGACGCTCCTCTCCAGCGAGTACGACCAGACCCCCACGGCGGGCCTGAAGCCCTTCGGCATCGTCGGCCGCTGCTGCGAGAGCGGCGACTCGGTCCGCCTCGACAAAGAGGGGAACATTGTACCGGTCATGATTGTTGAGCCGGAGATCGGCGACTACGTCGTCATCGGCGGCACCGGCGCCTACTCCGAGAGCATGTCGCCGGAGAACTATAACTCCCACCGCAAGCCGGGGGCCGTCATGAGGACCAAAACCGGCGAACTGGTGCTCATCCGGAAGAAGCAGGACCGGGAGCAACTGACCCAGAACGAACTGGACGTGACGCTGTAATTCATTGTCACATATACGCAGGAAACGTAAAAGGCGGCCATTTGGCCGCCTTTTACGTTAAGAATGCTGTCCCCGGAATTCTGTAAACCATAAAGGCATATCAGTCATCATCGTCATCCTCACCCTGATCATCTTCGTGATGATGGCGGTGGCGATAATGGCTGTTATCTTCATCGCAGATTACATTGATCCGTTCTCGAATCAGTCGGCCATCGTCATAGATCTTTTCCCTCACACGTTTGCAGCGACGCTCATCGTACCCGGCCGGCTCAGCATAGTAGTAACCGCCACCTCCCTCCATGCGATATTCTACCGGCCGCTCCGCATAGGCGACTTCGCGTGCCCCCTGCGCAGAGATTTCTGAAAGGGTTGCACCAGCGATGGCCCCAATGGTAGCACCAACTATTCCACCACGCCAAGGATAGCGCTCATCAAGAATTGTCCCGGTAATCCCCCCGATAGCGGCACCGGCAGAAGCACCTTGCTGCGGGTAGGGAGTGACGCAACCTCCGAGAGCAAAAACGGTAGCGGCAAATAAGATGAAGTTGCGGATATGCCATTTCAACATGATGCTATGCACCTCCTGATGTGATGTATATGAAAGAAATTCCGGAAATTCCGGTGACACCTTATTTAATTCCATCATCCCCAAAACTGCACAAAATCTCCTGCACTGCCTCACGAATCAACGTCGCAGCTTTGAGCGACTCCGCAGCATCATCCTCATCCGCCGTCATTCCCGGATACCTGACCTCAACCGCCATTGCCGACAGTATTCTGGCGAAGCGCAGAATCCGCTCCAAGTCGGCATATTCCCCGAACAACAGATTGACCAACGCCTCAAGATCATGGATGCGCGGTACGCGCATGCCCGTCTCAACCATAATGGCCTTCAGATATTTCTCGGCGCACTGCTGGGCGTGAAAACAGACCGCATCGTAATTCGGCCCGTCATCAACAGAGGCCTCACGTTGCGCCGTGGCAAGGTTCGCATCAGCCTTGCTCGTCCATTCGGCAGTCTCAGGCTTCATACAGCACCGTGCCGCGGTCGACAATTTCGGTCAGCAGCATATCGTGCTTGGCCAGACGTTCCCGGAGTTGCTCCGGTGTACGCACCATCAAATCGAGCGGGATAGTGGCTCTGATACGCTCCCTGATCTCAACGGCAAAACGCCACGGTTTCCCCTCGAAATCCGCAATTACCAGAAGATCGACATCCGAATCGTCCGACGGCGTACCCCAAGAATGGGAACCGAACAGGATGATTTTCCGGGGTGAGAACTCCCTGCGGATCTGATCGGAAATATTTTGAATATCAGCTGAAGTAGCCATGTGGATCTCCTGAAATTCCCGGCAAAGCTTGCTTAACTCCCCTCACGTCGCCAGACGGAAGGTCGCATCGATTTCGTCCCAGGGGACGAAGAGCCGGCTCTCCTCATCCTTTTCCACCAGCTCCAACGGATTCGAGGATATTCCGACAATAGAGCAGCGGTGAACGTTTAGACATGGATTATTTCCTTGGCAACCAGTTCCCGAACCAACGGCTTTAAGGTGCTTTCTATCCCCAGATCTACCGTCTTGCCGAACTGTTCTTCGAGGTACCGCCGGATACCGAGAAAATTGCTCAGGGATTTCTTGTCGGGGGTCAGTTCGATGGCGATGTCGATATCTGAATCTTCGCGTGCCTCACCACGGGCGTAACTGCCGAAGAGACCGACACTCACGACGCCAAAACGCTGCGCAAGTTCATCCTTGTGCTTTTGCAAGAACATGATGATATCGTTTTTGTTCCTGACCATAGCGCCACCCCTTGAAATATTCTAACCGGAGTATACTTCCGCGATTCCCGAAACGCAAGAAGGGCAGCCCATCGGCTGCCCTTCGCAATTGCTCATCCTACTTCAAATTCTTCTTTATCCTCTCCACCGCCTCAATCACATTCTCGCGATGGCCGAAGGCCGAGAGCCGGAAGAACCCTTCGCCGCTGGGGCCGAAGCCGCTTCCCGGCGTCCCCACGACATTGCACTCGGTGAGGAGCTTGTCGAAGAAGTCCCAGCTGCTCATGCCGCCCGGCGTTTTCAGCCAGATATAGGGGGCGTTGACCCCGCCGTAGACGGTGAGGCCGGCGGCCGCAAGGCCCTCGCGGATGATCCGGGCGTTCTCCATGTAGTAATCGATGATTTCCTTGTTCTGCTTCCACCCCTCGTCGGAGTAGACGGCTGCGGCGGCCTTCTGCACCGGGTAGGAGGCGCCGTTGAACTTGGTGGTGGTGCGGCGGAGCCAGAGCTTGTTGAAGCTGTACTTCTCCCCCGTCGGCGTGGTCCCCATTACCTCTTCCGGAACGACCACGAGGCCGCAGCGAACGCCGGTGAAGCCGGCGGTCTTGGAGAAGGAACGGAACTCGATGGCGCACTTCTTGGCCCCTTCGATCTCGTAGATGGAGTGGGGGATTGCGGGATCGGTGATGAAGGCCTCGTAGGCGGCGTCAAAGAAAATGACGGCGTCGTTGGCGTTGGCGTAATCGACCCACTTCTTCAGCTCGGCCTTGGTGGCCACGGTGCCGGTGGGGTTGTTGGGGAAGCAGAGGTAGATGATGTCCACCTTTTCCGTGGGGAGCGACGGGATGAAGCCGTTCGCCTCGGTGCAGGGCATATAGACGATCCCCTTGTAGTACCCCTTCTCGTCGGCATCGCCGGTGCGGCCGATCATAACGTTGGTGTCGTTGTAGACCGGGTAGACCGGGTCGCCGATGGCCACGACGTTGTCCAGGGCGAAGATGTCGAGGATGTTGGCGCAGTCGCACTTGGAGCCGTCGGAGATGAACATCTCCTCGGTCTTGAGGGAAACGCCCAGGGGCTGGTAGGACTTCTCGATGATGGCATTGATGAGCCAGTCGTACCCCTGCTCCGGGCCGTAGCCGGCGAAGTTGTCAATGGTGGCCAGATCGTCAACGCCGTCGTGGAACGCCTTGATGATTGCCGGGGCAAGGGGGCGGGTCACGTCGCCGATGCCGAGGCGGATGACCTTGGCCTCGGGGTTGGCGGCGGAAAACTCCCGCACGCGGCGGCCGATCTCGGGGAAGAGGTAGCCTGCCTTGAGTTTCAGGTAGTTGTCGTTGATTTTTGCCACGAAAAACCCTCCAAAAAAATTTGCCACAGAGACACGGAGACACGGAGAAAAGCAAAAAACTTTTTTGGCTTCACCAAAACCGGACGTTGGGGTTAAACCTATAAGTCTTCAGGTTTTCTCTGTGCCTCTGTGTCTCTGTGGCAGAAGTTAAGTTATTTCAGACCCAGGACATCCTGCATGTCATAGAGCCCCGGCGCCTTCCCCACCACCCACTGGGCGGCGCGAACGGAGCCGCGGGAGAACATGTCGCGGGTCATGGCCCGGTGACTGATCTCGATCCGTTCCCCCATGCCGATGAAGTAGACGGTGTGCTCGCCCACAATGTCGCCGCCGCGCACGGTCTGCATGCCGATCTCTTCCTTCGTCCGCTCGCCGCAGATCCCCTCGCGGTGGTAATTGGCCACCTTGTTGTAGTCGCGGCCCAGGGCCTCGGCCACCACCTCCCGAGCATCCATGGGGTCAGAGCATCCATGGGGTCAGAGCATCCATGGGGTCAGAGCATCCATGGGGTCAAGCATCCATGGGGTCAGGTCTTGAATTATCACTTTTCCGCGTTGATCACCTTGCTGACCGTGGTGTAGTGGATACCGAGAGCCCGGCTGATTTCCGTCAGTGTGTAGCCGTGCTGCCCATGGGCGATTTGGATCAGCCGGTTGCGTTCCCCCTTCGCGCGCTTTTCGCCAGGCGGAAACAGGAGATCCAGTGCCGGGCGTCCCGCATGGCGCTGATGGCGCGGGATTTCATGGATCTCCTCCTTTCCGCCAAGACGCTCTCGCACCTGCTCGACAAACAGCTCCGTTCCGAGGATGACCTGACCGCACAGCTTTTCCCATGGTGATTCCTGCTGTCCCATCCCCTCCTTGACAAACTGCCAGTAGCGACGCCGGGCCTCGGCCAGGGTGGCGGAGAAATTGGCCAGCAGCCACTCAGTGCAGAGAAACCCGGGCAAAGGGGCCCTGCCAAGGGTCGGCAGATAGCTGCTCCACCGGTACTGGTCCGGCCGCTCGACCATACCGGCCCGCACCGGGTTCAGCACCACATAGCGACACAGCTCCAGCAGGTGGCTCTCCTTTTCCACCAGCACGGCCTTGAACCGCCCCTTGAAGAGATGACCATCCACCCGGTGGGTGCGATTGTATGCCTGGGTATAGACGCCGTTCAGATGGCGCATGCCGGCGGAAAGGTTTCCTTCCGGGGTTTCGATGAGGAGGTGGTAGTGGTTGCCCATGAGGCAGTAGGCGTGGCAGAGCCAGTTGAAGCGCTTGACGGTCTGGCCGAGGATGGCAAGGAAGGTCTGGCGGTCGTGGTCATCGGCGAAGATGTCCGCCCGGGCGTTGCCGCGGGAGGTGACGTGATAGACGGCGCCGGGGGATTCTATGCGTAAGGGGCGAGCCATGGGGAAAAGGGTAACAGTAAAAACTTATAATTCAAGACCTGACCCCGTAGATTCTGTGTGGTGGCGATCATGGATTGGGCCACCCGAAAGGTCCTGTCCTGGCGGTTGTCCAACACCATGGAGGCGGATTTTTGCGTAGCCGCCCTCGAAGAGGCGCTGGAGCGCTACGGCAAGCCAGAGATCTTTAACACTGATCAAGGCAGCCAGTTCACCAGCGACGCCTGGACAACAGTGCTCAAAGATGCCAACATCCGCATCTCAATGGACGGCAAGGGACGTTGGATGGACAACGTCATGATCGAGCGTCTATGGCGCTCACTGAAATACGAGTGCATTTACCTGCACACTTTCGAAACCGGCAGCGAAGTCCGGCAAGGCCTGAAGCGTTGGATCGATTTCTACAACACGCGCCGTCCTCACTCCAGTCTGGACGACCGCACACCGGATGAAGCATATTGGCAAAGACCCCGGCCCGGCTACGCCGGCCCTTGTCTTCAAGAGGCGGCATAACGGCAACTGCAATCCACCTTATTTTCGCCGCCAACCCGTCCTACTGATGGGGGCCACCTCTTTCGTTCTCCTTTTCATCTCGTTTGTAATTGTATCATGGCCATGACAAGGACAACGCTAAACTGTGAAGTGGTAGACGGGTCAAGAGGTTTTTTTCAGCCATGACAAACAGCAAAGGCGGCCAATTGGCCGCCTTTTGAAATCGATTTGGAGAGTTGTGTGTGTGTCCATTGTTAAAAACAACAGACCCCATATCCAATCACCTTCACACTATAAAAAAAGCTAGCAAAGCATAAAAGTAATTGAAATGGTATTCATGGTGATTATTCATCATCACCACTTTGCACTCCTAACCGATTCCATTCCCAATATAGAAGATTAATAGGCTTGATTCAACTCAAATTTCTCAAGGAGAACTTCTAAATTCAATTTTGGATTCCAATTAGTCATCCATTCACGTTTTTTCATATAGTTAATCGCTTCTTGAATTTTTACAGGTGTGCTTTGTATTTTAAAATGTTCAAAAAGTTTATCAGATAGCTTTATTTTATAATTGTTATCGACGTATGGGCAGGCTAAAAAATCGAAGACTAGGCAGTACCAACCAGCATCATTCATAATTTTAGGATTTAGTGTGAATACTTCTACTATGTAATCACAAAGAGTTTTCATATAAGGCATAAATTCATGTTTATCAGCATAATATTTCAATGCTGCAATTGTCTGAAAATAATCTATCAGTTTCAGTTCAATTAGTTTTGATATTTTAGTTAGTTTGTCGAACTCATCAGGACTGAAACTAAATTCTTTGTCGATTTGTCTCTGAATAGCTAACATATTTATCATCTCTAAGCTAAAGGAATCTTCTTTTAATGACACCTTTTTTATAGCTGCAATTACTTCATCAGACATTTTTTTTGAAATCAAATTAGTTAGTATTACGTCATTACTTATCAGTACTGATTTCTCTAATTTTGTTACAATTTGCGCGTAAATATAAGTTGATCTAGGACGAGTATCAACGCATAAGAAATAGGAAACAATATCTATTAGTATAAGAAATATATTTCCAATATTTTCCTTCACAATATTAGAGATTGAAGATGTTTCCATTTCGTCAATATGATCTATTAATTTAAAAAACATACCCCTAAGTCTACCCATAATATAGGTAGATATACCTTCTACTGGAATATTATACTTAGATATTAGTGATTTGAACGATTGCGTATATTTTGTCGATTCATATGATGATCTTAATGGCCTTATCAAGTCAGAACTCGAGTCAATTGATTTAGTTAAAAGAGTGTCGAGTCGTTCAAAAACGGCATTGATTTCGCTTTTTGCAAGAGACAAGTCACTTACAAATGGAATTACAAGTTTTTTTGTTTTTGATTCATTTAAGCTAAAGTTAAACTCGTCCAATACATATTCAATTATGATTCTTATTTTGTTAGATTCACCATCTGTGTGTGTGAATAAGAAATAATCGTCAATATATCTTCTAAGAGAATAATTATAATTATGTATCAATCCCAGTTCAGTCTTTATTTTATCTATAGCCAATATATCAATCTTCTGCAGTATGACTTCCGCAAATATTCGAGATATTTCGGGACCGATCACGATACCGTTAGTTTCATTAGCCTTCGATTCACGCATCAACTTGTCGAATTCATTTTCAAACGAAAAATAATTTAGTGTTTCCTTTATTGTTTCTTTGTCTTTTGCAGCCCATGAGACAGTATGCGTATATATGCTATTGAAGCAGTTCCCAATATCGAATCGGGTCAAATATGTATATTTCTTTTCCAGATTATTGAATTCGTATGAATCGAAAAACTTATATAGAAAAGGATAATGCTCATAACAGAAATATGAGCTAGAATGTGTATTTTGCGGGTCAAAACCATCCCTAGATATTTCTACATGGTCAGAATCATATGATGATTCTTTCTTTTTAAGAGAACCTTCATAATAAGTTGCGGCAATTGATTTTGGATGCCTTAGAGAGACTGGACTTCTATTGCAAAAGGCAAGAATTAAATGATCATACTTCTTATAAAATTCTACAACTGCTAGCTGCCTTATTGGATGTATAATCGATAACGTACGATAACTGTGTTGATTTTTTCTTATTTTGTATTTAAATGGCGAATATATAAGTGTTTTCTTGATTCCAAGTAGTAAGTTAACCAGAGTTGGACAAGTCTTGCTTGCTGTAGATGTGTAAAAACAATGAATACCTCTATTAGAAAACCAAAGAGGTATTTCATATGGAAGTACTTCGGTTAATAAAACACGGTAGTAATCTTTTTTATCTACTTTCATGCTTGCCAGCACTCCTTAATTTTAGCCATATCGCTTCTAGTAAACTTATGAAGTATCTTGTTGGCATATCCACTCTTAAAACTGTATCTAACTAGTTCTGACTGTTGCGCTGGCAGCAATGATATTGCTATTTTATTGCCAAGGCTCCCATTTCTCGAAAATAATGATTTATGATAAAACTTGTCCAATTCATCGAGTGCGCTAAATTCCGTGAGCATTCGATAATTGTAATAAATTCCAGATTTAATGATATTTTTGTCTGATTCAGGATCAGCAAAAAAATTCCCTGTCAAAAAACTAATCCGTTTCTTAAGTAAGTCAAAATCAGGGTTATTTGCATGTGATAATAAAGTATGAATCAATCTTGACTTATATTTTTTTACCTTAGTTTCTGACAAATAGACTACCGGAGTATTTGGTTTTTTTATATCAGCAGAAACTTTCAACCTATATCCATAGCCAAGGTATTCAAAGCAAATCTCACAACCTATTTGCTTAGAACACTTACATACAAGCTTGCATGATCCTGAAATAGTGCATTTGCATAACTCGTCGCAATAACAGTTAAATTTAATAAGATTTGTTTTATTGTTATTAAGGATCATTCCTAGCTCTTCTTTCAAGAAATTCACAACATCAGTATATATGTAGCCCGAATCACGGTGGCTAAAAATAATAATATCGTCAACGTATCTTGAATAAAAGTATACCCCATTTAGCTGTGACACATACCTATCGAAACTTCTCATTACAATTTCAGCAAGAGTTGAGCTTATACTTAACCCTCTCGGTAGTCCTGCACCGCTTGTTAGGCTGACTTTATCAAAAGCACTTATTAATAGAGTCTTTCGTTTTTTAGTTGAAGCGCCTTTGGTTGAGGAGTCCGCAGTGCTGGTGGACTTTCAGAAGGAAGTA
>NZ_JAHDIW010000016.1:0-83650 GCF_018531165.1 Geobacter grbiciae | reverse complement strand
ACCGACTGGTCGGCAAAGTTGCCCGCATACTGGTGCATGACCGAGATGGTCATCGTGCTGAGGTCAACCCCGGTGACGGGTTCCAGTTCCTCGGCCAGCATCGTGTCGTCAAGCCAGAGCTGGGCCACCGGCGTGGAGAGGGTCTGGCCGGTAAGGTTAAGGTCGATGGAGTTGGCGATCCCGTCGTACGTATAAGTGACGTGCAGGGTTGCGCTATGGCTTCCGACGCTGTTGGCCAGATAGCGGATAGTGATGTCCCGATAGCCGCCGGAGGCGATGGTGCCTGCCGCGTTGCCGCCGGTGATCGTAAAGCGGGCGGCATCGGTGCCAGTGATGCTGAAGCCGGTCACGGTGAGGGGCTGGCTCCCCGCGTTGGCAAGGTGGGCGGTGCCGTTCACCGGATAGGAGAGATAGGGTGTGCCCGCGTTGAACCCGAGCGAGCCGGTGAAGTCAGGCTTGTAGATGGCCTGGCCTTGCAAGGGCAGATAGTTGGTGGCGCTGTATGTCATGCCGTCGTAGGTGAAGCCCATGTTGATGGAGGCCGTTTGGGTGCCGTGGACATCGGCCAGATAGGTTACCGGGATGTCCTGAAAGGTGTTCGCGGCCAGGGTTGTGGCGGCAGTGCCGGAGACGAGCTGGAAGCGGGCCGCGCCGGTGCCGGTGAGGGTCTTGGCGGTGACGGACAGGGGGAGGGAGCCGTTGTTGCTGAGCCGGGCGTTGCCGGTGTACGGCGTGTTCATGTACGCCTGGACATTGAGCCCGTAGCCCCCCAGGGACATGGCGTTGGCGACGTAGCCGGTGAGGTCGTAGTAAGAGTCGGCGCCGGTAATCGGTGTCCCGTTGTAGAACCATTGGATATGGAGCTGGCCGGTCTTGGTGCCGGCCGTCTGGCCGGCGTTGGAGAAGACCACCTTCGGGCTTATGCTTGCGCCGGGGGCGACATTGTTTGTCCCGGCGTACTGGGTAATGGAATATGCCCCTTGCGGGTTACTCGTGAGCGTGACGACTATCTGGACGGTCACGGAGTTGGGGTTGGTGATGGGCCCCCACGTCATCGAGGTGGAACTTGCCCCCGCGGAGGCGGGATAGATGGAGCCGAAATTTGCCGACCCCGTGGCCATGGGGACGATTGTCTTGCTCCCGTCCAGGTAGGAGCCCGGCACGATGATGTTCGGCAGGGTGGAATCGGTGGATCCCGCCGGGGTGATGGTCAACTGGCCGTCGACGGCTGTGGTTGCGGTAGGAAGTGGCGCGAGATTCACCTGCGGCTCAGTCGTTGCGGGCGCCGCCACTGCCGAAGCCGTGGTTATGGAACCGGTGCGGTAGACGATGGAGAGCTTCTGGCCGGCGAGGTCGGGGATGTTCAAGGTCTGGTCGATCTTGCCGTGCTGGATTCTCACCTTGTGGACGTAGGCGTCGGGGATGTCGGTCCAGGTGGCGGTGACCGTGGTGGCGAAGTCGAGGCTGGTCGGGAACGCGGCGAGGGTCTGGGGGACGATGGCACTGCCGCCGATGATTTCGGACGTTTTGGCGTTGGGGTAGTTGGCCCGGATGTAGGCGGCGAGGTTCAGGGTGTAGCCGTCCAGGGCGCTCTTGAGGCCGGCTTCGTTCAGGTTTTGGACATAATCGGTCCCCACGGTGCCGCCCGCCGCCGCGAGAAGGCCGCTGGTGCTGTACCCCATGGCGGTCTTCAGGTCAATGCCGGTGGTGGTCTGATGGGGCTTGAAGGCCGGGTCGAAGAGGTAGGTGGCGCCGCCGATGGTGGCCTGGACCCAGACGCGGTTTACGGTGAAGGAGGTTCCCAACTGGCTGTAGGGGATGCCACCGTTCGCCAGGACGGTGCCTATGACGCTGCTGTTGGCGTCCACCCCCAGCCAGTGCTGCATGTCCTTCTGGTTGGGGTCGCCGCCGGCGGGAATCGTCATGGTGCCGTAGATGTACTGGGCGGTGTAGCCGCTTGCGCGCAGAAGCGAGATCATGAGGGAGGCCTGGTCGAAGTCGTTGCCGGAACCCTCTATGGAGGTGAGCGTGGCCCCTTTCAGGGAGCCGAAGTAAGGAGCGTAGTCGACGTTGTTGCGGACGTATTCGTAGATGAGCTTGGGATCATTCTTGAGGGAACGGGCAAGGGCCGCGATCTCGGGGGTGGCGGCGGTCGCCGATTGGGGCGTAATGGAACCGAGTGGTGCGGAGAGGGGCTGGATGACGCCTTTAGCCTGGTAGAATGCGTCTGCCTCCTGGGGGGTCACCTGCGTGCCCTGAACTTCCAGCCAGCCCGGACCGGCGGGGCCGTCGGCAGCGTTGACGGTGGCGACCGACAGGCTGAAGCAGAGCCCGGCCAGGGCGATAAACCGCCCGGGGAGCCTGAATCGCCTGCTCATGGTGAGAAGTATCAGCAGAAGGGTTGCCAGCACGAGACCGACGCTGCCGATGGCGGGCACTGCCGCTGCCGTGGCAACGGGGTTGCCGTCAAGCTGGAGGGCAATCAGCTTGGTCAATCCGGCCAACGGTGCGGTTGACGTGATGTTGTTGTTGCGCAGATCGGCGCTGGTCAGATTAACCGCCCACTCCAGGCCGGTCAGGTCGCTTATACCCTTTCCCGCGGCGCTTAAGGTCGTGAGAAGTGCCAGGTCATCCCTGGTCAGCGGATCAGAAGGATTCTTCCCCAGCGCGCTGCACACGGCATTCCTGAGGTTAGCGTCCGGCATGTTCACGAGAATCCCCACGGTTACGGTCTGGTTCGTGAAATTGCCGACGTTGTCGTAGAGGTAGCTGATCCTGGTAAGCCTCGTCGCATCGACAGTGCTCACGGCGGTAAGGCGTCCAAAATCGTCATAGCCGTAGGTCACCGTGTCGGCGAATGACGCCCGGCAGAGGTTGAATACCGCCATGAGCAGTATTCCTACAATGAGATACCGGTTTCCCCCCATGATCCCCTCCTGGGAAAATTTATTCAGAACTGATTGTCTGTAGGCACCAAAGAAAAAAGCCCGCAACGAGAGCATTAATCTCTCACTGTGGGCTTTCTGGGTCTTGAACAGCCAAGTCAGCAAAGTACCCGGTCTACGGATCCGCGGAATATGAAGCGGTCCGGACCTCCGGCACTTCGATTCCTGGAGGCGTAAACTAAAGCATTATTATTACATCAACATTAAGTTTGATTAAATATTATGTGACGATGCACCCGAAAAGTATCAGTCCCCTAGTTTCGTCATCCGCAGCGAATAGGAACCATCCTTCCCCTTGCCGTCCTGCCGGGCGATGATGACGCCCAGGTCGTCGGCCTTGATCCAGCGCCGTCCTTTCTTGTGGGAATCCTCAAAATCGATGACACGGCAGCGGACCGGCTTTCCCTCCACTATGACATCCTCGGTTTTGACCCAGCGGTAGCGGCGGGTAACGATGGAGAGGCTCTCGAAGTCGAGAAGACGAAGCGACATCTCCTCCCCTACCCGGCCCATGAGGGTTTCGGGGCACTCCATCGTTGTGTGGTCATAGCGGCTTTTGTCAAACAGAAGGGTTCGCCGGTTGCCGTTCTCCGTCACATCGAGGATGAACCGATCCCTTTCGAGCCGCCCGGTAGCCTCCAGCTGCTGTCCCTTCCTTCGGTCGCTCCGCGTGTAGGTGACTGTCCCCTCTTCCGTCACCAGGGCCGTTTCGTGGCTTTCATAGGATACGGAATAGACCAGAAGGTTCGCCTTCACCCGGGTGTTGGACTCGAAGCGGAGAGCTCTGCGGTCATTGTACCTGGCGTGGGAGAATGACGTTGTAAGACTGCCGACTCGCAGTCCGCGGGAGAATATCTCGTAACGGGATTCGCGTGCGTCGGGCGATGCTGAACAGTCAATGGCTCCGGATATCATCAGCGAGAGTGTCGACAGCAGCGATGCGGCGATGAAGAGGAATATTCTTGCATGTTTGGGGGTGGATACAGTGACACGGTCGACATCGTTCATCGGGAGCAACGACTCGACGGAGACGGGGAACCGGTTTCGAATTCACGGCCGCAGCTATTGCAGACGAAACGCTGACGTCCCTTCAGGGTTTTGCCGAAAAAGTAGATTACTTCTGCGTTGCATGCGGGACAATGCATGGGGGTTCTCCTCGATATTCAGTCAATTTCAGGTAAATCCGGCACGTGCTGAGGGTGGGGTGGCGGGAAGATCCCGTTGCGGAAAAAATGGGAAGGAGTTTCCTCCTTCCCCAACCAAAAAAGGAGTTACGGGTCAAGCTGAAATTAATGTTCGGACTATAGACGGGGAATGTCACGGATGAAGGACAGGAATGTAAAATCAGCGTCAAGAATCGGCGGTCTGAGCCTGGCAACCCGCAAGGGCCACCCGTGGCGCTCCTCCGATCCGTCCAGCCTTTCAACCGCGATCAGCTTTCCGGGGAACTCATACGTGTAGCAGCGTCAGGCAAGAATCCTCTTGAGGGATTTTCGGGCACGCCGGACACCCTTCTCGACATCCTTCATAGTTCCATCCACAAGGCCGGCCAGCCGTTTCTCGGCCTTGGCCAGTCCCTTGGCGGCCCGCTTCGTGCGCTTTTCCAGCTTTCCTTCAACCCGGTCAAAGGATGTCATGATCTTGGTGAACTGTTTTTCGAGCTTCTTGCCCCCCTGGCCTTGCACCTCGTCGGCAAAACGGTCCCTGACGCTGCGCGCGATCTCCTCCACCTGACCGCGCAGGGTGAGTGCCGCGGAACGGAGTTCCTCGACCCGGCGGGCCCGTTCCTTTCCCTTGGACTCGACCAGTTCGGCGGCCTGGGAGAGAATCGAGCCGATCGCCCGGGGATTGATCCCCTTCACAGCCCGCAGCCCATCCTCGCCGAGGGCTTGAAGCTTCTCATAGGTGTCGTGACCGGCCTCAACCAGACGTTTGGCAAGCACCTCACCGATTCCACGAATCTTTTGCAGATCTTGCAGCGATTTTTTCATGTCGATCCTCCGGATGGATTGCATGTGTAGCGAGCTTCCGACAGGAAGCCCCATAGGGAATAATACAGACTCTCTCAGGATTTCAATTAAAACTAAAGAGATTTGTGTCAATCACAACAAGAATTTACACCACTGTAACAATAATGATCCAGTTACGAGGCACCCAGAGCAGCCATCTCGGACAACAGCACGGAACCAGCAGTGTATGCGGGCAATGACCGCCGTGACGACATTGCTTGCCGGCACTCGAAAATATCATTCAATTGTAACGTGACCATCACATTTGCTGCCGATAGTAATTAATGAGACAGCAGTTGCAGCGCTATGCTCTGATGACCCAGCGGTTTTGAGAACGGATAAATCATGACGGATTATTGTGAGAGCAGTGTACCGATTTTGCGGGACATCGCGGTGCCGAATGCCGGAGTCTCCCCGAACGTAACGGTGCGCGAAGTTGTGGAAATTTTTCAGGGCGATGCAACGCTGCTCACGCTGCCGATTATTGACGAAGGTGAGTTCCTGGGAATCATCAACCGCAAGGTTCTGATTTTCAAACACCTCGGCCGACCTTTTACCATGGAACTCTACGGGAAGAAACCGATCAGGGAACTTCTTGATGAGTGTCCGTTTACCATGAATGCGGGAGTCGACGTAAACAGCGCCCTCGAACGGCTTATCGAGGTGGATCCGAGACTGGAAACCGATTCGTTTCCGGTCATGGATGGAAAATGCTGCATCGGCATCGCCTCGGTGGCGGAACTCATGATGAGCATATCCAGAACCCAGGCTGCTCTCTTGCAGACCCTCAATCGGCTTACCGCCCGCATAAGAGCGGAGGTCGACAATGCGAGGAGTATCCAGCAGGATCTCCTTCCCCTCGATTCAGCGCGGTTCAACAACATTGCAATCTCTGCAAGCATGACCACATCCACAGAGATCGGAGGAGATTTTTACGATTACATCCGACTCCCCGATTCAACGGTCTGCATCGTCATGGGTGATGTGAGCGGCCACGGAATCCAGGCCGGGATGGTAACCACCGCGGCCAAGGCGAGCCTTCACACCCTTATCGCAGCAGGCGCCACCACGCCGGCTCGGCTCTTGTCCGGCATGAACAACGCCATTCTGGCCACTGCCCGTCAAAACCTTCTCATGACGTGCGTCGTTATCAGCATAAATCAGCAGCAGCGGATAGCCACCATCGCAAATGCCGGTCATACCTTTCCCTATCTTTACCGCACAATTCCTACGTACATGGAGCGCATCGAGGTGGTTTCCGGGTTTCCCCTCGGATTTGAACGCGACGGAGGCTACACGGAACTGACCATTCCCTTCCGTGAGGGAGACAGACTCATTGTCTATACCGATGGGATAGTGGAAGCCACCGATAGCGCCGGCCGCCAGTTCGGATATGAACGGTTCGAGGCTGTTTTTCTCGAACATCGGGAACTCTCGTCCGACCAGCTGAAAGAGCAGCTCTTCACGGACATTCACTCGTTTGCCGCCAGCGAAGCCCTCGATGACGATGTCGCACTCCTGATCGCCTCGTTCGACGGTTGTGCCCCTGAGGTACCATGAGCATGAACACCCCATCCCTTGCTTTTTTCAGAAATGATGCCGACGAACGGCTTTGGAAGGCCGACCTGGAAGCCATCCCCGGAATGATCTCTATCGTGACGGGAGAATCTCCCCTTTTGTCGGTGAACAAAGCGTGGGGGTTGGCGCCGAGCCCCCAGTTCATCCTGCTGTCAGCCTCCTTTTATCCCGACAGGGGGGTTGGCATCACAACTCTCATCAGGAGCCTCTTTCCCGGCACGGAGATTCTGCTTATCTCGCCGGCATCCGAGCCGTTCCCCGACATCGGCCCGCTCTTCAGGGACGGGATCGTGAACCTTGTCGTGGCGCCGACACGGCTCTCTCCAAAGAGTTACTGTCCCGTGGAATCCACCCTGAGCATTGCCGTTGCATCCATCGCGGCCGGCAGGAATGAGCGGATGTCCGCCTGTCTCAGACAGGGAACAGAGGTCAGCGAATTTACCCTCACCTCCAGTAGCCAGAAAGAAACCCTCATAGGGCTTCTGGAAAAGGCTGTGAATGGTAAGACGACCGAAGCCGAATTCCTGCGGCAACGGGCAGCGCTCATTGCTGACGAGATGATCGAGAATGCCCTTTACGGAGCACCCCGTGATCACCAGGGCACTCGAATCTTCCGCAAGGGTGAACTCCGTGAGATTCTTCCCGACGAGCGAATTGTGTTTCGCTTTGGCTTCGACGGAGAAAACCTGGCCCTGGAGGTCAGAGACGGTTGGGGCAGCCTCCGGCCGGAAGATATCCTTGACCATCTCAGCAAAAACAGGGCACGGGACGGGATTCCGCCCACTGACGGGGGATTGGGCCTGTTTCTCATCTGGCGCTTCGTCGACCACCTCCATGTCTCCATCACGCCGGGAAGAGAGACCGTCGTACGTGGTCATGTGCGTCTCGCCCGCTGCGAAGATCTGCCCGAGGCGAAGGGATTCCACATAACAGCGTTGCGCGACTGCGCCTGAACACTGACATTACAGTGCATCACTCAGGGAGGAGGGAGGCATACAACTAAAAAGGAGGACTAATTATGGGAACAGATTTCCGAGTTGTGGTTACGCGTGAAGGGCTTACCGATGTCGTCCGTTTTTACGGAAACATCGACGCCAGCGCAGAGCAGTCAGTCCGCGAGTTGTCCGCGAGAGTGAATGGGCCGAACGTCCGGTGCGATTTCAGCGATTCCGGCAGGATCAACTCCATGGGGATTGCCTTTCTCCTCAGATTTCTGAAGGATCTCAGGGATGACAAAGATGCCCGGATTACCATCCGGGGACTTAGCCAGGTAAACGCGATTCTGTTCAAGATGACCGGCATTTTCCTCCTGGCCTCCCTCGAACAATGAATTGCCCCGACTCAAAGGAGCACTCCCATGAAGTTACTGAACTGGAAACTGACCATAGGCGGTCTCTCCGAGTTGGATTGTCAGATCGAAAAGCTGCGGAAGCTCAGGGATTCGTACCGTGAAGCAAACGTGGCATACTACGGAAAGGAAATCGCGGACTTGCTCAACAGCTGACACCCCGGCTGACACGAAAGTGATTGCGACCCATCGCATTACCCTGTTCAAGCGGCCTGCACCGCAAACCGCTTGATCTTGCGGGTCGTGGTTTTCGGGAATTCATCCGTGCGAATGGTGATTCTCTTCACCCGTTTGTAGGGTGCAAGCTTTTCACAGGCGGCTTGCACCTCGGCGCGGACGAGCGCTGCCACCTCTTCCCCCGAAAGGGAATTCTTGCCCTGGCTCCTCCGATAGTCATCAAGGGCATCGCCATCGGGGTAGACCATCGCATGGATTTCTTCGGCCACGGCGCCGACCCGCCGGCCATGGACCACCACCTCCGCAATGTACGGGCTTTTGAGGATTTCGTTTTCCACCTCTTCCGGGTAGACGTTTCTCCCGTTGGCGGTAACGATCAGATTCTTGACCCTGCCACGGATCGAAAGGAATCCATCCCCATCGAGAAAGCCGAGGTCGCCGGTGCGGTACCAGCCGTCGACCAGCACTTCGGCCGTGGCCGGATCATCCCGGTAGTAACCCTGCATGACGTTCGGTCCCTTGACGAGAATCTCCCCCACCATTTCGTCATTGGGATCGGTGATCCTGACTTCAACCCCGGCAAGCACCCGTCCCGCCGTCCCCAGCCGCATGGCACCGGGACACTCGGCCGAAATGACCGGCGACGTTTCGGTTATGCCGTAACCCTGGCAGATCGTCACCCCCAGGCGGACAAGTCCGGCGGCAACATCCGGGTCGAGCGCCGCGCCGCCGCTGACGAAAATGGTCCCTTTCCCCAGGGTTTTCCGGATCTTCGCCTTAATCAGCGGGCGGGTCAGGGAGAACGAATAGAGGAGACGCGAAAGGATTTTCGATTCGATATTCCGGGTGATCCGGTCCAGGATCATCCGGTAGACCGCCGGCACCCCCAGAAGGAAGGTCGGCTTCACCTCGGCCAGGTTGTCGCCGAGTTTTTTCAGGGACTCGACAAAGGAGACCGTCCCCCCCAGCGAGAGCGGGAGGAGGATGCCGCAGACCTGCTCGAACACGTGGTTGATGGGAAGAAACGACAGGGTGTGTACCCGCTCGTCCAGATTGAAATGAGCGCTGGTCGCGAGGATGTTCGAGGTGATGTTGGCGTGGCTCAGCATGGCCCCTTTCGAGCGGCCGGTGGTGCCGGACGTGTACAGGATGATGGCGGTATCCAGGGGACTCGGCCCTTTGGGGGAGATGGCGGTTGTGCCACGGAGCTTCTCGTAGGGGAGGATTTTCACTTGATCGGCAGCTATTCCGGCCCCGGCGCTACCCGTGAGTCCCGCCCCCTGTCCCGACGCATCTCCGGAAGCCTCGGCATCGAGGAGCTCGTTGAATTGCCTGGCTAGGGTTCCCATCATGGGACCCTTCTCGTGATGGAGTTGAAGGCTGTCATCCGACTGCTCCCCGCTTGTTTCGTCTTCGTCCCCTCCCCTATTTCCGTTCCCCCCGTCAAGCGTTACGATCAGGTCGAGAGCGGGGACGTCCTCCCCCATGGCCAGGACAGTCTCGAGGGAAGAACGTTCCGTAAAGAGCACCCGTGTCCCGCTGTCGGAGAGGATGTGCCGCAGTTCGAGACTCTTGAGCTCCTTGTCCACGGGGACGACGACTCCCCCTGCCTTCAGGATTCCCAGGTAGACCATCATCCACCGGGGGGACGACGGCGCCAGAAGCGCCGCATGGTCGCCGGCCCTGAAACCGCTATTCACGAGGCCTGCGGCAACCCTGTCGGAAGCGGTCAGGAGATGCCGGTACGAAACATCCTGCCATCGCCCCCCATTCTTGTGCCGCAGGGCCGACTTGTCCGGAAATCTGCGGCAGCTCTCCTCAAGTAGCTCCACGATTGTCTGCATAATGAAAGTATCCTCTGGAGTATGATCCGCCGTCCATCCCCATGCTCTTTATCAGTCACAAAAGCATAACGGGGCGGTGATTCGGGAATGTGTACTCTCTGCCACGTCTGAGTTACTGAGGCAGGGTTCACGATCGGAAAACAGCATTGGGCAGGAGATTCCTTTATCGTTAGCGGTCGGCCATCTGCACCACCTGGCGGATTGCGTCGACAACCGCCATGGCATGCTGACGATGGGTAACGAGGGTGACGTGATCGGCCCCTTCCACGGTGAGGTGGATGCTGCGCGAAGAGAGGGCGGCGAGCTCCGACTGCAGCTCATGGGAACCGGGAAGCACATCCTTTCCCGCACTGACCACTGCCAGCGGCCTGTCGCCGAGTCGTCCGGTGCTCCGGACCTCGGCGCATACGGCATCCCAGGCAAGGGACTCGTCGCGGGTGGTTTTCAGATGGGTGTAGGAAGAGAGGAACGCCTCCGCCTCCGCGGCATGACGCTCGGGCAATCCCACGGCCCAGGAGCTGAAAAAACCAGTCATGCGGACATACCCGAGCCCTGCCAGAAGGGGGACGCTTCTCAGCATCCGAAAACCGGAACGCATGTGCCGGCGGATTGCCGGGCTCCTTTTGTGCTGATCCGGGTGGGCGGCATCAATCAGCACCATCCCGGCCACATCCGCGGGATACTGATCGGCAAAATAACGCATGAACATACCCCCCATTGAGTGGCCGACCAGCACATAGGGGCCCTCAACGTCTCCGTCATGGAGCAGTGCGCGGAGTCGCCGGGCCACGGTGAGCGCCGTCCGGGGGAGATCGTCGGGGGCGCTCCAGCCGAGACCGGCCCGGTCATAGGAGACGACCCGGGCGAATTTGGCAACTTCGGGCTGAATCCATCCCCAGGCGGAAGACATCCCCCCCAGCCCTGTTTCGAGAACAACAGTGGGCGCACCGCGTCGGTCGGTCGCGTGGAAATGCACGTCGGTGCCGTCGATCTTCAGGAGCCTTCCGGGAGGTGGATACCTGCGCCGGTCAAGGGCCGTGGCAACGGCCTGGTAGAGGCAGCCGACACCGGTCAGGCAGGGAAGCAACGCGGAAACCATACGGCCATATCCCCTTATGCCCGGGGCGATATTCAGTATCTTGCGAGCCGCGTAGAGCAGCTCATCCCCATGGACACGCATCGGCGGCGCTGACAGTCTGGCCATGGCTCACCTCCGGAGACGCCGGGGGCTTCGGGTTCGTGGACGGAAGCATTCGGTTGCGAACGGGTTACGGCGCCTCTCAGATGTAACAGGTATCAGAGGTCGAGCGATTAGCAAGGGGAGAGCGAAAATTGTAACAATTGAAAGCGAAACCTCACGGCTCTGAGGCCTTGGCGATGTCCAGGAGAAGGGCCGCGGTCGCCCGGCAGACCTGAACCGCAAAATCGAGGTTCAGAGTCTCCAGGGTGTCGCTCGGCTGGTGGTAGTGGGGATTGCGGAAATTCGTGGTATCGGTCAGCATGATGGCTTTGTAGCCGTGGTCCCAGAACGGCGCATGGTCGGAGCGGCGCGAATCGGGCAGAAGCCCGCCGTTTCCGGGGACAACCAGGGGCACCCAGGGGAGCCCGGCTTCACGACTCCCGACTGCCTGCCCGAAACGGTCCACCATGTCCCGGGACGCTTCGTTGCCGATCACCCCGATGAAATTCCCCGTAGCGGGAACCGTGAACGGAATGCCCGCGGGAGTTCGCTGAACAACGGCGTCGCCGGCATAGGCCACCGATTCCAGCACCACCGCTCCCTCGATCTCCCACCCCTCCCTTCGCGCATGGGCCGCCAGTGCCCTGCTGCCACGGGTTCCCAAGTCCCGGGGGTTGTGCTCATCTTCGTTTTCTTCAAGGGTTACGGCCACAAACTGCAGGCAACGCTCGAACCTGAGGGGCTTCAGGATGGCGGCGAGTTCCAGGAGTACTGCCACGCCGCTGGCATTATCATCGGCCCCGGGCGTGGTGGAGATCGTGTCGTAGTGGGCAACCACCAGCAGCCGCCGGCCCGATTTGCTCCCCCCGGCATGGGTAGCGATGATATTGGCGAACTCGCGACCGCCGTCCATGAAGAGATGATCCGCCACCGGGTAGCCGAGGGAGCCGAAGGTTTCCCGGATGTATCCGGCTGCCCGCTCCAGGGCTTCGGGCGCTGCCAAGGGATGGCGGACTCCTTCGAGAGCCCTGATGTGATCGCGGATGCGGTCCGAGGTAATGCCGCTCAACAGCCCTTCGTCATGCTCGCGCACTTCTCTTCTCCCTCCCTCTGCCATCCCGACTTCATTCCGCCGGACGGCGTTTAACCCGCTTCAGGCCGGCATTTTGCCAGTAGCCACAGATATAACAATGTATGCCGCAGGCGTCGGAATGGGTCAAGAGGGTGAATTCAGCCAGATGAATGCCGACCGTTGCTTTGCATTTGGGACATTTCATGGTTCATCTCCTTGAATGGACAAAGAAAAACCCACAGAGACTATCCCCGCGGGTTCTTTGTACTTACGTAATTACATACTGGCATCAGTGTGCGGGGCCATCGCCTTCACCCTGCTGAGTGCGCATCGCCGACTTGTGCTGCTCGATGGCCTCCATCTCCCTCACCTTCTCCCCCAGCCAGTGATGAAGTTCGCGGGCGGTCTGATGGTTGAGCACAATGCCCGAGGGGACAAAGCGCACGAGACTCTGGGCGAAGTCGTCGGGCTCGACAGCGGTCTCCGCACCGACCGTGCCGTTGGGGTTGATTTCGTGAGTGATCTCGTTGGGGAGCGGCGGACGCTCCAGATAGAAATTGACCACCAGGTCGCCGCGAGGCGATACGCCGCCATGGGCGCCGTTCACGTAGGCCGGGTTGTAATCGTAAGTGAAGATGTACTTGAAGGTAACTTGCGGTTTGTCCGACACGGGTGTTCTCCTTGCAGGGTGGAATTATAACTCAGTCCGGCCGATGTCCGGCCAGCAGCCAGCCGACAACCTAGCATGGCATCATGACAGACAGGAGTATTCTGCGTTACTTTTTTGCCTCATCCGCCCTGCCTGCAAGCATGCGGCCCGCCCCTGCAATCCGGTTCACGTCCCGATATATATCAGCAAATTGTTAGTCTATTGCCATGAAACCGACATAACCACAAGGCATAGTCACATCACGGGAATACCCGCAGCCAAAAACAAGGAGGAACGGATTCAATGACAGGCAATCGTAAAGCGCTCGCTGCAGCACTGGCGGTAACCGTGATTACCGCCGGCAACGCCCTTGCCGCCGAGAAGTGGATGACCGGCGACTTCCACCAGCATACCTACTTCACCGACGGCAGCTACACCATGAACGACCTGGATGCCCCCGGCGTACCCGCGGCGGCGGCCAGAACCGCTCCCTGGAAAAAAGGGGTCATGCCCCAGGGGTTCCGCTTCGGCCTCGACTTCCAGGCGAACTCCGAGCATGGCGGAGTCCGGAACCGGGACGGATTCGGCAACAAGTGGACGACATTTGCTTCCCTCCCCTCCGTCGGTGATCCCAACCCGGCAGCGGCGCCGGCCAACATGTGGCGCTGGCAGTCCCTGCTTCGCACCTCTGACATCCCGGGCTACACAGGCCCGACCTACATGGGGGCCTACGACTGGCTCCTCGGAATCCGCGCCAACTACCCCGACAAGCTCGCCATGACCGGCATGGAGTGGAACCCGCCGGGGCATGAGCACAGCAGCACCGGCATCGCTGCCGCCGACGCCCGCCCCATCGCCGAGTTCGAATACCGCTTCGACAAGTCCGATTCCGACGGCACCGCCACTACCGCCACGGCCGATACCATGGGGTGGCAAGGAAAGCTCCAGAACAGCGCATACACGGCCCCCGACTACTCCGCAGTCCTGGCGCTGAACGCCCTCCACAATAAGACCATCGACGCGGTCAGGTGGATGCAGGCAAACTATCCGGCCACCAGCTGGATTATCCCGGCCCACGTGGAACGGGCCGGCTGCGGCGTCAACGCTTGGTCCATCGCCGCATTTCGCGACATGAACGACAACGGCCCCACCGTGGCCTTCGGCTTTGAGGGAATCCCCGGCCACGAAAAGGCCGGCAACCGCGGCGAGTTCGGCACCGGCGCCTGTGGGGGCGGCACCTATGGCGGAGCCGGCAAATACATTGCGGAAGTCGGCGGGCTCTGGGATAACCTGCTGGCCGACGGCAGGAATTTCTTCAACTTTGCCAGCTCCGATTTCCATAACGACGCCGGCGCCGATTTCTGGCCGGGCGAGTATCTCAAGACCCACATAAAGGTGAAAGATTTGAATGATGACGGCATCTACTCCCAGGAAGAGGTTGTCGCCGGTCTGCGGTCGGGTAACGCGTATTCCGTCCATGGAGACCTGATCAACGAGCTCGACTTCAGGGTCTTCCACGGGGCCGCTCCAGCCGCAAAAGCCGCTTATGGCTACAACAACGCCACCATGGGCGAAACCCTCCCCGTCGACAAGGGAGACAAGATCACTGTCAAAATCCGTTTCAAAACACCGGCAACCAACAATTGCCAGGCCGGCGTCAATGCCTCTGCCGACTACCAGTGCAAGGCCCCGTCGGTGCACCACGTCCAGCTGATCCAGGGACGGATCAACCCGACCAGGGCAAGCAAGCTGATGGCTGACAATGTGACCCCGAACCCCGCATTCAATGCCATCGACACCACCGTGGCCGGCGTGGTCAAGACCTTCGACGCCGCTTCCTGGAGCACCGACGCTGAAGGGTACACCACCATGACCTTCACCGTGCCGGCGGTCGAGAACGACATGTTCTTCCGCATTCGCGGCACCAATCTCGGCTATGACGTGAAAAAGATGGACCCGACCGGCACCAAGGTCGTTTACGGCACCGACGCCGCCGGCAACCCGCTGCTCAACACCCCCGGCACCAACACTGCCGACATGGCCTGGGACGATCTCTGGTTCTACAGCAACCCGATCTTCGTCAAGGCGCAGTAGAAGCTATTCGGAAAATGGTAGTAAGAGGCATCTGCCAACGAAAAAACCCGAATCGGGATTTCCCGGTCCGGGTTTTTTCGTAGCAATACAGACAACTGTTGCACAAAAATCACATCGATAACACATGGTCATGCTAGCCTTACCGTATGGACATAACAATTTCAGGCCATAATCAGTGTCAGACCGTCAGAACCCCGAACACCAATCTGTTCTACTGCAGGATTGAGGCTGGATCACCACCGACCTGCACCCATGCCATACTGTTCGGCGACGACTTCCTCTGCCTTCACCCCTGCAATCATCTCTACGCCCGTTGAGCATCCCTCACGGCTTCAGATGACGGGGGCAGTTTTCGCACTTCCGGCATGATTTTGACTTGCCGTGGAGACCATACTGGCGAAACACGGAACAGTACATGGCGATCACCTCCTGAAACAACCGGTATCGTGAAACTCTCTACTATTCCCGCATCCTGACATCCATAAAGCCGACTCCACCCTGGCCCCCAAGTCACGTATTAACGCACCCCGGCACATTCGCTGCTCTCCTCCCCCGCCACCCTCCCGAACCAGAGGACAAGCTCAAGCAGGGCATTGGCCACCGCCTGCACGGTGTAACGGGTCGGCTTGTCGGCGCTGTCTTCGTCGATGGCATGGATGCCGTCGGAGGAGACCCGGTAGACCAGCTCCGAGAAGCGGTAGAGGGGCGAGCGGTAGTGGAGGAATACCTCCCCCTGAATCTGCTGCCTCCGCATGTCGAAGTTCCCCTTCAGGTGCTCCAGAATGGCGGCCACGTTCACGCTCTTGAGGGGTTGGTCGCCATGCTCGTAGTAGATGAACCGGCGCGGCACCATGTCGGGGCGGTGGCGGTGGAGAACGATGTAGAGCTTCTCCTGGATGCTCCGCAGGTTGGCCAGATTCCCCCGGATGCGGGCAGGAGTGACGTCATCCATGGTCCCCAGGCAGTCGATGAGCGCCTGGCGGGTATCGGCCCCAAGGTACGTGTCCACCACCCGGAAGACATCCGGATAGCGCCCGGCAACTTTCACCCACTCAAGCTCCAGTGCCCGTTGCCGAAGGTGTGCGAACATGGCTGACTCGTCGCGCCCCTTTTTGTAGACCTGCCAGATGCCGGCAAAATCCTTCACGTAGCGGTCGAAGAGCGCCTGAACGCCGGTCAGGGCCACCACCGGGAGATGGGGGGCCTTTTCGGTGAAATACTTGGTGGCGGCGATGATGAAGCTGGAATCGGGGGTTGCATCGTCGCGGCGCTTATAGCACTCCACGTCGAGGATTACCCCGCAGATGCCGGCCCCATCGACACCTTCGACCACCACCTTCCCTTCCTCCAGGCTTCCCGCGTGCAGAAGCCGTATCCCGGCCCTTCGGGCGTCGCGGAAAAGGGCGTCCACGTACCGCTCGTCATCATCGATAATCAGCATGGTGAGCGCAATGCCGCATCCCTCGCTCATGTCACCCGCCTCCTCGGCAATGTCATCCTGAAGCGTACCGGATCATTCCCCAGCTTGCTGAACGTGCCGTTGTGGATTTCAATGAATTTGGCAACCCAGGCGCCCCCGAGCCCCTTGCCCGGACTCCCCTTCCCCTTGGTCCCGAAGGCGAGAAAGTCCCTTGTCCTCATCCCTTCGGGGAAAGGTATGCCGTTGTTTTCATAATCTATAACGATCTCCTTCACCGTCCGCGAAATGGAAAATCTCACCCAGAGCCCCTCATCACGCTGGAAGCCAGGGGGGAAACCGTGGACCTCGGCGTTACGGATGAGGTTTTTCACCGCCTGCACAAAGGAAGGACGATGGAGCCGTACGGTATTCACGCCGTTGAATTCGGTCCGGAGAGAGAAGCGGGGGTGGGGAAAGAGCGGGATGATTTCCCGGGCGAAAAGCTCGCGCAGGTCCACCTCTTCAAAATCACGATCCTCGATCCTGTTGCCGAAAAGATCCTCCGTGGTGTCCAGGATCTCGCGTATCTGCCGCAGCCCCAGTTCCGTCGCCGCAAGGGCGTCCTCCACCCGCTCGGCGCTGCCGTCGCGACGGGTGCCGATGACATCGCCCGTCAGGCTGCGGCGCTCCAGGTGATCGTGCAGATCCCGCAACGGCGCCAGCGCCATCTGGATGGTGGGGTTCACGCTATGGGCTATGTGACGCAGGATCGTGAAACCGGTCTCCTGGCGCTCCGCGGAAAGGGTGGAGCGGCGCCGCAGCAGACGGCGCTCCAGGAGCCAGTCGAGAAGGGCACCAAGGGTGATGAGGAGCACCACCGGCACCGTGCCCAAGGGAAGGAGAAACGGAGTCGGCTCGAAGAAGTTGATACCGATGATGGCGAGACACAGAATGAGATTGAGAACCACCGCAGCCGCCATGGAGCGGATGTGCGTGCAGATGAGTGCCGCGGCAGCGACGACGGCCACGAAGGAGGCGATAGTGGGAAGGAGCGGCATCGGCATGAGACGCCGCTCCATCAGCATGAGCTTCACGGTCAGCAACAGCCGGATGAAGAAGTCGAGAACTGCGTCAAAAACCCCGGTCTGCCCCAGAAAGAAGACCGAAAAGGCAATGAGGAGGCCGCTCAGGAAGTTGGCGCCGAAGACGCGGCGGCGGTTTGTATAGAGGGCCTCGTAGCGGCGGCCGAGCCACGCCGTGAACTTCCGGCGGTCAAAGAGAGGCCGCGACCGCCGTCCGGGGCGAAAGCCCGGGACGGCGGCGCGGTCCAGCATGGAGCGCCATTTCATCAGTGCGGTGGACACTCGCGAGAAGATTAGAACTTGCCGTTGAGGTTGAATTGGAAGACATCCACGTCGAAGGGGCCGGGCTTGGCACGCGTATCGGTTATCTGGTTGGCAGTCAGCCACTTGGTGGAGAGCCAGAAGTTCTTGAGTATCCCCACATCCCCGCCGAGAATCCACCCTTTTGCGTTGGTGCCGCCCAGATGGAAATCCGAATCGGTAAACCCATCGTAGACCGCATCGGCGCCCAGTTTCTTGTAAAAGAGGTAACTCTTCCACTCCCACGGCTTCGTGACGGTCTGGTGGCCTACCGCGAGACCGACCTGGTATCCGGTGGAATCGTCCTTCACCAGATTGTCGCCGGTCAGCTTCTGGGCCTCGTCCAGGTCAAAGCCGAGGTTCTTCACGTAATCGCCCATGAAGACGAAATGAATCGGGTCCCAGAAGCCGAAATCCACGGCGGCGGTGACGTTGAGTTCCTTGAAGTTGGAGGCCAGACCGGTGGGTAAGCTGGATCCTGGTATTAAGTCTCTGTTGATGTCAAAGAAGGTATTTCCCTTTTGGGCATAAGTAATTGCGCTGGCGTTTTGCTCTCCATCAATCTTGCTTAACTTGCCCTTGAGATTTTCATAACTATAGTAAGCTACTCCAAGCTTGGCTGAAATATCCTCCCCATGCCTGAACTCCATCCCACCCTGAACCCCCCAGAGCCATTTATCGCGCTGGGAGAGCTCGATCTCTTGCACCGGGAAAATTCCGGCTGTTAGGAATCCGCCGAATGAATCTGTGAACTGTCCTGCATAGGTAGCTGCGATCCCCTCAAAATTGAGGTCAGGGTCCCAGACCAAATCCGTAGAGAACCACGGGCTTGGCATACGTCCTCCCCAGAGGGCCATTCCACCAGTCGGTTTCCACTGCAAGTAGGCAAGATCCAGCACAAAGCCATGTTTGTTGAAGTTATTCCCCAGGGTGTCATTGGTTGATACCGGATCTCTATCGTTGCCTGTTGCAAGCTTGAGGACCGCTTCAACTTCATCATTCACCTTCGCATTTATGCCCAATCGGGCACGAATGCGAACCCTCTGACGATCTACAGTAGTATTTATCAATTCATCCTTTACTGGATTGTTGTACGTTCCTGCATTCCCCTTGGCAAAATAATCCCCCTGGTACCGCAGCCGGATATCACCCGAGAACTTGAAGCGGTTGAGCCACTCGGGCAGCTTGGCGAACTTGTCGCCCAGCTTGTCCACTTTCGTCATCTCCTCGGTCACCCGCCGGTCGATGCTCTCGCCTACCCCCCTGTTGACTTCGTCGATCATGGCGCCGGTAAGCTGGTCGGTTTCTGCCTTTGCCCGGTAGCGTGCCATGAGGCTGGACGACTCTTCCCTGCTCACGAGGCCGATTCCGCGGGCCGCGGCGACCATTTCCGCCACCTCTTGCTCCGATTTGGTGGAGCGCCGGTACTCGATGGCGGTTCCCGCGAAGATATCAGCGGTCTCTTTCCGCTCTACTGCCGGCACCGGGGAATCCAGTTTCCCCTTGGCCTCCTTCCGGATTTCATAGAGCCGTTCCTTGAGGGCCAGGCTTTCCTCGGTGCTGATGATCCCCTGGTCGTTCATGGCGCCGATCAGGTCGGAGGCTTCCGCGAAGGTCAACTTCACCTGCTCCGCCGCACCGGCTTCGGCCGTTACGACGGGCTCGGGCGGCGCTTCGGGCTGTTTTTTCTCCTCGCCGGCAATGCGCCGTTCAAGGGTGCCGGCCTCCTCTTCCGAAATGACCCCCTTCTCCCTGAGGAGCTTTATGAGCTCGCCGATCCCGGCCATTTTGGCGGCAACGGGCGGCGTCTCCACCGCGAGGGCCGGCGCGGCGGCCATGAGGGTGACAAGTGCTGCCGCGCTGGTCAGGCGGGTGATGGTACGTTTCATTACAAAGCCTCCGTTCATTGTTCAGTTAAAATAAGTAGAGTTGTCCCTATCCCAGGGACGATATCTTGATGGTCATGGTCCGGGGCATATCCGCAGGGGGGGCCTCGCTGATCCGGATCAAGCCGAGGGACTTGCGCACCGCCTCATCCATACGGGTATCGCCCGATGAACCGACAATGTGATGATCCACCACCACCCCCCTCGCATCGAGGGTCAGCTTGACCACGGCCTGGAGTTTACCCTTGGGGAACCCGCCGTTGTCGTTCAGAAGCGACTTCACCTTGCCCCGGATCTCGTCCTGCACCTTTTTCGTGTACCAGCCGTACCTGGCAAGGAGCGACAGCCGGTTCATGCCGCCTCCGCCGCCCCCCCCGCCGCCGAGGGTTATGGCGCGGCCGCCTTTCTTCCCCACGAGGCCGAAACCGTCGGAGCCAGCCCCCCCCTCGCCGTCGACCCCCAGATCGCTCCCGGCGGCAGGACCGTCGTCCGGCGCCTGACTCGCCTGCTGGGGAGAATCGGGCTGGGCCATGGTGGGGGTCTCAATCTGCTGCGGTTTTGGCATCTCCTTGGGGGGCTCCGGCTCGGGGGGCTTCTCCTTGGGCTGTTCGGGCGGCTTCACGAGTGATACCGTGGTAATCTTGTTCTTCCGGGGGCCGCCGGTATCGGTCAGCATCACCTTGGCCACGAAGCCGATGCCGCCGATGATGACAAGCACCACCGCTGCCGGGACGAAAAAATTCTTCAGCTGGGGCTTTTTCTTCTTGTGCGTTGCCATTGGTTTTCCTCCGCTACTTCACCAGTTTCTGGGTCACGAGCCCCAACTGGCTGATTTCCAGCTTGGAGAGGAGATCGAGCACCTCCACGATGCTCTTGTACTCGACCTTCTCGTCACCGCGCACCACCACCGGCAGGTTCGGATCGCTGGCCTTTGCCTGGCGCAAATAGGTTTCAAGCTCCGCCAAAGTCACCGGCACGCTGTCCAGATAGATGGTCCCCTCGGAGGCGACGGTGATCGCCTTGGTGCTCGGCTTGATCTTCCCGGCGGCCGCGCTCGCCTTGGGGAGGTTCACGTTGATCCCCTGGACCGACGCCGTCACCACGATCATAAACACCACCAGGAGGTTCCAGGCCAGGTCCAGGAGCGGTACGACGTTTATTTCGACTGTTTCATCCATGTCATCGGACGGCGCTTTCATGCTCTTTCTCCGTAGACGCCCTCGACCTTCACCGCGTATTCGTCGATGAAGACGTGGGTGTCGGCGTTCAGGTTCTTCATCCGGTTGGTCAGGTAGCTGTAGGCAAAGAGTGCGGGAATGGCCACGAAGAGGCCGAAGAGGGTGCAGGCCAGGGCCGAGGCGACCCCCGGGGCGATGGCCGTGAGGTTCGCCTCACCCGATTCGGCAAGGCTCGCGAAGGTGTTCATGACCCCCCAGACCGTGCCGAGCAGCCCCCAGAACGGCCCGCCGGAGGTGCCGAGCGTCATGACGATGAGCCAGGAGGAGAGGTTCTGCTTTTCCTTGACATTGGCCTTGTCGAGGGACGACCGGAAGATATTGAGGGCAGAGGGAGAAAGGCTGCTTATCTCCTTATCCGCGCTCTGGCGGGCGAGCCACCGCTCGATCTCGATCTTCCCGGCCTGGTAGATCCGGTACATGGACGAATGCTTCAGATCATCGTCCGTGTCTTCAAGGGCCAGGGGGTCGTGAAGCTCGCCGAAGCTTTCGAGGAACGTTTCGTTCCCCTTGACAATCTTCTGCAGGGCCAGAAATTTATAGACAAAGACCCCGGCGGCCAGGAAAAGCATGAAGGTACAGAGGCCGATGATGGCCCAGCCGTCCAGGGTGATGCTCTTGGCAATGACCTTCATCAGATGGATGGTGAGATCGGCCTCTCCCTTGCCCCCTGCCTCTTCCTGGGCCAGCGACACCAGTTTCCCCTCCTGCCCCTGGCTTCCGGCAGCGGCGGCAAACCACGAGGCCGAGCGGGCCACACTGGCCAGGGTCACCTCATCCATCTCGCCGGCAAAGAAGTTACCCCCCTGGGCGCCGCCGCCGATGGATGCCTCGCCAGCCGGCGCGGGCATGGAGGCCGGCATGGCCACCGCTGTGGCCTCACGGCCGTCGAGGTAAATCACCAGACGCTTGCCTGGCTCGGCGGCCACGGCAAGGTGGTGCCATCCCTGGGGAGCCAGGGGCTGGGTCCGGCCCGTAACGGCCTGCCCCACCCGGGCAAAGGCCGCGCCACTCTGGTCCAGACCGACGACGATGCCCTGGGCGCCGTCACCCCATGAGAAGAGATGGGCCTCCCCCTGAAGCTGGGCCGGCTTCACCCAGGCAGAAAAGGTGAAGCCCTTGGGGAACGAAAGCGACGGCGACGCCGGAACCACGATCCGCTCCGCCCCCTTGAATGTTGCGCCGCCGCCGATCAGGGCCGGCGCGCCGAGCCCGCCGGCAAACTCCTTCGCGTGATTCTTATACGAAGAGGAATCCTGGGGCGCACCTTGGGTCTCGCTGAAATGGTAGACCAGTGCCTGGGGGGTATCGTAGGTGCCGCCGACGTCCTGGGCCGCCTGGACCCCACTGTTGCCGTAGTACACCCAGATCGTGTTCTGGCCCGAGTTGGGCGCCACCTGGGGCACCTTCACCCAGGCAAGGGCGATCTCCTTCTTCGCGTCGTACATCTCGAAGTGGAACTTGAGGGGTGTCTTGTCGTCGCCGCTCACGAAGCGGACGTCGGAACCGTCGGGCTTCGCGGTGGTGAAGCTGAAGTTCCCCGTGTGGAGCCGGACCAGCACCGCCGCATCGGCAACCGCCTCCTTCACTTCCGCTCCCTGGGCCGTCGTGTTGATGGTGATCTTGCGCCGCTGCTGCCATTTCTCGTCCCACCACGCCTCGGCCCGCACGGCGGCCACCGTCATCACCAGCGCCGCTGCAGCCAGCGTCAGCCGCGTAAGGCGTCCCATCATCCTGCTGTTCATCATGCTCCTCCGTTCAGGTGTGCTCATCACATCTCCTGCTTTTTCTTGTCTTTTTCGTTGCCATCTTCCGAATCGAAGCCGATTACCTTCACGTCGAGCCATGAGGTGACGAACGTTTCATCCTTTTTGATCAATGACTGGCTCGATTTTTCCTTATCTGTGCCGCCAACGGCTTTTTCCGCCTGTTTGGTACTTTCGGTGAGACTGCTTGAGCCGCTCAGGCTACCAAGGCTGACGGCGGAGGACGAGACAGGGACTCCTGTCACTGCTCCGGTCAGGGACTTGATGTTTCCGGCGTTCAGAACGGCATTGGCAAGAACGGCGACACGACCACCGGAAACCCCTGCCTCGCCGGCATCGAAGACACCGTTGGGGGCCATGGCGTAAATGCCTCCCGGCGGCGGGGCATCGTCACCGTATGTTACGGTACGCATGCCGCTCCCCAGGGCAGGTGGGGTGAACACCAGCTGGTAACCGGTGATAGTTCCGTCCGCATCCTTTATCGGAGAAATCCGTGGGGGCTTGGCGCTGATGGCGGTCCGCGAGCCGCGACCGGCATTGATGTCGCCCTCATCGGACCAGACAGTGATATCTCCTCCCCGGAACGTCATGAGGCGTGACTCATTCACGTTCACATCACCGACCGCAAAAATGTTCGCGTTCCCCCCATTGGAGGTGTAGACGCCGGTATTGTCGGTGTTGTTTGATTTTGCCGTTCTCCCCACATTCAGGTCTCCGCCGGCAAACGCCGAAACATTTCCTCCAGCGCTCGTGCTGATCTCGGAGAACGCCATGTCGACATTGCCGCCACCCCCTGTGGAGCGGTTGCCCGTGAACGGGACAATGACCTTCTCCCTGACAGCGGCAACAATCTCCTGCTGGCCGGCATCTCGCAACTGCCAGAGAAGATCGTAGTACTTCTTGCCGGCATCGTATTTTTGGCGATCGAAGAAGATTTCATCCTTGTCCATGTAAGGATCGACGAGAAATGCTCTTTCAGCCTCCTGTAGTATGCCGCTACGCTCCGTCAGTTTTGTCTGGGCAAGGAGTGCCGCATACTTCAGCAGCGTGAAATAGTTGTCTTCATCGCCGGGTGGGATGGTAGCCGTCAAACCGGCTGTTACCAGGATGTCTGCTCCCTTGCTGGCCAGTGCCGGATTCTCGGCATTGCCGTTGGCCTGAATACCGCGGCTGTTGCCCAGGTTGATATCGTGCCCCGCCCGGACCACAAAGCGCCCCGGTCCGGCCACATCGAATCCGGTGCCGGTCTTGATGTCGGCGCCATTCAGCGAGCGCCGCTCCTGCATCACGATGTCGCGTCCGGCGCTGATCTCGGTAACGTCCCCGCTGTAGGTGACCACGCCGTTCCCGTCGGTCTCCCTGCCGCGAAGGTTTTGCCCCTTGAAGGAAACGTTGCTGATGTCACGGTCGGCGTTCAGCATCGCAGGTTTCGGCAGAATGAAATCCAGGTTCCGGATATCACCACCGGCAGCAGCAACCTGAATTTTCGTGCTGTCGTTCCTGTGCACCGGCACTGCGGCATGGAGGGCGGCGTTTCTCAGGGCCTTGACCCGTTCGAAGAGACTGACGGTGCTCGGGCCGTAGTAATCGTCGGGGGACTGGTCCGTCATGAGGATGCGTGCCTTCACACCGCTGCGTGGGTCAACGGGCGAGCCGTCGATGGAGCCGCCGGCATTCAGGACAAGATTTCCGGTGCGCGACGGAGCCAGATACATGTCGCTGTAGAGCCGAATGTCGCCGGCAGCCGTCATCTCAACCGTGCCGGGGAGGATCTTCTCCAGGTTACGACGGTTCGAGTCGTTGTCGTAGTTGGTGTATGCGCCGGTGCCATAAAAGGAGACGTTGCCAGTGCGGGACGCGAGATTCACCGCCGCGTTCTCGCCATAGGAGAGGTTCCATTTGCCGAAGGCCTTGTTGCTGAGGGTAGGGTTGTTGACGGTACCCAGCTCCACGTCACCCTGGGCCTTAACGTTGAATCTGCCGTCGAAGAGCTCCAGCACCGTCTCGGGCGGATTGTCCGTCAGCTTGGCGGCATCGGCCGGCGGTGCGCCGAAGTTGCCGGCGGCAGTGAGGCTTCCTTCACCCTCCTTCACAAGGAAGCGTCCCTTCAGGTCGCCACCGCTGGTGATCGTCAGGTTCCCCTTGCCGAAAGTCCCCATCTGTCCAGTCACGCCGCCGCCAGCGGCCGCGGTGACGTCGCCGCCACCCATGGCGGCAATTCCCTCGGTCTGGGGAGTGGTGGCACTACCGGTATAGTTTGCGGCCCATAGTTTAGGGATGAGATCCCGTGTAGCCAAATCGCTATTCTGATAGGCGTTGTCCCAGGACTTGTCCTTGGCGATTGTCCCCTCCACCGTCTTGCCGGTCCGGATGGCAATATCGCCGCCGCCGGCGAAATTCCAGTAATCGAAGAAGCCCGGCTGGGTGCCGTCCGCGTTGATGCTCCCCTGGTATTGGCCCGTGGTCCTTATGGCCCCCTTGTTGACCAGGCTCTCGGCAATGTCGATGCCGATGTTCCCCACCGCCGACTGGATGGCCGTTCCCCCCTCAAGGGAAAGGTTCCGTCCCACATTCCCCCGGATATTCCCGGTGTAGGTGGCAAGGTTGTATTTCAAGTTGAAGTTGGTCATGTAGCTGGGGATGCTCTTCACCCCCTTGGCGATAACCGTATCGCGGCCCGAGGCGAAATCCACGGCTCCTGTCTCGCTGTAGACCAGCGAACCATCGGTGGTGAGCTTCAGGTCACCGGTCCCCCGCTTCACCGCCAACGGATTGGTGCCGGCCCGGTCGGAGCCCGCCGCCATCCTGACGCCCCACGATGGGGCGGCGGTGGAGCTGTGGAGTGTTCTGAGGCTTGCCGTCGGGTGATCGACGATCTTCTTCTCGAGAACCAGATCCTTCTCCGCCTTCAGGGTCAGGTAGCCGGGCTGGCCATTGTAGCGCCAGGTGCTCAGGTCCAGATCGTTCTTCATGGTCATGGTGCCGGTGCTTCGGACCTCCACATCGGGGCGGTACTGGAAGGCAGATTTGGCGTCGTTATCCATGGCACCGACGAGGCGGGTGCGGATGGCGGCGGCATTGGCCATCACTTTATCGGCCTCGGTCTTCCACGAGGTGGTATCGGTGGCCGTCACCTGCTTGTCTCCGGTGTATTCCTTTACGGCAACACCGGCGGCGACGATCTCCCGCGCCCCCCTCACCTGCCCGCCGACATCGATGTTCACGTCACGTTTTGCGGCGTCGTACTGGCCTCGCAGAAGAACCGTCCCCCCCTGGCCGCCGTTGCCGGAAACGTCCACCGTAGCGCCTGATGCGACCGGCACCTTTCCGGGCACAGTGCCGGCGGCAATCTCCGCGGCGCTCCTGGCGGCGCTGCCAAGAATCACGTCACCACCCGATGCGCCGGCGCCGGTCCCCTTCGCCGTTACCGAGCCACCGGAAGCCACTGTTACATTCCTGCCGGCGAAAAGCTCCACCCGCCCGCCACCCGTGGCATGGGAGGCATCCACGGTGCCGTTCACCAACACGTCGCCGCTGTCGGCAGAGACCTGCACCGAACGGGCTGAGAGAGTCTTGCCGGAGGCAACCTTCACGTCGCCCGTGCGGATTCTGGCGCTGACCGCTTCGGTGAAGCCCCCTGCCGTTGCCGTGTCGATAACGGTGCCGAAATCGGCGACCGAACCGGCGTCCATGGCGAGCGAACCGCCCCGGCCGGGGCTCTGGGCGGCCCCCTTGACGGTCCCCTCAAGCACGACCTGCCCCTTCTCCGCCGTCAGGGATACGCTCCCCGCATCCCCCTGGGCACCGGCGGAAACGTCTACCAGCGCGCCACTCTCAATCCGCACGTCTTTCGCATCGGCCTTCAGGGCTACCATGCCGCCGGCAACGTCAGCGGTTCCCCGTGCCAGAATCTTCGCGCCATTCTCCAGCCTGATGCCGTCAGTGTCTCCCGCGCCGGTGGCGGTAATGGCAAGGCGGCCGCCGGCAACATCAATAGTGCCGCTCTGGCGCACCGATCTCCCTTCGATGGCGAGGGAGCCTTCCGGGGGAGGCGAAGCGGGACTCTCCACCGATGCCGCACCCTTGGCGATGGTCACTGCGCCCCCTCCCTTTACCGTAAAATCGGCGGCGGTATACGGCGTCATCCCGTCCCGCTGGTAGGCGGTCGTTACCCGACCGGCAGCGAGGGTGAGGTCGCCATCCGTGGCCATGCTCCCCTTGCCCCGGAACGTCACATCACCTTTGCTCTCAAGCTTCACCGAGGCCATGCCATCGAAACGGAGGTCACCGCCGGTCACTTTCTTTGCAGCGGCATCGTAGCGCGCCCCATCCACCGTAATCGTGTCTGCCGCCATGGTGAGGGAAGCTGTGTCTGCAAGCGAGGCATCCGTCGACTGGCTGCCGGTGTTGCGCAACGTCAGATTCCGGGCCGAGGCCGTTATTATGGGGGCGCTTCCCTCCACCCCTGAAGCGGTGATCCTCGGCGTATCGATAACCATGTCACCGGCTGCATTCAGGGTGCGGCTGCCGGTAAAGGCAACCGCCGACCGCCCTTTGATGACGATTTCTTCCGGGGCTTTGCCGGCACCGGAATCAGCGGCGCCAAAGGCCGTCCAGAGCTTCTCGGTAACATGGAATCCCTTTTCCGCGGGGACAGCGTCACCCTCGGTGAACTGGACGGTATCGGAGGCCAGGGTAAGCGTTCCTCCCCTGGCATCGATTCCGGCCTGCTTCTTGGCGTCGGTTTCCTGAAGCTCCAGGGTACGGGCATCGAGTGTCACCCCTGCCTCGCCCTTGACCGTTGAGCCGGCACCGAAAACCGCATCGCCGGTGGGCGTGACAATGGCGACAACACCGTCTCCGGCACTTTTCGTTGCAGAGAGATTCACATCCTCGCCGAGGATGACGGAGTTCTTCGCGGCCAGGGTAATGCCGCCGGCGGCGATGGAGCTGCCACTCTCGACCGTAACGGTGTCGGCCTTGATGGTGTCACCGAGCGTCATACGGCTGAACCCGCCGTTCAGGAAGTCCGCAGTCACGAAGAGCCGATCCCGGAGATTGTCGGGAAGGGCCTCAAGGGGGTTCCCCGCGCCGAAGCCGGCTGGCAGGGGAACCCGCGTCGACTGGACGTTGACGTTCCTGCCGCTCAGCTCCAGCGTTCCGCCCTGGTAGCCCGCAAGGGGGCGGGCCGAGACGTTCCCGTCGACGACGGTGCTGTTCCCCTTGAGCGCAAGGGAGCCGGCATCACCCGCCTCCAGGGAGGCAACGGTGAAGTTCCCCTCCCGGAGCACATCGGCTGCCCGCCTCACCTCGAAGCCGGTGAGTTTCGTAGTGCCGAGGGAGGTGGCATCCCTGGTGACGCTCCCGACGACAATGGTATGGTTGTCCCAGCTCTTCGTCCGTTCGCCGGGGTTCATGGCCTTGCCGGTGTCGGTCACGACCAGTGCTCCGGGAAGAAATGCATACTGCACGGGGAGCAGGGTGTAGTACCCAGCCGCCAGGAGGTCGCTCCCTTCCAGGTAGACCCGGTCTCCGGGGAGCGAGACCGAATTGTCGGGAAGAATCACGTAGCGGCCTGCCTTGCCGAGGGGATCGCTGCTCCCCTCGAGCCCCGGCTGAAACAGGTAGCCGTAAAGGGTGCCGCCGCCGGAGAGATCAAGGGCCGCACCGTCGCGGACGATGACCTCGTTTCCGGTGGCGCTTATCTCCTTGTCAGGAGCAGCAGTTATCTTGTTGCCGAGGAGTTTCGGATTATTCTTGTCCACCAGTTCCCAGTAGAGTTCGTGGACTTCCCCGAAGGGGACCATCCCCTCACCCTTGACGGTGGTGACACTTCCCTCGCCCAGATAAACCCGCCCCGTATCGGGGTTGGCCTCCAGCCTGATCGTGCCGGCCAGCGCGGCGAGAGTCCCCTGCTGGATAATGTTGCCTCCGGCTTGGAAGAGGAGCGCCCCCCCGGCCGAAGGAACCGGCAGGGTGCTCCGGACCGTCGCGGGGAGAATGGTGATGTCGCGCCCGGCTTTCACGGCGAAGTCCGACGGCACCATCCCCCGCGACGGATAGGCGGGGTCCAGATAGTGCATGGCCGGGTAGATCCGGTCGGCCGTGAGAGAGAGGTTACCCGGCACCACAAGGGAGCCGTGCCACTTCCAGTTGGAACCGTCCATGGAATAGGTCCGGTCGAAGAGGCGGATGTCGTTGCGGATGTCGGCGCTCACGCTGTCGAACCGCGAGAGGGCCACCGCCCCGTCCACATCGAGCCAGTCGGCGGTCAGGGTAAGAGTGCCGCTCCCTGCTGCAGCGGGGCGCACGGAGGGATCGTCGCCCACGAGGGTGTTGCGCAGCACCAGCCAGGGCGCCCTCAGGGCCACGGAACGACCATCGGCGCCGATCATCTCCGGCGCGTCGAGAAGGATCTTCCTGCCGGCAATCAGGTTCATTTCGTCCAGGAAGGTGAGGGATTTCTTGCTGGTGAATGAAAATGAATCGAAGCCGTCGGCGGCGAGCCGCACAAGTTCTTCTCCGCGGAGCGACAGCCCCTGCTCGATGCTCTGGGAAAGGAGCGAGAAGGAGCCCCCCCGCAGACCGGGCAGAAACGCGGCGGACCGGAAGTCGGTGCCAAGGAGGTTTTCGGGCTGCACCGGGTCGGAGTAGACGAGTTGAACCTCACCCGGCGCGCCGGCAACGGTCCGGGTGATGACGGCGCCCCTGCCGGTCCTGGCGTAGCTGGTGGCGGGCGCGGAACCTGACACGTCGATAATGGCGCCCGGCATCAGATTCAGGCTCACCCCTTCGATCCTCACGGTACCGGCATCGTAAGCCGTATACCCCCGGGGAACATTGGGAACCAGCGGCTTCAGGTCGATTTTCAGGTAGGCGGACGCCAGGACGCGGGCCGTGGGTCTCAGGATGACGGAACGGGACTTGGCTGTCAGGGTGATCTTTCCGGCAGGTGCCGAGAGAGTTCCCGCCACGTCCACTTCCGGTCCCGACACGGAGATTTCGCCGGCGTATGGGGTCTTGATCGTGGTATTCCGCGCGATGACGACCTTGGCGTCGTACACGCTGGGGACCACCTCCCGGTCGTTGCGGTCCAGGTTGACGCCGGCCGCCAATTTAACTTTCGACGGCCCCACAAGATCGTCGTTCACCGAACAGCTGACGACTCTGCTGCCACCGCGGGTAGAGGTGAATCGCTTTACAGCCGAAGGGGCCAGGTTTGCCCCTTCCGCCACGGTCAGGTTCCGCTCGGCCTTGTATTCGATGGAACTGAATCCGGAGCCGTCAAAGCGGTTGTCGTCGATGACGGTCTTTTTCAGGTCGGCGTTTTCGACTGCGGAGGGATCGGCGGCAACCACCACCTCGCCGGCGTGGACGCTGATGCTGCCACCCTTTTTCCCCACGAGGGAGTAACCGGAAATATCGCCATCGAGGCTGACCCGCTCCCCCTGCAGGGACACCGAACCGGCATCGCCTCCCGACACCTTGCCTTTTGAGTCAATCACATGACCGCCGCTCACATCAACGTTCGAACCGGCGGCCACATCCACACCATGACCCTTGGCGGTCCGGTCGAATATCTTTACCGTTCCCCCGTTGGTCCTTACGGCCTCCATCCCCTGGGTCTTCACCCTTACCGCCGGGCCGTTGTCCACCACCTCGCCGGCGGTGCTGATGGCGCTTCCCGCTGCGATGGTTATCCCTTCATCGGCTACCGTAACCGCCCGTGGGTTCGCTTTATCCCGGAGGGTCTTGAAGTTGGTGATGTTGTTCTGGGTCACCAGGTTCACCGTGCCGCCGGCAACAGCGATTTCACCCTGGTGAACGATCCCGCGGGCCGTCAGCGACAGCTCCCCGCCGGGCTGGAGCCGGACGGAAGCCCCCGTCTCGGTCCTGATGGTGGTGTTGGAGCTGACTCGCAGCGTCCCGATTCCCGAGTTATTGATGGTGCTTGCCGCCAGATGGGTGGCGTTGCGCTGTGCAGCAAGGTCGCTGTCGGCGGTGAAATCCTCCTGAAGAGATGGGACGTTTGCCGCGATAACCGTATCGCCCAGCACGGCATCTTCGGTATCGGGGGGTAGGTTAGTGGACTTCTGTCCGAACTCAACGGTGCCGGCAATGGGCATCTTCCGCCCCCGGCCCGACTGTTTGCCGGTTCCGTTCACCGGCTCGGCCTGCAGCGTCTGGAATACCCCCCGGGTGACCGAGCCCTTCATGGAGCCGTCCATCGCCATCCTGGGCGCCACCATGACGAGACTGCCGGCATCGGCACCTTCGGAGTGGGCAGCATGGAAGGATTCCTTGGTGATCTGGCCATCGTAAACCAGTTCCCGGGGAGCCGTGGCAATGTCGTATTCCTTCCCCTGGGAGGTGAGTCGGGTGGTGGAGTAGCTCCCTGCATCGTAGTTGGTCTTGCCGCCGGAGAAGTTCAGCTCCGCCCCCTCCCGGACGATGACATCTCCCGAGCGGGCCGATATCGAGATATCGCCACCGGTCACGCCTCGCTCAAGGGCCGTCTTCTCCCGTTTTCCCAGTTCGCCGGAAACATCGCCGATGCTCGCCCCCTGATGGGCGTCGATGGAGACGGTCTTCCCCTTGAGGAAACCGCTCTTCTGGGTGAACTCGTCCTTCAGGATCTCGGAGGTGTAGGTGAATTCGATCCGGTTCGCGTCGGCCGCGAGATTGACCTCGGTCCCGCTTACGTCAACCTTGGCGCCACTTGCCAGATAAACTCGTTCATCGGCTTCGAGAACCACGCTCCCCGACGGGGCCGAAACCGTTCCTTCCACATTGATCCGCTTCGCCGGCACACGCGAACTGTCCGGCGCCGTGTCCACCACCGGCATGAGACCCTTGAGCTGGATGTCGCCCCCCTTGAACTCGAAGGATTCATGGGCCGTTTCCGAGGAAGCGGAAACGGGGCTTTCCGTTCTGCTCCCCTTCCCCAATGAAATCGAGTCGGTGGCCAGAAGTTCGATGACGCCGTTCTTCTTGATGGCGGAAACAGCCCGTGCCGTGCCGTCCTGAACAACCTGACGGCCATACATGCCGATGACGCCGGAGTCGGCCGTCATTGCCCCTTCGGCCCGGTTGACGGCAACACCCGGATTGGCAGTAACCTTAACCAGATACCGCCGCTTGCCACTCTCGTCGGGGGCAAGCTCCACCTCGTCGCCGGCCGCGAGGCCGATTTGACCCTCGGGCGAAACTACCTGCCCACGGTTCTCCGCCTGGGAGCCCATGAGGATCGCGACACCCTGCTTTTCAGTGGTTATTTGACCGTCGTTGGCCACGGCACTGGCCATGTAGGTCTGCATGGCCACATCAGGGGCATCCGGAGTCCCCTGCTGGTTGCTGAATTTCAGGAGGCTCTTATCGAAGTTCTCCCTTGTGATGTGGAGCGACGATGCAACGATGGAGTTGACATTGACCCGCGCATCCTTGCCGAAGAGAATTCCGTTGCGGTTGATGAGGTAAATCTTTCCGTCGGCCTTGACGGTTCCGAAGATCTGGCTCGGGTTGGCATCCCAGATCCGGTTAAGTGCCGACCACTCCTTGTTCTGGTTGAACCGGACCGTGGCGTCCCGGCCGACGTTGAAGGAGTTCCAGTCGATGACCGCCTTGTCGGCGCTCTGGTTCACGGTAAGGAGATTGCCGGTTGTGTCGACCGCGGCATTGGCCAGAACCCCGCCAGGCTTGAGTTGCGGCAGGGTCGTGGCCGTGGGGGGGATGAGATTGGACAGGACCCGGGGAATACCCGAACTCTGGACGGCAGCGGTCCGGGGAACGCCCGTTGTCTGCGATGCTGCGCGCGGCACTCCCTGGGCGCTGGCCAGCACCGGCGACAGCGCGGTGGTCGTCGCCATGAAGAGGGCGATGGATCTGGTTTCGATTGAATGTTTCCTGCTCATATCCTTCTCCCGTTGCTAGAACGCGCAGCTGACCCTGAAATGCACCCGCCGGTCCCCTTCCTTGATCCGGTCCGAATCGGAGAGGGCAACTGCGAAATCAACCTGGTAATCGATGAACTTGAACAGCATCCCCCGCACGCCGGCCCCGGTTCCCTGAAGGGTCTGACTGCGGTTCTCGCCGGGGAGGGGCTTTTTCAGCTCGACGGCCGCCATGTCGTAGAAAAAATAGGGGGTCATGCTCATGACGCTACCCAGGGTAACGTCAGGCGCCCGAAGCTCAACGGAGCCATGGAAGCCGTTATCGCCCAGGGCCTCGCTCTCCTTGTACCCCCGCACACTGTCCATACCGCCGGCCACGAACTGCTCGTTGGGGATAAGTGGCTCGCTGGAGAGCTGTCCGTCAATCCGCGCGCGGAGCCCCATGCCGAGGGGAAGCTTCTGCTGCCGTTCCAGCCCGAGGACGGCGGCCAGGTAGTTTCCCTTGGCTTCGGAGCGCTTGACGGCCATTTCCGACTGGTCCGTCACTGCCCCCCGGAAAGCAAAGTTGAGACCGGCGTTGAAGAGGGTGTACCCGGTGGAATCCTGAAACGACGCATCGTAGGCCGTCGACAGCGGCAGGTAGCTTACGCGGGTTTTGAACCCGGCACTCTCGTCAAACCTCTTGTAGTCGATGCCCAGGGTGGCGCTGTGGTTGTAAAGGCCCTTGCCGGTAAGCGGAATCAGGTACCGCCCCCCCACGATGATTCCCTTACCGAGAACCTGCATATCCCCAAGGGACGCAAAGGTATTGGTATCGGACCAGACGCCGTAGAGAACGATCCGCCGGTCGTCATGCCACGGATCGGGAAGGACGTAGGAGCCGGAGAGGATCTGGACCTCCCGTGTTTTTTCCGGTGCGGTCTGGTACTGGAGCCCGACGGAGTGCTCCCGCTGCCAGAGGTTGTCGTAGCGGATGGCTCCATTGAGCCGCAGAGCGGAGGTGTCGTGGCTCGACCGGTTGTTCAGCTCCAGGCTGCCGTGCAGGGGAAGCTTCTCCTCTATCTTCAGCTCCACGTCCACATACCCCACTTCCTTGGAAGGCGCCATGGCCGGCGTGATCTTGAGGTCCGGGTTCCGTCCCGCCTTGGCGAACTCGGCCTGGAGGGTCGGAACATGGGGGATCCCGCCGGGTTGGAGCGAGGGGAACTTTTCCAGGATCATTTCCCGTGAAAAATAGCGGTTACCCGTGATAGTAACCGTATTGATCCGCTGCTCGACCACCTGCAACCGGATAATCCCTTCCTCCACCGACTGCTCGGGGATGTTCACGATCACCGTCGGATAGCCCTGATCGTGGTGGAATTTCTCCAGCGCTTCCCGGGCCTTTTCCACATCATCGGCGGTCTTGCCATCGCCCACGAAGGGGGCCAGCACCTCCTGCAACCTGTCCGAGGCGAAAAGGGTATTCCTCTCCACCAGTATGGTGGTAATTGCAAAAGTTACCGGCTGTTCCGCGGGAGCGGGAGCGGAGGTTGCCGCCGGCTCCGCGGCCTCTTCCGGGCGTGCTTCGTCCCGGGCGGCAGGGGGCTCGTCGGCGGCATACACATCGCAGAGAATCGGCAGAGTGGCGAGGACCCCACACATGAAGGCAATACGAAGCAGGGGCCGCAACCGGTCGGGCATCGGCAGAAATATGGTGGTCATGGTCGGTAAGCCTTTCAGAGCATTGAATTGAATGGAGGAGTCTGTGAACTACAGCAGCGCATTCAGCTCTTCCCGCAGGCCGGCGGCATCGCGGAAGCCGTCAAGCTTCTTGGCCACCTTTCCCTGCCGGTCGAGGAGCACGATCAGCGGATAGCCGTCCTGGCCGTATTGTTCCTTGTATGCCTTCTCCTTGTCCGAGTTCACCCGTATCCAGACAAAACGGTTGGAAACCGCCTTTATCCGCGGATCCCCCGCGGTTTCGCCAAAGAGCTTCTTGCACCACTGGCACCAGTCGGCGTAGAGGACCAGCACTGCGGGCTTCTCTTCCTGTTTCGCCTTCTCAAGCCCCTGATCGTGATTTTCGAGCCACGGAACGGATATGGCCGCAAATTTCTCCCCCTTGGTCAGCGAAACCACTTCAAGATCGAGCACCACGCTCCGGTCGGCCAGGGGATGATTGAAATCCACCGTGAAGTTTTCCTCGCCGGCGGCGGTGATAACTCCCCGGCTTCCGCGGAACTCAAAGGGAGCGCCAATGGTGGGGACCAGGCGGATCTTCACCGACTCCCCCTCCACCTTCGTTTCCACGGCGCCGAAGCTTTCGGTGAACCGCTCGCCGTCCCTGGCGAGGAGTTGCAGCTTCGCCTGCTGCTCGGTCACCTCGATGACCCTGGCCGGGAAATAGGGAACCACCGGAAGTTCCTTTCCCACCACCGGCAAGGCACCGAAATTCTTCACGTAGTCAGCCGCCGGAATGGCGACCGTCCGGGGGAGACTCTTTACCGTCGCCATGGTGACGACCCGCTGGGGGTCACGGGCGCCGAACGCCTTGTCGACGGCGAGGGTGAGCCGCTTCTTCTCCCCCTCTCCCATGCCGATGACCGCCTCTGCCACCCCCGGAAGATTCCCTTCGCCGCCGGCAACGACCTCTTCGGGGCGGTAGTGGCTTCGGGCCGTGAATGCCACGGAGCGCGGGCGCCCCTTGTCAGCGGCCACCGACTCCTCGGTGGTGGCCACCAGGGCACCATCGGCCGTGGTCATGGTGTAGCGGACCGTCACGAGATCGCCGGCTTTTGCCTTCCCTTCAGCCTGCGGCAGATCAACACTGACGGAACCCGTTCCATTGCCGAGCGCATCTTCGATGGCTTTTGTCAGGACCGCGTCGGCCCCGGCCGACTCCCCATTCCGTGGTTCAGCCGCCAGGGCCGGGGTGGCCACCGCGACAACAAGCATCATGGCAACTATTTTTGACGTGGCTATTCTGTTCATCGTGGCCGCTCCCTTGTCTCTCAGGGTTTCCCCGCCTGTTCCACCTTCTCCGCCTTCTCCGCCTTCACGTCGCACCGCAGCGACTCGCCGCCAAAGGGATAGCCGTAGTCAATGGTGAAGAAACGCTCGTTCACGTCGCTGATCCTTCCCGCCAGGGGGCCGCTTCGCACGATCCGCCCCACGGCGGCATCAATGACAATCTCCCACTGGTCGCCCCCGTCCCGCACAGTGCCCGGACCGAAGGGGGTCTGCACCACGCCTCCCTCGGGGAGGGGAAAGCGGATGACCACCTCTTTGTCGGAAACCTCCTCGACCACCCCGGGCAAGGCAGGATCAAGCACGAACCTGCGCCCCTTCTCCGGCTCGCGGCCGGTCCTGGTGAGGTATTCCTCCCTCCCCAACCGCAGCTCCTTGGCTCTTTTGCGGACCGTGGCCATCTTCAGGTAACGGTCCCCGCCGGACAGTCCTTCCAGGGGGCCGCCGACCAGTTCAACACTCACCGTCTCGTCGACCCCTTTGCCCACCACCGCCCCGGCAAGTCCGGCCGCCAGTTCGTCATCAAAGCCCTTGTCCTTCGACTCGGGTCTGGTTCCGGCCGTGAGTTGCAGGGGCGAGAATTCGCGGGGAGCAACAAAGAGCGCTCCCTTTTTGACTCCGCCGCTTTCCGCCGCTTCCCGGACGTTAGTTGCCGCCAGGGCACCGGTACCGTCAAAGCAGGTGTAGGTGACCTGCACCGGGTCGCCAGCCTTGATCAATCTGCCCCTCTCCGGAGCGGCGCAACCCGCGACCAGACCCACGGCAACAACAGCAAAAGCATACTTACGTGCATATCTATACATATAACTACCCCGCCTTTCAGCTCGTCTATCGGCACCCTCACGGACCGACGCACCCTATCAGCTGTTTGTTACAGATTCGCTTCGGACATGATGATTTTTTCTTAAAATCGGCTTTATCTTGCCGGCCACATCGTGAAATCAACCTAATGATCTGAAATTATTGATTATTGCCTCAACAAGGATATTCACGCTCCCTTTTCCGGCGCAATTCATCAAAATTTCAAGGAATTGTCATTGATTCGCAACAATCCGCTGCTAGAGTCCCGCTTCGTTCCGATTGACGGGGTCAAAGCGAAGCCGGGGACGCCATAAACATTTTTAAACTAATTGTCATGAATCTTTCGTTTGCCTGTAATAAACCGCTGCTAAGCTTGGGCGTGTCACATGACAAAGGCCAAAACCGAGAGGCATTGCAAGGGAAGAGCGGTGACGACATTGAATGTGGAACGGCAGAACGGAAAAATCCTGAGGCTCAGCCGGTCCGAGAAATACCAGCGGCTGGTGGATATGCTCAATGACCTCTCCAGCAACGAATTCACCGGCTACATCAAGGTAAATTTCAGCCAGGGGGGTATCGGCCGGATCGAGAAGTTCGAGGAAATCAGCTTCAACAGGGCCGGAACCGGGGACTAGGGACCGGGAACCGGTAAAAGCTCTTTAGCGCGTAACCACATAACACAATTGACTCGATAACGCCGGGTACTTTGCCGACCTGCCGGACAGGAAACGGAAAGCCCGCATCACGAGCGCCCATGGCGCCTGATGCGGGCTTTTTTGTTGCCCGGCCCAAACTGACGAAAGGAGGTGTTGAAAGGAAAAGACCGTATACCGGACGGTATTACACGAAGGCCCCGCGCCTTCGACGATGCACCAGTAAAGGCCAAAACACGGGTAACCGTGTGACGGAAAGCCTACGGGTCCACGAGACGGATTCGATTTCTGACGGAGACCAAGGCGGCGAGGAGGAGGCGACGGAGGCGTACCTGAAGGTACGTTGAGTAGCCCCGCACGAGCCAACGCCGGTATACGTCAGAAGGCGAATCCGGCCGATGGATGGCCGGGTTGCCTGGGGCGGTAATGGAAACGACAGGACGTCGAAGCAGTATCAACACGCAGGACACACACAAACATTATCGAACTCAGGAGGATCAAGAAAATGAAAAAGAAGATGATTGCCCTTCTCGCGGGCGCACTGATGACTGCAGCAATGGCCGGGAATGCAATGGCGTACTTTGAGCAAGACCACCTCATTCGGGTAGTGTACGACAAAACCGTGATGACGGAAGTTGCCACCGACCTCGGCAAAGTTAAAGACATCATCACAGCCGCAAAGAGCGGCCCAGTAACACTTGGCGCCGGTGCCGACTCTTACCTCGGGGGCACGCTGGCCACGTCGGCGCTGTCCAACCTCAACGTTGCATACTATGCTGTGAACGTCGCCAACAAGGACCTCTGGCTCACCAGCAAGACCGACACGCAAAGCATTGCCACTACTCAGTGGGGCACCACAAGTTCAATGATATCTAATACTCTCGGAATTTATGCTCCATCTGCCACTTCAACTGTGACACTCGCAATGACTAACCCCTCTTCCTACTGGAACAAACTTGACGGCAACGGCACCAGGGTAGGCAAGTTCAACACCACGTACACCGTCGCTAACGGCGAGATGAACCTTGCCGCCCTTGCCACGGGCGGTGAAGTGAAGCAGAACCTTTTCTTCTGGGACAACCCGAGCCTTACCTCCGGCGCTGCCGGCGCCAAACAGGTCACCATAAAGACCCTCTCTACTGGCGGTACCCAGGTTGCGTCGAACGTTCCAGTCCCTCCTGCACTTTTCCTCATGGGCTCCGGTCTCCTTGGGCTCGTCGGCATCCGCCGCAAGAAGCAATAACTGAAATATTCCTTCAAGAGCCCCCTACTGAAGGGGGCTCACAATTCAAACAAGGAGACAAATGCAATGAAAAAGCAAGCTCTCAAGACTATGGTGGCCGCAGTGGCTGTTCTCTCGACAGCTGCCATCGCGCAAGCCGCCACCGTCGAAGTCAACATCTACGGTGCCTCTGCCCAGTACCTCTTCTGGAACACAGCAGCAACCAATTTCCTCACCGCCAAAGGATGCTCCTCTGTTACCAAGGCAGAAGACAGCAGCAAGAAGCACGGCATTACTTCAGGTAAGGCCTGTTCCGGTTTCGGCGGCAACGACGTAATCATTCGTTACTCCTCCAAGGCCTCCTATGAGTCGGTCCGCTCCCTGAAGGGGACCACCAACCCCGATAGCTGCCCCAACGCCTACCAGCGCAAAATGGCCGACTCGATCACCGCTCCCAACACCCTTACCTGCCAGACCATTACCCTCGGAGCATCCGATGTATCCGGCGAGGCTTTTGTTCAGGAGAGCCATGGCCAGAAGTTCGGCCCCCTTGGCGGCGGTCTTGTTGACAACGTCCTGACCGGCGAGAACGCTTCCGGCCTCACTTCTTACAATCCCCTCGTTGTCCCCTTCGGCTTCTTTGTGAACAATGCCGTAACCGCCAAGAAGTGCACCACTGCTGCCGGGGCCATGGCTGGGGAATACTGCGCCAGCGATGCCGACTGCGGCGGTACAGCCGGATCCTGCGGTGCTGCCAGCACCATCGACAACATTACCCGCCTCCAGGCGGTATCCATCTTCTCTGGCACGATAGCCGACTGGTCTGACTTTGGCGGCTACTTCACGGCTCAACCGGTTGTTGCATGTCTCCGCCACGCCGGATCCGGCACAGCAGCAGCCCTCGACTTCTCGGTGGTCCGCGGCAATGGTTGGGGTAGCGGCCTCGCCAGCTTCGAGAACCCCGGCGCCGTCTGGTTCAACGAAGGCTCCACCGACCTCATCAAGTGCGTAAACGGCAACAGCACAGCAACCCCCTCCGGATCCGCAATCGGCGCCATAGGCTATGCAGACGCCGACCAGACCGTCGGTGCGGCCGGCACCAGCCAGAACGTGAAGGCTGTCAAGTACAACGGCCACTTCGGCACCCGCTACAACCTCCGCAACGGCGTCTACGATTTCTGGACCACCCAGTGGGTCTATGAAGATACCGCCCGCACCACCATTGCCCAGCGCCCGATTGTCGACGCCCTCGTGGCCTACGCTTCCGCCCCGGCCAACGTCCCTGCCACCAAAGCCAAGTACTGGGCCACCAAGGACGAAATGAAGTTCTTCAAGGGCTCCGAGGCCGAGTATCCTTACCTTCTCGGCGCCGTCAATCCGCAGCTTCCCTAATCCCGCCTACCTGCGGTGTATCTTCGAGGGGCCTCCACCGAGGCCCCTCTTTTTCCATTCCGGACTATGGAGGCACACAATGAAAAATTTCACCGCCACACTCGCCGCGGCCCTCCTGCTCGGACTTGCCGGCAATACCCTGGCGGCATACACCGATTTTTCCTCAAGCGCTGATGTTAAGCATCCCGGCTTAAACCAGAGCCTAAGCGGTGGCAACACCATTCTCACTGTCATCAATCCGATTGAAGATAAAGGGAACAAGGGGATCATCACCGTCATCGCTCCCCCTGAAAAAGCCGGCATCGTGACCGTCGTAGAACCCATGGACTTTACCTTCACCCAACTCTCCTACTCCCAGGGGTTCTTCTTCGACACCTCCGACACCTTCGGCGCCGGCGGAAGCCGCATGGCGACGATAGGTTCAAGCAGCATACGAAGCATGAGCGCATTCTTCACCCAACAACCACTCCCCCCTATTATCACCGAGGTCGCCCCAAGCGGCCCAGGGATCGTTACGGTCATAACACCCGCCAGTGCCACCACCGTCCCCGTCCCCCCTGCCCTCTTCCTCATGGGTTCGGGTCTTGCGGGCCTCGCCGGCATCCGGCGCAAGCGCCAGTCTTGACCTCCATGGCGGCCCCTGTCACAGGGGCCGCTCCCACCCAAAATTCCCGCACATTCACACACTTCAGACCCCACCGTAACACCGAAGAGAACTTCATCTGCCATTCTTAAGCATGAATCAATCCTCCCGCCAAATGGAGACTGTCATGCCCGCACACCGTCTTCCCGTCATCCGGCAAATCCTCGCCGCTACTCTCCTTGCCGCCCTTTTCAGTCAAAGCCCCGCGTCCGTCGCTGCCGCCGCGCCCGTTGAACCGCCCGGCATGCGGCAACGACTTTCATCCGGCGCTCCCCAGGAGATGCTGATCCTGCTCGATGAGGGTGCCGTTGCCAAATCCCACGTTATCGGCGCACTCAGGGCCGAGGGGGGAGAGGTGATAACCGATTACTCCCACCTGCCGATGCTCTTCGCCAGAATTCGATCCACAAAGGCCCTTGACCGTCTCCTGACGGCTCCCGGCATCCAGGCTGTGTACGAAAACCGCGTCATCCGGCCCCATCTCGCCGAGAGCCTCCCCCTCATCGGCCAGCCCCCACTCGCCACCATCGGAAAAACCGGCAGCGGCACAACCGTGGCGGTAATCGACAGCGGGGTAAACTATACGCTGCCGGCCTTCGGCTCCTGCACCGCGCCGGGGGTTCCGGCCGACTGCAAGGTTGCGGCATCGGTGGATATTGCCACCAACGACAACGCCCTGGACGACCTGGGCCACGGCACCAACGTGGCCGGTATTGTCGCCGGTGTCGCTCCCGGTGCGAAACTTGCCGTTCTCGACGTGTTCAATCCCGACGGCACCTCTTCCGATGCCCTGGTTATCGCGGGAATCAACTGGGCCATTTCAAACAGGGCAACATACAACATTGTGGCCCTCAACATGAGCCTGGGGGATGGCAGCCGCAACACCGCAGCATGCAGCAACAAGGGGACCAATCCCTACGTGACCCCCATCAATAACGCCAAGAGCGCGGGAATCGTGACGGTCGTCTCGGCGGGAAACGAAGGGTATACCGACGGTATCTCGCGCCCCGCCTGCACCCCGGCCGCGGTGTCGGTGGGTGCGGTGTATGATGCGAACGTGGGAGGGATCAAGTGGACCGCCTGCACCGACGCGAGCAGCGCAGCCGACAAGATCCCCTGCATGTCGAACACCGCCACGTTCCTCAACATGCTGGCGCCGGGGGCATTCATCACTGCTGCCGGCTCGACCATGGGCGGGACGTCCCAGGCGGCGCCCCATGTAGCGGGTTCCGTGGCGGTACTGAAGGCCCAATACCCCAATGAAACGCCCGACCAGCTCATCTCCCGTCTCATTTCCTCGGGAAAACCGGTGACCGACCAGCGCACCGGCGGGGTCTTCCCGCGGCTCGATCTTTTTTCGTCAATGGGGTTGCCGGAGTCGAATTTCGTGCCGGCGCTCTCACCCTGGGGGATCGGCTTCTCGGCAGTCTTTCTCGGCGGAGCGCTGGCGGTGCGCAGACGGTCTTGATTTCCTATGGCACAGGATGAACCACAGCAGAAACGGCAGGAGATATCCGGAAATTTCATGGATAGCCACGGAGGCGAGGTAGGCCTTGCGGATGCCGAAGGCTGAAAAGAGGATGTTGCAGACACGGAAGAGCTGATGCCCCACGGCCAGCAGGGCCAGCCCCCCCGCAAGGAATACGGCTTTTCGCCGGATCGGGATGGAGCCTGTCGCCAGGACCAGTGACGCGAAGAGAACGCTGTTGAAGGTCTGGTAGTAGAGAGGACGCTCGACGGGAAGCTCCACGGGCCTTCCGGCCATTTCAAACAATAACCTGAGCGGTATATCGCCCACGGCCACGTACCAACGGTTCATGAAGAGCCACGGAACGAAGAGAATCACCGACCACGCCAGTACCCCGGGAACAAACGGAAAGGTTGCAACCCCATCGGCGGAGGCCCACCGGCTCCAGAGAATCGCCCCGAATAACACCACGCCCACCATGAGTATCTGCCCGACGTAGACGTGAACCGCCTCGAAGAGGGCTGGAACCGCCGCGCCCGTAGCGATGACAGCGGCGATGCGGAGGACATTGATCGAGTTGAGGATGGGAATGCCGGCCAGGATGCCGGCAGCTTTGGCGCGGAGAGGGGCGGCGAATCCGAAGACGAAGGAGATGAAAAGGATGGCGGGGTTGATGACGGAGCATTCCGTCACGACCCGGGCAGAGAAGCCGTCAAGCCGTACCAGGGTGCCTGCTGCCTGGGCATGGCGCCCCATGAGACCCAGCAGTTCCGCCGCCATGATGGCGGTGACGCGGTTAAGGGGTTCGAATGCGGCCTCCGGAACCAGGAATTGAGCCAGAAACAGGACGAGGGCAACGACCGCGAACCTGATGGCCCGGATCGTGCCCCCGTCATGACCTGCGGCGAATTCCACGTCTTTGCTACGCGTCGCCCCTGCGCCGGCGGTTCAGCACCACTCCAAGCACCTTCTCCCGGGGGAGCATCTTGATCGCCCGGGTGACTTCGGACATGGGGGTCTCACCCGCCTTGACGGTGACGACGATATGGTCCACCAGCGGCGCAAAGGCCAGGGCGTCGGCCCCGCTCAGGACGGCCGGCACGTCGAAGATCACGTACCGCTCCGGGTAGCGGTGCTTCATGTCTTCCACCAACTCCTTCATGCGGGGCGAGCCGAGAAGCTCGCTGCTTTCGGTGATGGTCCTGCCGCCGGAAATGAGGGTGAGCTTCTCCACGCCGGGCCATACCATGAGATCAGAGATGGGGCAGTCATCCAGCAGATAGTCGTTGAGCCCCTTCTCACCCCCGATGCCGAGAAGCTCGTGGATCCGCTGGCGGCGCAGGTCGCAATCGACCAGAAGCGCGGTCTGGCGGAACTCCTTGGCAAAGGTGAGGGCCAGGTTGATGGCGGTGAGGGTCTTTCCCTCGCCCGGAAGAGCGCTCGTGATCATGATGGTGTTTCCGCCCCGCGCACGGCTGCGCTGGAGAATCTGGGTACGGAGCACGCGGTATGATTCGACCTCGTCGGCGTCGGGCAGAAAGGCGACACATTTATTTCTCGCCACCAGCTGCGGGTCGAGGCGGACGGAGCGCGAGACGGTATAGGCCGGCGACACCCAGCCGATCTTTTCCCTGTTGACGACGGAGGGCTGGCGCTTATCATCCGTGTGATCGATGCAAGGATCTACTCCAGTACTATCTATAACTTCGTCCGGTGAAACCACCGGTTCAGGCGCCTGCACGGCGAGATTTCCGCAGCATGTGTCCGCTTCAGCCATGGGTTGAGTTGCCTCGTAGTGCAGATCGGCCCCAATCCCTGAATCTACTGTCGCAGGAAGCGCGTTCTCCCGACGGGAAGAGATCAGACCAAAGGCAGTCTTTCCCATCCGACCCAAGGTGGACAGCTTCCGTTTAGGCGCCGTTTCGGCCCGCTGCTCCACCGGTTCGAAGACAACCGCCTCTGTTTCGGGCGCCGGCAGTGCCGCCTTGAGCCGGGGCGCTTCGGTTGAAACAGCTTCCTGGCTGTCGGAACGGGCCGACTCCAGGACCTTTTTTCTCATCCGTTCAAGAGCTGTCGATGTTTCCGCCATGTCACTCTGCTCCTTTCCTGTCAGGTCTCAGCAGGAACGTCCTGCTAGACGGAGAGCCGCCGCATCATCTTGGCCACGATGATATCCAGATCCATGACGAAGAAGTGAATAAGCGGAATCGCCACAATGATGACCATGGCCACCCCGGCTGCCGCCATCCGATAACGCCGCTTGCGAACGTCGGTTTCCTCCAGGGTGACGATCTCGGGGATCGCGGCGAGCACCGGCAGGGCCGTGGCCCGTGCCAGGGTTTCGATGCCGTGGGCGGACTGATCGCCGTATTCCCTGAAGGCGGCGGTGCCAATGCCGGCACCCAGCCCGAGAATCAGGCCGATAACGAGGATGGCCGGCACATTGGGGCTCACCGGCTTCTCGGGGAGCCGGGCCGCGTCGATAAGGGTGAAGCGTTCCCCCATCTGCTCCTTTTCGAGGCCATGGGCCACCTTGGCTTCCATGAACTTCTTGGAGAGATCGTCATATTTGAGCTGAAGGTTGTTCCGCTCCACGAGCAGCACCTTGTACCCCTCCTCCACTTGGGGGAAAGCCTCCAGGCGGCGGCGGTAACTGTCGCGCTTGCCCTGGGCCAGCAGCACCTGGCGCTTGACCGATTCGATCTCGGACCGAGTGCTGGCCAACTGGGCGGAAAGGGTCACGTAGGCAGGATTGTCGGGCTTGCTTTCCATATTGCGCCCCGACCCCTTGAGTTGTCTTTCAAGGGCGGCAATCTCGGAGCGGGCCTTGATCACATCGGGATGGGCATCGGAGAGGCGGGTCTTGAGGTCCACAAGCTTCACCCGCAGCTCCCGCAGCCGCCCCTTGTCGGTGTTGGCGTCGTCCGTGGGGATACTGGAAAGCTGCGCCTCCAGATACCCTTCCTTCTCCCGCAGCATCCGCAACTGGTCATGGAACTGGTCCACATCGCGGTCGGTCCGGTCAAGGGTCTGCATGTTCAGCTGGGCAAGCTCGGGCAGCGCGCTCACGTTGCGCTGCTTGTAGTCGGCGATCTTTCGCTCGATCTCCACGAGCTTTGCCTGAACATCCTTCATCTCCTCTTCCATGAACCTGGTGGCTCCCAGGGTCTGCTGCTCGCGGACCCTGAGGTTCTCCTCAAGGTAGAGGGATGCCAGGACGTTCGAAACCTGCTGCACCGTTGCCGGGCTCTTTCCATTGTAAGAGAGGGAAAAGGCAATGGTGGCGGCGGTGGGCCTGCCGGTACGGCGGTCCACAACATCGGCGCTGATGGTCTGGAATTTGATATCCCCGCGCATCTGGGAGATGATCTCTTCAGTGGTCTTGCTCTTGCGCAGATCGCTGTAGAGATTGAAGCGGTTGATGATCTCCAGGAGTTTCGTGGAGCTCATGATCCGCTGGTTGATGGTCTGGAGACGCTCCTCGGCGTAGCTCGTCACGGTGGTCATGACGAAATCGCGGGGGATCTCCTGCTCCTCGATGAGGATCGTGGAGGTGGAACGATAGATGCGCGGCAACGCCACTGCGGCCACGAGCGTCATCGCAAATATGACTGCAGCCGGAACGATGAGGCTCAGCCTGCGCCGCTTTACGATCCGTACGATATCGCCGAACGATTTGATTTCTGCTTCCATCTTACGCCTCGCACTTTCTCAATTATTTTTCCAGAAACGGATACCGGTAGACCAGGCTCATCATTACACCGTTGCGCTCCGCCGTCTGTCCGGTCGTCCCGTAGTCGATCCGTGCATAACCGTACCGCGCCTCCAGGAAAAAATCCCGGCTCACGTTGTACCGGGCGCCAATTCCCGCATTGAAGGTGGTCTCGTCGATTTCACCCGCCGAAAACTCTCCCCTGTCGGAGCGGTTCAGAAAGAACCCGGTCGACAAGAAACCGGTCAATTCTTCCGTGAAGCGCCGGCTCATGTCGAGGGTCAGGCCGGTGCGCCGACTTGCGCCCGTCCTCCCCGATGCCGGCACGATTCCCTGACTGAAGGCAAGGGTACCGGTAGTGTACTCGTCCCTGTAGCTGGCCCCGGCCTTCCCCGTGACCCCCCAACTGTGGTCGCCGGTACGGACAAACGATGAGCCGGCGAGAGTGCCGAATTCCGACGTGGTGTAGCTGGCCCCCAGATTGGCAAACAGTTTCCAGAGCTCGGTGTTGGACCACGACACTCCTGCCATGGCCAGGTACTGCTCAACCTTTGTGTCCGTGGCCTCCCGCGTCTGGTAGTTGCCGTAGCCGAATATGAGGCTCCCGGTCAGGTCCGGCAGGTAAGCGCTCAGATTCCGCTCCAGCACCACGGAGAGATCGTGGGAGCTGTTCTGCGTGTTGGTGCGGTCATTGAAGTCATCCTGCAGATACGAGTACGAAAGGGCCGCGGACAACGTCTCGCTCAGGATGTAATTGGCCGTGGACCCGTATTCCTGCCGGTGCCGGGTGACCGGCTCCACGATGAGCCCTGTCCGCTCGATATCCTGGTCGGGGCGGTTGTTCAGCTCGTACTTCGCCGACGCACCCAGGGTCAGAAGCTCCGTGAGCCGGTAGCGGGCGCCTCCCCGGTAAAGCTGGTTCAGCGAATTGCCGAGCCTACTCTCATCCGTGTAAAAGATCTGGTCCAGCTTGAGCGTCAGGTCGGCATCGAGCCGCTCTGTCCGTTCCGTCGCTTCGAATCCGCCCGAAAGAGTGGTGATGAACGAACTCTTTCGATCGTCGGGAGACATGAACAGATTGTCGATATACTCCTGTTGCAGGGCCGTGGCACCCAGGAGGCGGAAGTCGTCGGCAAAGGCGGAAACGGGAAACATTGTAAGGGCAGTTCCGATCAGGGCTGCGGCGGCAGAGATCACCTGCACGGCCGAAACCGGTCTGCGGCATGGCAAAGACATGGCAAGCCTCGTCGATTAAATCGGATCAGGGGACGACGATCAGGTCACCGCGCCTCAGGACAATATTCTCTTCCAGCCGGTTACCCCGGGACACCTCGCTGTAGGCAAAGGGGAAGATGACGGTTTTCCCCTCCTCCTGACGGAAGATCTTGATGTCGTCCTTCTTGGCAAAGGGATTGACCCCACCAGCCATGGCCAGGGCCTGCAAAACGTTCACAGGCGAGCTGATCGGATGACGCCCCGGGGAATTCACCTTCCCCACCACAAAAATCATCATGCTGTTGGCCTGCCGCACCTCAAGGGAGAGGGTCAGGTCAGAAAAGTAGCTCGAAAGCCGCGTCCTGATCTCATCCTTGAGTTGCTCCACCGTCTTACCGCCCGCTTTGACCACACCGATAAGGGGAAACGAAATGGTCCCGTCGGGAAGCACCACCACCGTCTTGGTCAGGCTCTCGTCGCGCCAGACCGCGATATCGAGAACATCGCCGGCACCGATGACATAGGCATCGCCGGCCTGCTGGAGAACAGCCGTGGACTGATCAACACCGACAGACGGGACCTCGGGATGGGGAGCAGGCACTTCCTTGGTCGCTGGCATCTCGCTGATCGCAGTCACTTGATTGACAACACTGGCCCCAACGGCACCCTGCTCCTGAACCGGAATCGTAGTATCATCAGCCACGGCCTTCGCCGACGATTCCGCTTCGGCAGGCTGCCGGTTTTCGGTAGTACCGGGATTCTCCGTTGCTACAGCAGCGGCAGCTATTTCGGTAGGCTCGGTGGCCATCAACACAGGTTCGTTGTCGGACACAACAGCGCCAGCCCCATTGGCATCAGCGGGCGGCACGGCGGCACTGTCCGAAGGAGTCGAGGCTTCCGCGGAGGATTGGGAATTTGTCTCAGTTGACGATGACGTAGCCGGTGAAGTCTCGGCTAACGCAGCTGAATCAGAATGCTTTTCCGCATCGTGAGAGGGAATGGGAGGAACTTCTGCCTTGGGGGGAGCAACTGGTGGCGGTGCAGGCGCGGGACGGGGGACGGATTTCACAATATCGCCGTGGGGATCGTTCCAGAGCCCCCAAGATGCGGCATTGGCGGGACAATCCCCCCCTATCAATGGGGCGGATGCCGAAATAGCAACAAAAACACCGAAGACTGCTGTGATACGTGACGTCATGAAATCCTCGTTTCAGTCGATTCTGAACGCATTTCTAAAACGTCATGACCGTATCACCTCCGCGTTACATGTTTATGTCAGGTACATTAAAATATCCAAAATACTGCCGTTCGTTTGACGTATCAGAGTTTATTCAGACCTTTCATTTTGCTTACCGCCGGATACCGACAACGACGAACACAAGTGCCGCCACCGCGACCGGAAATAATAAAATAATACTGTACTGTTTACTGTACAGGACAACAAAAAAGGGTTAGCCATGACGGCTAACCCTTTGATTTGTTTGGTTGCGGGGATAGGATTTGAACCTATGACCTTCGGGTTATGAGCCCGACGAGCTACCAGACTGCTCCACCCCGCGTCACAAGAGACCTATTTATACTATGAGCCAAATCCCAAGTCAACAAAAAAATCACACCTTCTATTCAGGAATTATTATTGCTGCCTTACCGAGCTGTTTTGCAAGCTTCGCGGCAGACGACTGATCCATTTGTTTCCCTACCCGTACGCGATACCATGTCCCCTTACCGGGAACGACGGACTCAACAACATAGGCAGCAAACCCCTTTTCCTGTAACCCCGATTTGATGGCGTCTGCTTCCTTGCGCTCCTTTGCGGATGCCACCTGTACGGAGAATTTCCCCTTGGATACCGCAGTTTTTTTCGCCGATACTTCTTTGGCTGTTTCGCCGGCCGCCTTCGGGCGTTCAGCATTATCTGCAGCCGCACTTTTCTCTGGAGATGAGACAGAAATGGCAGGTTTGTCGGCTTTTTGCACCATCACAGCTTCTGTCTGTCGCGGCAAAACCTGGTCATTTTTTGGCAAAGCCTCAGTGGCTGTTTTTGCGGGGGATGCGGTTAGCACCTTTGGCGTTTTGGGATTCATGCCGCTCCCGAGAATAATTTTTCCGCCCTTGGGTAACGTCTCGTAAAAAGTCAGAGATGGTTCCTGAAGCGCAGGGGCTGCACCCTGTTTGGCGGTCACCGAATCCTTGGCAGTTGAAGAGGGTTGCTCCTGAGGGCCGTTCTTCGGCGCGACAGAAGGGGGTGCCTGGGCATTTTCGACCTTAAGACTGCGAGGAGAAAGCAGAAAACGGTCCGTCAGAGCACCAAGGGCAAAGGAGCAGACTGCAACCAGGCCGAATGCTATGACAAAGAGGCCGACGGGTTTCGATTTTGGCCGGTTTTTGTTGACCGGTTTCCGTTCACGATAATCAAGGACCATAAACCCTTCCAGCTACATCTTTTCCGGTGCCGAGACACCCAGGAGTGCAAGCCCGTTCTTCAGTACTTGAGCAACGCACTTGAGGAGGAAGAGCCGTGCCGAACTCAACTCCTTCCCTTCGCCTATGACGCGATTTTTATTGTAAAAAGAATGGAAAGCCCCTGCCAGTTCCTGAAGGTAGTAGGTGATCCGGTGTGGCTCGAAGGACAAGGCGCTTCCTTCGATAACTTCGGGGAAAGAGCCGATGAGCTTGATGAGTTCAATTTCTTCCGGCGTCTCGAGAAGATCCACATGGGCATCAGGGAAGGACGGAACGCTGATTCCACGGTCACAGGCGGCCTCGAAGATGCTGCTGATCCGTGCATGGGCGTACTGGACGTAGTAAACCGGGTTTTCGAGTGATTGCTGTTTGGCCAGATCGATATCGAAAACCAGTTGAGAATCAGGTTTCCTCATGAGGAAGAAGAATCTCGTGGCATCACGGCCCACTTCGTCGATCAGATCCCGTAAAGTAACGTAGCTACCGGCGCGCTTGGATATTTTAACCTCTTCGCCACCGCGCATGACCGTAACCATCTGGTGGAGAACGTACTCGGGCCACTCTTGAGGGATTCCCGCATTGAGGGCCTGAAGACCAGCACGCACGCGGGTTATGGTGCTGTGGTGGTCCGCTCCCTGCTCGTTGATGACGCGGGTGAAGCCACGTTCCCACTTGGCCAGATGGTAGGCAACATCGGGGACAAAGTAGGTGTAACTGCCGTCCGACTTGCGCATGACCCGGTCCTTGTCGTCTCCAAAGTCCGTGGTCCGCAACCAGAGGGCGCCGTCCTGCTCGAAGGTATGGCCGTTCTCGATCAGGCGCCTGACTACCTCTTCAACACGACCTTCGGTATAAAGGCTCGATTCTAGCGAGTAGACATCGAAATGCACGTCGAAGGCCAGGAGATCCTGATCTTGTTCGCGCCGCAGATAGGCCACGGCAAAGCGACGGATCGCGTCAAGATCATTCGGGTCGCCGGCGGCAGTGACGTGCTGGTCACCAGCATCGACGGTTTCGCGATTGAGATAGGAGCGGGCCACGTCCTTGATGTAGTCGCCCTGATAGCCATCGGCCGGCCACCGGGGTTCTCCCGGCTCAATGCCGAGACAGCGTGCCTGAACGGAAAGCGCCAGATTGGCGATTTGGGCACCGGCATCGTTGTAATAGAACTCACGGGTCACGTCGAAACCGGAAGCTGACAGAAGGCGACAGATGGTGTCACCGATGGCGGCACCCCGGCCGTGGCCGATATGGAGTGGCCCCGTGGGGTTTGCACTCACAAACTCCACCTGCACCTTACGCCCTTCACCCGCGCAACTGCGCCCGAAGTGCGCCCCTGCCGCTTCCACAGCCGCAAGCGTTCTGCTCCATGCCTCGTTTTTGATTCTGAAGTTGATAAAACCGGGGCCGGCTATATCGATTCCCCCGATGATTCCACTCTCACCATTTTCAATATGCTTGACGATTGTCTCTGCAATCACCCGCGGCGCCTTGCGCTCTGCCTTCGCCATGGACATGGCGACGGTACAGGCAAAGTCGCCGTGCTCGGCATGGGCCGGTTTCTCTATGACTATGGCCGGCATCTGGTTCGAGGCAAGAGAGCCGTCGGCAAAACACCGCTCGATTCCCTCGGCGACCAGAGAACGAACCCTATCCTTCATTGTTCCCTCCAGTTGGCTCATTGTATTTCATCCGATTCTTCGTCCGGAACCTTAATGGAAACGTCACGACTGAAATCGGGACAGCGCGCGCCGCCATCGGTGACGCAGAATTTCTTCGCACATGTTTCGCGCCAGGCACAGACGACACATGCCTGCCTCTTTGAACTGCTCATGGTTAATCTCCTGATGACAAAAAGGAAAGAGCGGATTCTCTCCGCTCACCCTATCGCTTCTTCTCGACTACCGATGAAACCGGCTGCTGAGTCTTGGCCTGGGCCTTGTCCGACGACGGGAACTGATAGACGACTTCATTGGGCCGCACAAGCCCGAAATCCTTTCGGGCAATGCTTTCCAGGTAACGCCGGTCGGTCTTGAGCGCTTCTATCTCGCGCTTGAGTTTCTCGTTCTCACCCCTGACCTCGGTCACCTTCTCCGCAATTTCCTGTTTCTCCCTGCTCAGGTGGTAGATGCGCAGAAGTCCCCGCTCGCCGAAAACGGTGAAGAAGAGAATGAAGAGTATGCAGCTGGCAGGGACGAGGTACATCCGCTTCCGCATGCTTCCTCCTTTGGTCATGAACCCGAACCGGCACCAAGGCCGGAGAAATAATCAACTGTCTTTGCGAGACCCGTTTCCAGGGGGACGATGGGCTCCCATCCAAGCGTCGTCCGGGCGAGGGTAATATCGGGTTGGCGCTGCTTGGGGTCATCCGACGGGAGAGGCCTGAAAACGATCCGCGACTTGGAACCGGTCAGCGCGATTATGCGCCGGGCAAATTCCAGGATAGTAGTTTCACCGGGGTTGCCCAGGTTGACCGGACCGGTGAAGCCTTCACATGACATCATCCGGACAAGCCCATCCACCAGGTCGCTCACATAGCAGAAGGAGCGGGTCTGGCTGCCGTCGCCATAGACCGTTATGTCTTCCCCTTTGAGAGCCTGAACAATGAAGTTCGACACCACCCTGCCATCATGCTCCGCCATGCGTGGGCCGAATGTGTTGAATATCCGGACTATTCGAATGTCAACGCCATTCTGGCGATGGTAATCCATCATGAGGGTTTCCGCAACCCGCTTCCCCTCGTCGTAGCAGCTGCGGATACCGATGGGGTTAACGTTCCCCCAGTATGTTTCGGGCTGCGGATGCACCTGGGGATCGCCGTAGACTTCAGAGGTGGAGGCCAGAAGGATTCGCGCCCGGACCCGCTTGGCGAGGCCAAGCATGTTGATGGTCCCCATGACGCTTGTCTTGATGGTCTTCACCGGGTTGTACTGATAATGGACCGGCGAAGCGGGACAGGCCAGATGATATATCTGGTCCACCTCCAGAAGAATCGGCTCGGTTATGTCGTGGCGGATCAGTTCGAAACGGGGGTTGCCCAAGAGCGGCAGGATGTTGTTCTTGCACCCCGTAAAGAAATTGTCGATGCAGAGGACCTCGTGGCCATCACTAACCAACCGCTCACACAGATGGGAGCCGATGAACCCCGCCCCGCCGGTTACCAGAACACGCATGATGGCCCCTGTTAACCGATAAAGCCCGAGCCGTTACGGCCGATGGAGTGGTACGTGAAGCCGATCTCCCGCATCCGCCGGGGATTGTAAAGGTTCCTGCCGTCAAAGATAACCGGGGCAGTGAGGCTCGCGCTGATGCGCTCGAAGTCGGGATTGCGATACTCGTTCCACTCGGTAATGATGGCCAGCGCGTCGGCTCCATTGAGAATCTCGTACTGGTTGGTACTGGTGTAGGTTATCCGGTCGCCGAAGATCTTTTTCGCTTCTTTGACCGCTTCGGGATCGTGCGCCCGGACCGTGGCGCCCATTTCGAGGAGCTTGCTGATGATGACGATGGAGGGAGCTTCGCGCATATCATCGGTGCGGGGCTTGAACGAGAGTCCCCAGACGGCGATGGTCTTTCCTGCGAGGGGTGCCGCCCCGTTGTCTCGGGAGAAATGGGCGATCATTTTGTCGATGAGGATCGCCTTTTGCCGTTCGTTGACTTCCTCCACCGACTTCAGCAGGACAAAGTCGTAATCGCTTTCCTCGGCAGTCTTGATGAGGGCCTTCACGTCCTTCGGGAAGCACGAGCCGCCGTAACCGACGCCGGGAAAAAGGAAATCGTAGCCGATCCGAGAATCGGATCCGATCCCCTCGCGCACCGCTGATACATCCGCCCCCATCCGCTCGCAGAGGTTCGCTATCTGGTTCATGAACGAGATGCGGGTGGCGAGCATGGCATTGGCGGCATATTTGGTCATTTCGGCGCTGTGGACGTCCATGACGATAAGACGGTTGGTCTTTCTCATGAAGGGAGAATAGAGCTCTTTCATGATCTCTGCGGTACGGACATTGTCGGCACCGATAACGACCCGGTCGGGCTTCATGAAGTCGTCGATTGCGGCGCCTTCCTTGAGAAACTCAGGGTTCGACACCACATCGAACTCGTAGGCAACACCGCGGCGGTCGAGTTCCTCCTGGGCGGCCCGTCTCACCTTATCAGCGGTGCCAACCGGTACCGTCGACTTGTCGACGATGATCTTGAACCCCTCCATGTTGCGACCAATTTCCCGGGCCACGGCAAGAACATGCTGGAGATCGGCCGAACCGTCTTCCCCCGGCGGTGTCCCTACGGCGATGAAGCAGATGAGTGATTCCTTCACCGCTGACGCCAGGTCGGTAGTGAAGGAAAGGCGCCCCTCGGCGCTATTGCGGAGAACCAGCTCCTTGAGGCCCGGTTCGTATATGGGTAGAATCCCCTGCTTGAGTCCTTCAATCTTCTCCTGGTTAACATCAACGCAAATGACAGTGTTGCCGCTTTCGGCGAAGCAGGTTCCAGCGACAAGGCCCACATATCCGGAGCCAATGACACAGATTTTCACAATGCAACTCCTCAGACAGAATTTAGCGTTTCAACATATCATAAAAAACGCTGAAACTTCCAGTGATTTTCCTCAGAAATGGTATCCACGCCTACCTCCACGGCTAATTTGACTTTCACCTGACCGGAGCTAATCTTGATTCATGTCAGTGCATAGACTGCTGGACGTCCCGGACAGGCGAGGATGTTCGAGCAACACAGCAGAGGGGCGGAAAACGCCGCTCCACCGGGAGGTGCCACGATGCATTTGCAGAGAATATCAATCCTTATAATCCTGCTCACAACCTTGTCATTATCAGGATGTGCCCATGTCATCAGTGAGCAGTCACGGTCTCTGGTTGACCCCACCATTACCTACGCCATGCTCAAAGAAAAACCCGATGCGTTTGTCGGGAAGTACGTGCAACTGGGAGGGGTAATTGTCGGGGTCAAGAACACCACCACAGGAAGTCAATTGGAGATAATGCAGGTTGCTCTCGACAAGACGGGTATGCCGGAGGATACATTTCGCTCCGAGGGAAGGTTTCTCGCCATTTCCGAATCGTTCCTCGACAGCATGATCTATAAGCCGGACCGCCTCGTTACCCTGGTCGGGGAAGTGAAGGGCAAAAAAGTAATGCCGGTCGACGAAGTCGAGTACACCTATCCGGTCCTCGCAATCAAAGAGATTTACGTCTGGAAAAGCTACGACTACGAGAAGGGCTACCCCTACCCCACTCCGCCACCCTACTCCTTTTATGATCCCTACTACTACGGATACTGGCCCGGGCCGTACTGGTACCGCCCCCTGGGGCCGGTTTATCGGCGCTGGTAGTGCAAAAAGACAGGGCGGACCCATAACCCGCCCTGTCTCTCTCCTCCCCTAACAACATCCTGCCTGGTCACCTTTCAAGCAGAAGCTCCATGAGCCGGTGCCCTTCCTCCAGCACAAGGCCGGAAGCCCGGGCCGAATCTTCGTCGTAGCCCACAATCGAATCATCTTCCGATTCTCCTCCATCGTAGATGATGAAGGGCACAGGCGCATCCGTATGTGTCTTCAGCCTGAGGGGAGTCGGGTGATCGGGGGTACAGAGTATCCGGAACGAACCGAAACGCCTGATCCCTTCCATGATGGGGCCGACAACCCTGGCATCGAAATCTTCGATGGCCTGGATCTTGTGGGAAAGGTTCCCCGAATGGGAAGCCTCGTCGGGCGCCTCAACGTGAAGGTACACGTAGTCATGGGTCTCCAGGGCCTCAAGAGCTGCCTGAACCTTGCCTTCATAGTTGGTGTCCAGGTAACCGGTGGCCCCCTCGACCCGGATCACGTCGAGGCCCGCTCCGATGCCGATACCGTTTATGAGATCGACCGCGGAAATTACCGCCCCGGTGAGGCCGAACTTTTCCCTAAAAGGCTCCATCCGGGGTGCTTTGCCGTGCCCCCAGAGCCAGATGGAATTCGCCGGAATCTTGTCTGCTTCAAGGCGCCGCCGGTATTGGGGATGATTGTTGAGTATCATCTGGGAGGAGTTCATCAGATAGATGAGCTTGTCGGCCCCCTCTCCCTTCGGAAGGTAGTCGAGGATGCTTTTCCCCGAGATGTCATGGGGAGGGGTGGCGGACATGCCGCTTTTGCCGTTGCGCCATACCATGAGATGGCGATATCCCACGCCGGGGTAAAACTGGAACTCGTCATCGCCGATCTGCTGCTGGATGGCCTCGATGAGTTCGCGTCCCTCTTCGGTGGAGATATGCCCCGCCGAGTAGTCGTTCATGACGAGCGTCCCCTTTGTCGGCAGGAGATTCACGAGATTAACCCGGAACGCCACGTCATCAGACCCGAGTTGGACCCCCATGCTTGCTGCTTCAAGGGGTGAGCGACCCGTATAGCAGGTACGCGGGTCATAGCCGAACACCGAGAGATTTGCCACATCACTTCCCGGAGGGAGCCCCTTCGGCACGGTGTGGGCAAGGCCGATCCTCCCCCGCCGGGCCATGGCATCCATGTGCGGCGTTTTGGCAGCCTGCAGTGGTGTCTTTCCGTCCAGATCCTTCACGGCCTCGTCCGACATCCCGTCGCCGAGGAGCACGATATACTTCATTGCCCTGTCCTTTCCTGAGTGAGTTTTCCAGTCTGCACCGACCCGCCCTATCCCCGTGGATGGTATTCCTCGTGAATGCGTTTCAATCGCTCCCGGGTCACGTGGGTGTAAATCTGTGTCGTCGCAAGGTCCGCATGACCGAGCATTGCCTGTACGCTCCGCAAATCCGCGCCGTTCTCCAACAGATGGGTTGCAAACGAATGGCGCAGGGTATGGGGGGAAATGGTTTTTCTGATTCCCGCTTCAATGGCCCATTTTTTGATTATATTCCAGAACGCCTGCCGCGTCATCCGGTCTCCGAGCCGGGTAAGAAACAGATAGGCGTTGTCGCCGTTTCGATCCATTTCGGGGCGCGCCTCGACCAGATAGCCAGAGACGGCTGCACAGGCAGATTCGCCCATGGGAACGAGCCGCTCCTTCCCCCCCTTGCCGAAAGTCATGAGGTATCCCGCAGTTACATTCACATCGCGCACCCCGAGGCCCACAAGCTCGGAGACCCGCAGCCCCGTGGCATAGAGAAGCTCCAGCATGGCCCGGTCCCGCATATCCTGGGCATTGTCACTTCCGGGAGCAGCCAGAAGCGCCTCGACCTCCCGGCCGGTGAGGACCTGGGGAAGCTTGGCCAACGTCTTGGGCGCCTCGATGATCGCGGTGGGGTTCGCCTCGGCATACCCCTCCACCAGGAGAAACCGGTGGAACATCCGGACAGCGGATAAGGCCCTGGCTCTGCTTCGGGGGGCGAGACCACGCTCCTTGAGATGGGCCAGAAAATCCGCCACATCCACGGAGCGCACCGCAGACGGTTCACCGCAATCCCGTTTCTCAAGGAAATCCAGATACCGGATCATGTCGCGGCCGTAGGAATCGAGGGAATTCTTCGCCAGCCCCTTCTCCACAAGAAGGTAATTCAGAAAGAGATCGAGGTACTGATTCACGTTCTCCTCACTCCACGGCTTTCAAAAGTCTCTCCCGTATTTCTTCGAGCCGCTCCGGATTGGTGATCTTGTGGCCGAATATGTCCTTCACGTAGAAGACGTCGGCCACCTGGTCCACCTTGGTGGAAATCTTGGAGACACCGATGTAGAGCCCCAGTTCCGTCAGAGTGCTCGTGATCTGGTAGAGAATTCCCACCTTGTCATGGGTATAGATGTCGATGACCGTATAGTCCGATGACACCTCGTTGTCGATTTCGACTCGCGCGGAAAAACGGGGTTTTGCCTTTTCAGCGAGGAGTGTCGGCCGCTGCCGCTTTGCAACGAGCGTAGCCACCGGGGTCTTGCCGGTCAGCACCTGCCGGAGATCCTCATTCACCCGCTTCCACCGACCCTCGTCGGTTATGATAAAGCCCTGTGGCGAATTCACCTGCAGGATGTCCAGCGCCTTGCCGTTGGAACTCGTATGGATCTGGGCACCGAGAATATTTATCCCGTTGGCGGCCATAACGCCAGTAATCATGGAAAAGAGTCCCGGCACATCGAGGGTGCAGATGGTGAAATTGGAGTATCCCCCGTCGGACTCATGGTCGAGACGGGTGATGATTTTTTCGTGTTCAAGGGCAAGGAGCAGCTTCACATGCTCGGCTATGACCTGCGGAGCATTGGAGAGAAGATGACGGTTGGTCATCGCCTTCAGCTCTTCTCTCACTGCAGCCACTGGGTACTCGTCGCCAAGGAGCTCCAGTACGGTCCGTTTCACCTTCTTGACCCGCTCACTCCTGGCCTCCAGCCGGAAATCGCCGCGCTCAAGCACGTTGAAGCTCTTTTCGTACAACTCCTGGAGGAGCATCGCCTTCCACTCGGTCCAGACATCGGTCCCGACAGCTCGTATGTCGGCATAGCTGAGAAGGTAGAGCATCTTGAGGTTCTCACTCTTCTCCATTTGCCGGGCAAACTGGATGATCATCTTGTCATCATGGAGGTCACGGCGCTGGGCGATATGCGCCATGAGAAGATGGCTCCGCACCATGAACTCGAGCCGTTCCGAGTCCTCCTTGCAGAGCCCCATCCGGCGGGCAATGGTGGGTATCATGTCAGCACCCTTGTCGGCGTGCCCCCCCCCTTCCCCCTTGCCGATGTCGTGGAAAAGTACCCCGAGGATCAGGAGTTCCCTCTTGTCCACCTCCCTGGCAAGCCGGGTAAGAAGCGGCAGATCTTCGGCATGGTCCCCCCGCAACAACTTCTCGATCTCTTCCACCGCAAAAAGCGAGTGGGTATCAACGGTGTAGATGTGGTAGAGGTCATGCTGAACCTTGCAGTAGATATTGCCGAACTCGGGGATGAAACGGTTCAGGAACTCCAGGTGATGCATGAGTTGCAGAGTCTCGGAGGCCCCCTTCTCGCTGCGAAGGATCGCAAAGAATGACTGGTTGACATCCTTGCTTCTCCTGAACTTGTCGTTAATGAGGTGAAGATTTTTCCGGATCAGCGACTTCACCGTGACACTTATGGCAACGCCATGCTTCTGGGCGTACTCGAATATTTTCATGAGCCGGGCCGGCTCCTTGTGGATCACCGATTCATCGGGGATCACCAACTCACCCTTGATGATGTAAAAACCCTCACCCACATGCCGTCGGACAAAGTAGCCGATGATCTTCAGCGCCCTCTCTTCCCGCTGTGAACATTTCGTGATGAGAGAGGAAGAAAGATGTTCGACCCGGGTTGCATGGAGGTAGTAGTCACGCATGAACTCTTCCACTGCCAAAGACTTTCCGACGTCCTTGTAGCCGAAGAACCCGGCCAGATTGATCTGGGCATCAAACGTGAGCTGATCGTTCTTGCGGCCGGCATGGAAATGGAGTTCGTTCCGGATGCGCCAGAGATAGGAAAGCGCCTCGCCGTAAGCCGAGACCTCCTCCTCGGTCATGACCCCCTTGACGATCAGTTCGCGGATATCGGAAATCTTGTACTTGATTTTCGCCACCCAGAGTGCCGTGTGAAGGTCCCGGAGCCCCCCTTCGCTCTCCTTGACATTGGGCTCGAGGAGATAGACCGACGAGCCGTACTTCTCCCTCCGCTTCCCCAGTTCCGCAACCTTCTCTTTAATGAAAGAGTCGCTCCGTTTGGAAAGGATCTGGGTCAGCATGACCTTCTCGAAATCCTTGAACAGCAATCGGCTTCCGGCAAGGACGCGTGCATCGAGCAGAGCCGTCCGCACCGTCAAGTCGGAGGCTGCCATCTCCACACAATCCTGCAGGGTACGCACCGAGTACCCAACGTCAAGCCGCATGTCCCACAGGAAATAGAGGAGCTTCTGGGCGATATCCTCCACCCGGGCCTGGTCTTTGCCGCCGTAGAGAAACATCAGGTCGATGTCCGAATAGGGGTTGAGCTCTCCCCGTCCATAACCACCGATGGCCGTCAGAGTCAATGGTTCCCTCACCCGCCCCCTCTGGGCCACATCCCTTGTTATGCTCCGAAAGAGCTTGCGGACCAGGGTATCGGTCATGGCAGTCAGGTTGCGCACCACGACGCTTCCTTGAGCGCCGGCATTGTGCATCACCTTGATCTCTTCCCGGTAGTGGTTCAGGAAGTGCTTGCTCGCAGCCAGGTAAAGGGGACGCTTCTCCTCGAAGGAGGCACGGCCGGCATCGCCAGTCTCCTGAGAGGTGTCGGGAAAGTAGCGGTCAATGTTGAATTCCATAAAATCCCTTACCTATCGCCCGGTGCCGATTGTACGGATATACCCCTTGATTCCTTCCACAATGCCGTCGGCGGCCCGATCAAGAAAGGCCTTGTCCCGAAGCCGGGCCTCCTCGGTTTCGTTGCTGATGAAAGCCGTCTCAACGAGGATGCTCGGCATAGTGGCACCCACAAGGACGTAAAATGGCCCCTGCTTGACCCCCAGGTTCCGTGTTCCCGGATAGTGGCCGTTGATCTTTTTGTAGAGGGCCTTCTGGACTTCGTCGGCCAGGTGGGCGGAATCGTTGAGCTTGTAGTTGGCCATGAGGTCGAAGAGGATCGCCTGCAGGAGGCTCACCTTGTCCAGAGATGTGCCGTTTTCCCGGGCAGCAAGCTGGGCAGCCTTCTCGGTCTTGGCCAGATTGAGGTAATAGGTCTCTATCCCCGAAGCACTGCGGTTGAGGGATGCATTGGCATGGACCGACACGAAGAGATCGGCATTCACCTTGTTGGCGATGGCGGTACGCTCCTCAAGCGGAATGAAGACATCGGTTGAACGGGTCATGACCACGTCAATGCCCAGCTCTTCCCGAATCTTCGCCGCCACTTGGAGCCCGAGGGCAAGCACAACGTCCTTTTCCTGGGTCCCCCCCGCGCCAATCGCTCCGGGGTCGTGACCGCCATGGCCCGGATCGACCACAATCCGCCGGATCTTTCCCGGCTTGAATTTGGCTACTGGCTTCGGGCTCGGTTTTTCATCACCGGTATCGGCGGCTTTCGTCTCGGCAGCAGTTGCCGGCACCGGTGCCGGCTGGACCTGCTCCGTCAGTTTCGCGAATTCCAGGGGACGTTCTCCCTTCACATCGACGATGATCCGGAAGGGATCCGAGAGGGAAAACACCTTGAATTCCTTGATCCGGTCAACATCGAGAACCACCCGCACCACATCCGGCTTGTACTGGCCGACCCTTGCGGACTTCAGCTGATGATCGGCTATTTGAAGGTCGTGTACGCCGGGTCCAACCCTGGCGCCGGTTATATCGAGGTAAATGCGTGACGGGAGGGCATCGCCCGGATGCTGCTTGATCTGGTGGGTTTCAAAATGTGCTTCTCGGTCGACGGTGATGGCAATCCGGGTGTAATCGGGGTTTGACCAATGGCGCATCTCCTTCACCACGGCCGCTGCCTTAACGCTGGAGCCCTTAACGCGGCGCACCTCCTTGGCCTCGGCGGAAGAAAAAAGAAACAGCACTCCTGCAAGGGCAAGGAGAAGGGGCACTATCCGTAACCATCGTTGTATTCTCACGTCAGACCATCCTCTTTAACTCATCGAGAATATTGAGCGCCTCAAGGGGAGTGAGTGCCGCGATATTCAACCCGGTCAGCCGCTGCCGGAGAAGATCGTCACCCTGCTCGAAGAGGGAGAGTTGGGGCGACGACTTGGGTGCAGCAGCCTTCTTTCCCCGAGAAATCCGCGGCACTCCCCCCTCTACATACTCTCCCTTTTCAAGGTTGTGGAGAATTTCCTTGGCCCGCTCGATGACCTCAATCGGGAGCCCCGCAAGCCTTGCAACCTGGATGCCGTAGGAGTGTGAAGCCCCCCCCTCGACGATCTTGCGCAGGAAGATAACCTGATCGTTCCACTCCTTAACCGCCACGTTGCAATTCTTTATCCTCCCCCTGGTCACGGCCAGCTCGGTAAGCTCATGATAGTGGGTGGCAAAGAGGGTCTTGGCGGCGCACCGCGCGGTGTCGTGAAGATACTCTGCCACGGCCCAGGCGATGGAGACCCCGTCGAAAGTAGAGGTGCCGCGACCGATCTCGTCAAGAACCACCAGACTTTTCGGCGTGGCGTTACGGAGGATGGCAGCGGTCTCCATCATCTCCACCATGAAGGTGGATTGTCCCCGGGCCAGGTTGTCGGAAGCACCAACGCGGGTAAAAATCCGGTCCACCACACCTATCCGGGCCTCAGTGGCAGGAACGAAGCTTCCCAGCTGAGCCATGAGGACAATGAGTGCCACCTGACGCATGAAGGTCGACTTACCGGCCATATTGGGGCCGGTAATGATGACAAGCTGATTCTCACCATTGTCCAGGAGTACGTCATTGGGAACAAACCGTTCGGAAACGTTGAGGGCTTCCACAACGGGATGGCGCCCCTCGGAGATGGAAAGGGTGTCTCCGTCTTCGATACTTGGCCGGCAGTAATTGCGATCATGGGCCACGTCGGCCAGGGATGCCAGAACATCAAGGGTGGCGAGGCGGTCTGCCGTTCGGGCAAGCCGCTCTCCCTCAGCGGCAACACGCTGCCTGATCTGCTGGAAGAGGGAATACTCCAGCTCCACGATCCGCTCTTCGGCCCCGAGAACCTTTTCCTCGTATTCCTTCAACTCAGGGGTAATGAAACGCTCGGCATTGGCAAGGGTCTGGCGACGGATATAGTCCTCGGGGATGGACCCGAGATTCGTCTTGGTGACCTCGATGTAGTACCCGAAGACCTTGTTGTAGCGAATCTTGAGGGAGGTAATGCCGGTACGTGCCTTTTCTTTTGCTTCCAGGCGGGCGATGAACCCCTTACCCTCGCGACTGATGGCGCGCAACTCGTCCAGGTCGGCATGGTAACCGTCAGCAATGATGCCCCCTTCGCGCAACACAAAGGGGGGATCATCCACGATGCCCCGTCCGATCAGTTCCGCCACTTCATCCATCGGGTCAATGCCCTTGCATAACTCACCCAGAAGTGCCGTGCCCGTGCTTTCAAGCAGGCTCAATAGAGGTGGGATTCTCTGGAGCGACGCCTTGAGGGCAACAAGATCCTTGGCACCTGAACTGGCCAGACTGATCCTCCCGTTGAGGCGCTCAAGATCATAGACCCCCTCAAGGGCCTCCCGAATGCCTGCACGCAACGCGGGATCATTGGCAAGCTCACCGACTGCATCCTGGCGTTCTTTTATTTTTTCAACAATTACCAATGGATAGTTTATCCACTGCCTAAGCTTTCTCCCCCCCATGGCAGTGGCCGTACGGTCCAGCAGACCAAGAAGCGACCCACGCCGTTTCCCCTCAGAAAGGGTGGCGGTCAGTTCCAGATTGCGCCGGGTGGTTTCGTCCAGGACAAGGAACTCTTGGGTCCGATAGGCGCGGAGTTCCCTGATGTGGTCCACCCTTCCCTTCTGAGTTTCCTGGAGATAGTGGAGGACAGCCGCTGCCGCCTGGAGACCTTCGGCATATCCGTCACAGCCCAAGGCACCGGGCGATGCTACACCAAAATGGTTTTTGATGAGCCTCTCGGTGTAGTCACGGTCATAAACCCAGTCATCCACGTAGGTGAACGTCCGGCCAGCAGCCAGGTCTCCCCTCCCCTCGCCTCGCATATTCTCGCGAAAGGACACGGGCACGAGGATTTCCCGAGGATTGGCGCAGGCAACCTCACCCCAGGCCGCATCATGGCCCTCCACCTCGGTCAGCCGAAACTCGCCGGTTGATATATCCAGATACGCCACTCCCCAGCGTCCATTATTGCCATCAAAGAGGGAGAGGAGAAAATTGTTCTCCTTGGGGGAAAGACTTTCGGACTCCACGACAAGGCCGGGGGTGACAACCTTGACTACCTGACGCTTCACGATCCCCTTCGTGGCCTTTGGGTCCTCCACCTGCTCGCAGATTGCCACCTTCTCCCCCGCTTCGATGAGCCTGGCAATGTAGGGAGCAGCCGAGTGGTACGGAACGCCACACAGGGGGACATCGGCACCATCTCCCCCCTTGCCGCGGGAAGTGAGGGTTATGTCAAGAATGCGCGAAGCCTTGACGGCATCATCGAGAAACATCTCATAGAAATCGCCGAGCCTGAAGAAGAGGATCGAGTCCGGATGCTCGGCCTTGATCTCCAGATACTGGCGCATCATCGGGGTGAGTTCTGACATCGGTAAAGCCTTGGTGTTGAAGGAATTGGAAAGGTATCGTAGCAGAAACGGACGCGCCTTGCAAAACCAAAACCCACAACGATAGCGGGCTTGCAGTTCACTAACAAAAAAGCCGATCCGACGGTCAGCTTTTTGATTTTGGAGGTAGTGACTATCTCTTATTGATTCATCGTTGTGCCAGCATGGATGTGCGTGAGCATTCCCCCGACAGCACATACGAAAGCCCTAACCTTCCTGTGTAGCAAATCAAGTTACACTAGGAGGATTAGGGCTAAAAAAGCAGCTACATTAGCCACTTATAGTATCTGGCGTCCCCGAGACGATTCGAACGTCCGACCCCTTCCTTAGGAGGGAAGTGCTCTATCCAGCTGAGCTACGGGGACAGAAAGTGTTTTTATAGCCCACCACTAACCGCTTTGCAACCATTTTCCCGTCAGAACAAAGAGGCTGGGACAGCGATCAGTCGCTAAAACGTGAGGAGCGAATAGACTTTGCCTTCCGGCAGCTTCTTTCGCCCGCCGAGAAAATCAAGTTCTGCCAAGAAGCAGCAGTCGACAATTTCTCCGCCAAGGTCCCTGACCATATCGACAACAGCGGACATGGTCCCTCCAGTAGCAAGAACGTCGTCGGCAATGAGCACTTTCTCTCCCTTCCGGATGGCGTCAGTATGAATTTCCAGGGTGTCAGTGCCATATTCAAGCTGATATGTTTTACTGAAGGTTTCGGAAGGAAGTTTTCCCGGCTTGCGCACAAGAACCACTCCAGCCCCAAGCTTGTACGCAAGGGCTGCACCCAGAATGAACCCCCGGGCCTCAACCCCCACCACCTTGTCTATCTTCTCCCCCACGTAGCGGTGCGCCAGCAGATCAACCATACGCTGAAACGATTTCGCATCTGCAAGAAGCGTAGTGATGTCCTTAAAAACAATCCCCTTTTTGGGAAAATCGGGCACATCACGTATTATATTTTTGAGTTCATCCATCCCCTACCCTCCGTAGAATTCAAACTCAATCACTCGATTGCACTTCCGTCACTGTTATCAATGTATTTTCTAAGCTTCTCGAGAGATTTCGCCTCTATCTGGCGAATTCGCTCACGGGTAACCCCAAAGCTCCGCCCGATCGTGTCAAGTGTCTGAGGTTCCTTGTCGTCAAGCCCGAAGCGCAGGGTAAGAATCTTTTGCTCATTCTCTGAGAGCGACGCAAACCATTTGGAGACAATCTCATACTTGTTCAGATCTTCAAGCAGCACCGCCGGTGAAACCGACGAGGTATCCTCTATGGTGTCGATAAGGAAATAATCGCTGTTCTCTCCCATGGGCCGTTCAATAGAATAGGTTTTTTTGAGTAGGACCATGAGTCGCCGAATGTATGCCGAGTTGACATTCATCTCGGTTGCCACTTCTTTGACCGACGGTTCACGGTTGAACCGATTGACCAACTCGCGGGTGATTTTGAGCATCTTGTTGATGTCATCGGAGACGTGTACCGGAAGCCTTATGGTGCGCGACTGATTCACCAGTGCCCGCTCAATGGACTGGCGTATCCACCAGGTGGCATAGGTGGAAAAACGACACTCCTTGGACAGTTTGAAGCGCTCGACTGCCTTGATGAGCCCCATGTTCCCCTCTTCGATGAGATCAAGGAACGGGAGCCCGCGATTGATATACCGCTTGGCGATCTTGACCACGAGACGCAGATTGGACTCTATCATCTTGTCGCGGGCGGCTTTATCGCCCTTTGCAATCCGGCTGGCAAGAACCTTTTCTTCATCGGCCGTGAGAAGCGTTGTTCTCTGTATCTCCCGGAGGTAAAGCTTGATGGCGTCGTCGAAATGCTCCACCTCGACGACTTTTATCTCTTCCTCCTGCTCTTCTTCCTCTTCCTCCGCTTCCTCATATTCGAAGGAAGTCGGCTCCTGCTCCAGGAAGTCGTCAGCTTGCCGCTCGACGCGTTCTTCAGGTTCTACGGCTTCCTTTTCGAGAAAATCATCCATGTTCTTCCCCGTTCAGCAAAGCAGACTTTACCACTTACTCTTCCGTGCCCCACCCGTACCGGCCCACCAATTTCACGAATCTGCAGCCGGTTACATTTTCTCTGATGAGCGAACCATCTTCCTGCTTGATTACCCTAACAAGAATCTGTTCGAACTGATTTCCCACCGGAATCACAAGCCTTCCTCCAGGAGAAAGCTGATCAACCAGTTTTTCCGGGACATCCGGTGCTCCGGCTGTGACAATGATAGCATCGAAGGGGGCTTCTTCCTCCCAGCCGATCGTCCCATCGGAAATTTTTATATTCACATTCAAGAGCCCAAGACTGTCAAGTGCTTTGCGCGCCTTGAGCGCCAACAGCCGGATCCGCTCTACGGTGTATACGCGATCCGCAAGGGTGGCAAGTATCGCTGCCTGGTACCCTGAACCGGTACCGATCTCAAGCACCTTCTCCTTACCAGAAAGCTCGAGCAATTCGGTCATGAGAGCAACCATGTAAGGCTGAGAGATGGTCTGCTTCTCCCCAATGGGAAGCGGAGTGTCGCTGTACGCTTGGGCGGCCATCGCCTCTTCGACAAAAACGTGACGGGGGACCTTAAGCATCGCCTCTATGAGGCGCCGGTCCTTCACGCCACGAGAGACAATCTGCGCCTCAACCATCCGTTTTCGTGCGATGTCGAAATTCATCCAAATCCCCTGTTTAAGCTGAAGTGCAGACTATAACAGAGCAGCTAAGTCCTGTCCAGCGTTAGGACAAGAGCACATTCAGACGCAACTTAAGCGTATAGTGCCACGATCTAATCCATCAGGAAGGAATTTCGGCGAAATCCCATGTTTTCAGCATAGTGAGGGAGGCATAATTGGTGAGATCGAGGCGTAGCGGCGTTATCGAAATCAAGCCACGCTTCACGGCGTGATAATCAGTACCTTCCAGATCACGGAACTGTAACGCTCCATTCCCGATCCAGTAATAATTGCGACCGCGAGGATCAGTTTTTGTGATGATCTTCCCCTCGTAATCCCTTTTCCCCTGGATAGTTACGACAGCACTTCCAAGCTGTCCCCCAGGAAGATCGGGCACATTGACATTCAGTAGGGTATCCCGCGGCAGTCCCCTGTCGGACACAATCCGAACGAGCCTGGCTGCAAAAGCGGCGGCGGCCATATAGTTATCCCCCCTGCCGCCGGTTACGAGCGACACCGCCAGCGCTGGAATCCCCATGAGGGTTGCCTCCATGGCAGCGGAAACCGTCCCCGAATAGGTAATATCGTCTCCCATATTGCCACCGCAGTTAATCCCTGACACAACTATATCGGGCCTTGATCCGAGAAGCGTATGGATACCGAGGTTAACGCAATCAGTAGGGGTTCCATCCACGGCAAAAACCGCCTGGCGTATCTCGGTGGCCCTCAGAGGATTGTGAAGCGTCAAGGCATGCCCCACAGCACTCCGCTCACGGTCTGGCGCAACAACGACCACATCCCCGACACTCCGCAATGCCTCTGCAAGTGCCCGTATCCCCGGAGCGCGAACTCCGTCGTCATTCGTAACAAGAATCTTCATTGTTCCCCCGAATGCCCATTCAGCAGGATGATAAAAAAATAGACGGTTTCGGACTTCGAAACCGTCTACGGTGAAAATGGTCGGGGCGACTGGATTCGAACCAGCGACCACCAGACCCCCAGTCTGGTGCGCTACCAGGCTGCGCTACGCCCCGATATTTGTTGCTGTTACAACATACGGCGAATTGTCTCCAACTCCTGCCGTACTTCTTTTACCAGCCCCAAGAGGCTGTTTACATCATTTGATTCACATACTGTGGTTTCGTGACTTTTTGAAGTTGCCTTTAACCTTTTGCGGGCACCTTCTATAGTGAGCTTCTCCACATAGAGGAGACGTTTTATCTCCAGAAGGAGCTCAATATCCTGTTTTTTGTAAAGGCGTTGGCCCGTTCTGCTTTTCGGAGGGCACAAATCCTTGAACTCAGTCTCCCAGAACCGTAGGACTGAGGTCTTGAGCGCTGTCAATCGCGCAACCTCACCGATCCTAAAATACTGTTTATCAGGAAGCTTCGCTTCCACCTTCCCTCCGGGGAAGAACCTCTCAGGAATTGATCGAGGACTTGAGAACCTGACTGGGCTTGAACGTGAGAATCCTGCGGGCGGAAATGATAATCTCATCGCCTGTCTGGGGATTGCGGCCACGCCGGTCAGCTTTTTCCTTCACGACAAAGTTACCGAAACCGGCGATCTTTATCTTTTCACCATTTTCAAGGGTTTCTTTGATCAGACCAAAGACCCGCTCAACAAGTTCAGCGGATTCTTTTTTTGAAAAACCCACCTTCTCGTAGATCTGCTCGACAATATCTGCCTTGGTCATATACTCCCTCAAAATCAATACGTTATCAAATATATCGCGTCCACCGAAGGCGACAGGATTTATAACACAGCAGTTCCAGATAATCAACCTGTTTTTAACGTATCGTGACCGCTAACTTTTTAACTAGAGTATCGACAATACGTTGATGCAGCGGTGTAACCTCGTTGTCGACAAGTGTTTTTTCATGGGAACGGTACCTGATTCTAACCGCAATGCTCTTGAATCCCTCAGGAACATGAGATCCCTTATAGTGGTCAAATATCTCGGCGCATTCCACCTCACGTATTCTCAGTCCACTGATGCACTCCACGATCGTCGATGCCGGAGTTTCATCTTTGATAAGTATGGCAATGTCGCGGAACGTATCAGGGAACCGGGAGGGCGGTTTAATGGCAACGTTGTCCGAACTCACCATGGCGAGCTTCTCAAAATCGAGGTCAAGATAGTAGACGGACTGATCAATGCCGAAATTGTCATGAATATCGGGATGGAGTTCACCAAACGAGCCGAGCAGTTCGTTGCCACAGAGGATCGAACATGCCTTGCCCGGGTGGAAATAGGGATCGAGGCGATCCTGGACAAACGCAACAGGTCCGATGGCAAACTCGTCAAGGATATGCTCGATAACACCCTTAACGTCATAGAAATCAACCTGATGCCGCTCCTGATTCCACCCCTCACGATAGCGAACGCCGGTCATGATTCCTGCAAGGTGGAGGGGCTCACGGGGCAACTCCTGCCCCTCCGCCGGCAGATAGACGCGCCGCAACTCAAAGAGCCGAAGCGTGAGCATGCGATAATTGATGTTTCTTGCAGCTACATCGAGAAGTCCGGGAAGAAGCGTCGTGCGCATCACCGACTGCTCTTCCACAAGGGGGTTGCGCAACCGCACAACGGAGCGACTGGGGTCGTCATGGGCCAAGAGAAGCTTGTCAAGGATCCCGGGAGCCATGAAGCTAAAGGTGATCACCTCGCTGAAGCCTTGCCCCACCATGACATTTCTCAGCTGTTTTTCGAGGCGCTGGTGGCGTGTGGGACGGTCGGAAAAGACCCGGGCCTTGGGCATGGTGACCGGAATGTTGTTATAGCCGTTAAGCCGTGCCACCTCCTCAACAAGATCGATCTCCCGCTCGATATCGACCCGGCAGGAGGGAACGTCGATGTCAAAGAGCTCCGGTTCAACCACGTTAACTTTAAACTCAAGGCGATTAAAGATAACTGCCATCTCATCGGCAGTTAACTGAATGCCAAGCAACCTGTTGCACTGGTCGACGCGAAACCTGACGGTGCGGCGGGACAAAGGACGGGGATAGACATCAATGGTCCCCGTGGCAACTCTCCCCCCCGCAAGCTCGGCAATCAACGAGGCGGCACGGTCAAGGGCCGTAACAAGGATGTCGACATCAGCACCGCGCTCGAAACGGTGGGATGACTCAGTGTGGAGACCGAGACGCTTCGAGGTTCTACGGATCGCAGACGGATTGAAATAAGCGCTCTCCAGAAGGATGTTGGAGGTCTCCTGACGAATCTCCGAGTTCTCTCCCCCCATGATCCCGGCCAGGGCAACCCCTTTCTCGCCGTCCCGAATCGTCAGGTCGGCCTCCGTCAGAACACGCTCCTGGCCGTCAAGGGTGGTGAAGCGCTCCCCTGCTGCGGCACGACGCACAACAATCTTACCGCCGGCAAGGAGATCGGCATCGAACGCGTGGAGGGGATGGCCGTACTCCATGAGGACATAGTTGGTGACATCCACCACATTATTGATGGAACGCATTCCCACTGCCTCAAGGCGCCTTACAAGCCACGCCGGTGACGGCCCGATGGAGCAGCCGGCAATGTAACGGGCCGTATAGCGCGGGCACAGATCGGAGTCTTCCACAATCACCTGAGCGCGCTCACTGATAGGAACGTCAGATTCCTTCACCGAGGGACGGGCATACTTGACGGTGGTGCCGAGCTTCGCGGCAATCTCACGAGCAATACCCACAACGCTCAGACAATCAGCTCTGTTAGGCGTTAGTCCAATCTCGAATATGGTATCTTTGAGGCCAAGGGCATCAAATACCGGAACGCCAAGGGGAAGGTCTGTCGGAAGAATGATGATCCCCTCGGACTCAGCGGCCAGACCAAGTTCCTTCTCGGAGCAAAGCATCCCGCAGGACTCCTCGCCCCTGATCTTGGAACGCTTGATTTTGAAATCGCCCGGCAGAACTGCACCTATCTGGGCCAGGGCAACTTTATCTCCGGCCTTGAAGTTCTGGGCGCCACACACGATGGCAAGCGTCTCTTTACCGTTGTTCACCCTGCAGAGGGAAAGTTTGTCCGCGTTGGGATGCTGGGACCTCTCCTCCACAACGGCCACGACGACCTCATCAAGTCCGCCCCCAACATGGCGAACTCCTTCCACTTCGAGACCAAGCATGGTCAGAAGATCCGAAAGCTCCTGGGGCGAAAGGTCGAAATCAACGAATTCCTTGAGCCAGTTGTACGTAACAATCATATTCTCACCCTATCCGGGACATAATCAGTATTGCTCTACCTGGAACGAATAATCCCGATGCACTGTAATTTCAGAACTGCTGAAGGAAACGGACGTCGTTATCAAAGAAAAGACGCAGATCACCGATGCCGTACTTGAGCATGGCGACCCGCTCAACCCCCATGCCGAAAGCGAAACCGGAAATGGTTTCCGGGTCATACCCCACATGACGGTACACCTCGGGATCGATCATGCCGGCGCCGAGAATTTCCAGCCATCCGCTCTCTTTGCAGACGCGACATCCTTTCCCCTTGCACATTACGCAGGCAATGTCGACCTCGGCGCTGGGCTCCGTGAAGGGGAAAAAGCTCGGACGCAAACGGACCCCTATTCCCTTGCCGAAATACTGATTCACGAAGTTAGTCAGAATCCCCTTGAGATCCCCGAAGGTCACGCCAGTATCGACCATCAATCCCTCGATCTGGTGGAACATGGGGGAATGGGTCGCATCGGAGTCGCAGCGATAGACCGTTCCCGGAGAGATGATCCGCACCGGCGGGGCATGCTTGAGCATGGTACGCACCTGAACCGGCGACGTATGGGTTCGCAGCAGGATGGAGTCATCCACGAAGAACGTGTCTTGCATGTCCCGGGCGGGATGGTCCTTGGGAAAATTGAGGGCCTCGAAATTATAAAAATCGAGTTCAACCTCGGGCCCCTCGGCCACCTGGAAACCGAGACCGGCAAAAATCTCCGATATCTCCTCGATGACCAGCGTTATGGGGTGTTTCGTACCATGGGGGAGCCTTCGACCTGGCAGCGTGACATCGAGCCGCTCCCGCTGAAGCCGCTCGCGTTTGCTGGAGTCGCGTACCTGGGCGAGAGTCTCATCAAGGTATGCCTCAAGCTGGTCTTTAACCGTATTGGCCAATTGTCCCACCACAGGCCGCTCTTCGGCAGAGAGAGCACCAAGTCCCTTCATGACGGCTGTCAAGGCGCCCTTCTTGCCAAGATATTTTATCCGCAGCTCCTGGAGAGCCTCTTCGCTCCCAGCCCCATCAATCTCTTTTAGGGCGGACTGAAGAAGTCCGTCGAGTTGTTCTTTCATAACGGGAACCCTTTACAAAAAAAGAAATGGAACGCTGAGCATCCCATTTCTTTTTTTATCCGGCTGAAATTTCCACTAAATCTGTGTTTTGGCGACGGAAGCGATCTCGGAGAAGCCCTGGGGATCCGATACGGCCAGATCCGCAAGCACCTTGCGGTCAATCTCGACACTCGCTTTTTTCAGCCCATGTATGAGCTTACTGTACGAAAGCCCATTAAGACGGGAAGCCGCGTTGATCCGGGTGATCCAGAGAGCACGAAAATCACGCTTCTTGACTTTGCGGTCCCTAAAAGCGTAGTTAAGTGCGCGATCCACGGCCTCGGTCGCGCTCCGGAACAACTTGCTCCGTGCGCCCCGGTATCCCTTGGCGAGTTTGAGCACCTTGTTTCGTCTGCGTCTCGCTTTGAAACCTCTTTTTACCCTTGGCATTACCTACTCCTTTTACTGATGAATTTTGCCGGATCCGCAAGGGGAGGCGCTTCCTCACGGTTCACGGACTTATAAAAACGGATACAGGAGACAGCCACACGAACCGACGTAATCGCTCCGGTCCCATATCAGCCCATAGCTCCTGGCCCAGTTTTTACTTATAGGGGATCAATCTGGCGATATTCTTCTGATCGACAGCAGCAACGATGGAGCTCGAACGGAGCTGACGCTTGCGCTTACGGGTCTTCGACGTAAGAATATGGCTGGTAAAAGCGCTATTTCTCTTGATTTTACCGCTGGCAGTCTTCCTGAAACGCTTGGCTGCGCCACGGTTCGTCTTGATCTTGGGCATTACTTTTCTCCTTTTCTATAAGTGTAACAAAATCTATTTTTTTACTTTGGGGGCGACTATCATGAACATGCTCCGCCCTTCCATCTTAGGTTTCATCTCGATGACAGCTATATCTTCAATCTCACTGGCAACCCTCTCAAGGGCGCGAACCCCGTATTCCATATGCGTAATTTCACGCCCCCGAAATACGAGAGTCACCTTTGCCTTGTTCCCCTCTTCGATGAAGCGACGCACGTGTTTGATCTTGAACTGGAGATCATGCTCATCGGTCTTGGGGCGAAGCTTTACTTCCTTAACCACGACGTGTGATTGCTTCTTCTTGGCTTCCTGCAGCTTCTTGCTCTGCTGATACTTGAACTTACCATAGTCCATGATCCGGCAGACAGGAGGAACGGCCGTGGGAGAAACCTCGACCAGATCAAGCTGCTGACTCTCCGCAAGTGCGAGAGCCTCATTTAATGGCATAATACCAAGCTGCTCGCTATTGGCTCCAACAACCCGTATCTCACGGGCTCTGATAGCTTGGTTTACATTTACGGTCGGCTTGGCTATGGCGCCACCTCCTATTTGAAGCGCTTGACGTCTTCGTTAATGAACACAACAAACTCCTCGGGCTTCATGGCCGCGAGGTTCGAACCATCACGGAACCGCGGAGTCACCGTCCCGGACTCCACTTCCTTGTCGCCAATGACGAGCATGTACGGAATCTTCTGGAGCTGCGCTTCGCGGATCTTGAACCCGAGTTTTTCGTTGCGGAAGTCCTTCCGCACCCGAATCCCGCTCGAGCGAAGCGCCTCGAAAACCTGGGCGGCATAGGACTGCTGATTGTCCGTGACGGTCATCACGATTGCCTGAACCGGCGAGAGCCACACGGGGAAATTACCAGCAAAATGTTCAATAAGAACACCTATGAAGCGCTCGATGGAACCAAGAATAACCCGGTGAACCATCACAGGGCGCTTCCTTTCACCATCTGCGTCGACATAGGTTAAATCAAACCGCTCAGGAAGCGTAAAATCGCACTGGATTGTAGCACACTGCCACCTTCTGTCAAGAGAATCGCGCAGTTTGATATCGATCTTCGGCCCATAAAATGCACCGTCCCCCTCATTAATCTCGTAGGGACGTCCGGAATCTTTCAATGCCCCGAGAAGCGCATTGGTAGCCCGCTCCCAATCTTCATCGGAACCGATGGACTTTTCGGGACGGGTGGAGAGCTCCATCTCGAATTCGAACCCGAAAATACCCATGACATCGTTGACAAAGGAAATGACACCCTTGATCTCGTCATCAAGCTGTTCAGGGGTACAGAGGATATGGGCATCGTCCTGAGTAAAGCAACGAACACGTAGAAGCCCATGAAGGACGCCGGCCCGCTCATGGCGGTGTACTGTGCCGAGTTCAAAGAAGCGGAGCGGCAGATCCCGATAACTGCGCAGATGCGACTTATAGATCATCATGTGGCTCAGACAGTTCATCGGCTTGATGCCGAACCCCTGCCCTTCCACCTCGGTGAAATACATGTTTTCGCGGTAGTTATCGTAGTGGCCTGAACGCTGCCAGAGATCAGTCTTAAGTATCTGTGGCCCCACAACGATGTCGTAACCGCGCTTCAGGTGCTCCTTGCGCTCGAAATCTTCAAGAATGGTCCGCAGCATGGCTCCGTTAGGATGCCAGATCACGAACCCCGCCCCAACCTCATCGGAAAACGAGAAAAGATCGAGCTCCCGGCCCAGCTTGCGATGGTCGCGGCGCTTGGCCTCTTCGATCCTTTCCAGATATGCGTCGAGTTCCTTCTTGTCGGCAAAGGCGGTTCCGTAGACCCGCTGGAGCATTTTATTCTTCTCGTCGCCGCGCCAGTAGGCGCCTGCAAGAGAAGTAAGCTTGAAAGCACGGCAGTTGGCCGTTGATGGGAGATGGGGGCCGCGACAAAGATCGATGAAATCCCCCTGCCGATAGAGAGATACAGTATTATCGCCAATGGCCTCAATCAGCTCAACCTTGTAGTTCTCCCCCATATCCCGGAAGAGCTTGATAGCTTCATCCTTGGAGAGAACCTGACGCTCCAGCTTGAGGTCAGACTTGGCGAGCTCCCTCATTCGGGCCTCTATTTTTTCAAGGTCTTCGGGAGTAAAGGCATGATCGACATCAAAGTCGTAATAGAAACCATTCTCGACAGCGGGTCCGATGGTGACCTTCGCCTGCGGGAAAAGCTCCTTGACCGCCTGGGCCATGAGGTGGGAGGTGGAGTGGCGGATAATCTCCAGGGCCTCAGGGGACTTCTCGGTTATGATCTCGACCCTGACGCCATCCACCAGAGGCGCCGTCAGATCGACAGCAACACCGTTGATTTTGCCGGCAATGGCGGCCTTTGCAAGCCCTGCCCCGATAGAGGCAGCCAGATCGCGCACCGTTGCGCCCGCAGTAAGAACCCTTTCCGACCCATCCGGAAGTGTAACCTTAATGTCACCCATCGCTGGCCCCTTAACACGAAGAGGCATCGAACTTCGATGCCCCTTCCACAGCCTCAGCTGCGAGTTCTTTGAATGGTAGGCGCGGGCGGTCTCGAACCGCCGACCTCTACCGTGTCAAGGTAGCGCTCTCCCCCTGAGCTACGCGCCTACAAGCAAAAACGAAATCTCTTGATACCAGCCATTCCCGGATAAGTCAAGGCTTTTGTCAGGTTTACTTGATTTTTGTTGCAGCAAGGAGAGTCAATGCTGCCGACTCAACCTCATCAACCGAAATCTCTGCCATACAGCGGGCATTGATGGGGCACTTCGACGTATAGCCGAAGGTGGTGCAAGGCGAGCACGGAAGGTGCTTGTTAATGACGATATGATTGTCTCCCCGCGGTGCCCATTTCTTTTCCCTCCCCGGGCCGAAAAGGGAAACCGTGGGAACGCCGAGGCCAACGGCGATATGGAGAATGCCGGAATCGCCGCTGACAAGGAGGGAGCTTCTTTCAATGATTGCCGTCGATTCCTGGAGCGACGTCCTCCCAATCAGATTCAGCCATCCGGTATCAGCGACAATGCGCTCCCCCTCCCCCCTGTCATCCTCCCCCCCGACAACTACCCCACTGACACCTTTGGCTGATAACCGTTTCGCAACCTGCCGAAACTTATCCGCCCCCCACCGACGTTCCGGAATACTGGCTCCAGGAAAAATCACAACAAAGGGTTTGTTAGCAAGTTCACCAAGAAGCACCTCAGCAACAGGCGCCGCAGGAGTAGGAACCGTCAGAAACGGCACAGAGGTTTGCGTTACAGCAATTCCAAGCGGGGTCAAAAGACGCAAAAAACTAGTCTCTTCGTAATCATTCTGCTCATAGTCAAGCTGATGCGTAAAAAGACGAGAACGCACATTTGTGCCGAAACCGATCAAAATCTGCGCCCGAGTCATACGCGCCACTACGGCCGACAACCGATGCCACTGCTCGGTATCTATTACCGCATCGTAGCTGCCGCGAAGTGCCATAAACAGTTCGCCATTATTGTCGTAGTGCAAAATCTCATCGATAACTGAACATAGTGTAAAAACCGCACCATTTCTCTTCTCAGCAAGAACCGTTATCCGTGCTTTAGGATACTTGTTCCTGAAGGAAAGAATCACTGGGATCAGGAGCACAGCATCTCCGATCCCGCCGGGGCGAATAAAAAGGACCGATCGGATTGAAGTCCCATGGCAACTAACAACCGGCGCCGGGAGCAAGGCTGCCGCTATCCGCCCGAGAATGGCATCCGTAGCTTTAATCAGTCGAAGGTTCATAAAAAGTCTTTGATCAGAGTTCATCCCTGTAGAAGGGATTTCCAGAAAATATCGGCAAAAGTTGTTCTGTTGTCTACAAACCCTGAAGACACAGACACATGAGAAACAACATCAGAGATCTTTTCTGGAGCTATTTTTTCAACACCTTCTATCGTTCCATAGCCGCCTAAATTATACGTAGGATGCCCGAGCATGTGACTTAAAAAAAGTGCTGTTGAACTAAAGCCAAAAACATATCTGTTATTTTTCAAGTCTTCGTCCAAAGAAATATTATTTTTAACAGTACATCGGAAATTGAAAGTTTCAGCTTGCTTGATTTTCTTGTCAAGCTGCTCATCATCGCGAAATCGGACTGTAACGCGACAGTTGAGTTTGTTCGCAGCCGCCTGTAAACCTTTATAAACAGCTAAACGATACTTATCATCTAAAAGACCAACTTCTTCCACTGAAGATGAAATAAATAAAATCCCCTCACCATTAACTTTCTGTGTATTGGAAAACAACCTTACTGAGTAGCAATGTTTGTCTTCAACCCAAGGTGAAAGCTGATGATAGGATTCTTCGCTCATGCAGTACAGCGTATCCCCGCGAAAAGGCAGATAACCAAAACATTCACTATTGTCAGGGTCGCAATGTGGATAACCGTGGGCAACTACATGGCAGGGGATAGCAGCTTTTTTACAGGCAAGGGTCAAAGCCGCCTCATACCAAAAAAAATCTCGCAACATAACAACTGAAACACAACTAAGTCGCGACAACCGTGTAGTTAATCCGGAAACTGTTTGCTCCGTCAATAACTCAAGGTTATCCCAGCCAGTCCAACTCAACATACGGTCTGTTCCGGTCAAAGCTTTCATACCTTGACCTAGAGCCTTACTCCACTCAGCTTTAAACAATGGGTCAAATAAGGACGCATAGGAATAACCCATACGCCTAAGTTGACGATAGTATTTTGCAAGCCCAAAAAAATTCAGAGTAAACGATTTTGAAGAATTGTGATCCTTCACCTCTTTTGCTAACCACGGGAAACTAAAAATTAAAGGCGCAGCAAGTAAGACCGAGGGTTTGTCAGATGTATTTTTGATTATCCGGGGAAGACCTCGCGACAGCAAATCAACAATTCTTCCGAAATGGATGGTTTGCCGCAAGTAGTTTATGTGCTGGTTGATGACGGCAGACCGTTGCAACAAATTCGCGCGAAGGTAATGGTCTAGCACAAAACTCGATAACGGCCAACGTTGGCAAAAATCGCTGTAACGGTCTTCAAACAACTGTGCGAAGTTCTCGTAATTCATTGATTCAGTCCTTCGATCGCTGAACAGAACCTGTCCATACACAGTTCCAGCGGGTGTTCAGAAGCAAATTCTTCGGCTTTTTTTACCAACGGTGCAATTTCAATTTGCTTTTCCAACAGACAACAGAGACGGCTATAAAGTCCCTGTTCATCATCCACTTCGGCAACCAGGGAATTTTCAATATCGTGAGCAAAACCTATTGCCTTAGTTGTCACCACCAGACAACCACAAGCAAAAGCTTCTAAAGCCATAAGGCCAAACCCCTCATGTCGAGACGGATAGAGAAAAAGATCGCTCTGTTTCATCAGGTCCGCAATCTGTCGCTCATCCACAAAGCCCTTATCAATCCAATCGATCTGCGAAGGCCTAATAGCTGGTCGATTCCCAACAGCAACCACTCCAAAAGCATGTGGGTATCTATCCGCCAGCTTTTTTACAACATTCAAAGCTAAATCAGAACCTTTGCGCCAATCATTTCTGATGAACAGCAGAAATGTCGGGATATGACCAGGAGCGAACGCAGGGTGAAGACGACCTTTACTATTGAAGAGAGTTAAATCGATGCCGTTTTCAACAACATAAGTGGCACCTATTCCAGTACGACCAATCTTACCGAGCAAGTGCTCTGAAACCACAATGACAGGAATCCGCAAAAAAGATCTCTCAACGAAATAAAGCAAGCGAATCAACGAACGAAAAACAAGCGAGCGATAATAACTAACATCCCAATCTTGAGCGTAATATATTACCTTTGTCCGGCCAAAGCGAATCCCAGCCAATACTGCCAGGGGAATTATATCAACGATCAACAGGTCGAAGCTAAACCTCCCCTTAAACAAATCCATCAAGGTAGCAGCAACTGAACTGCTCCCCGTAAGGCTAATTTCAACCCTATCATCCAAAGAAAAGGGAGTGGCTAAAGTTGCGGTACGGATAGTTACTCGATGGCCGCGCCGAGCAAGGGCATTCGCCTGGCAAACGACCATCTTGTCCCCACCGCGCCCAAGAAGGCTATGACGAAAAAATAGGATATGCAATGGTTTATGACGCAATTTCGCCACTAACCAGCCTGATCGTCCGGTCAGTTACTGAATTGAGTATCCTTTGATCATGCGAAACGAGCACAACTCCCCCGCCAGCTTCACAAAAACGTCTAATCCTCTCCAGGCATTTATTCCGGAACAACTCATCCGCCACCGAAAGGATCTCGTCAACTAAAAGAATTTTTGCCGGACTATGGAACGCGATAGCAACTGCAAGCTTTAGATACATTCCAGAAGAGTATTTTTTTACAGGCGTATCAATGAATTCAGCCAATTCAGAAAAATCGATAATGCTTGACATCTGTTTGCGAATATCAGAAAGAGACAACCCTATAATTGTCCCATTCATATAGATATTTTGTCTACCGGTCAAATCAGGATGAAAACCCGCCCCAACCTCAATCAGAGGTGCAACTTTCGCTGCTTGTCGAATATCTCCGGAACTCGGAGACGTTACACGCGCAACAAGTTTTAAAATTGTACTTTTCCCTGCTCCGTTTGGGCCGGTCAAGCCGACACATTCCCCTGGATGCAATGAAAAATTCACCCCTTTTAATGCCCAGAATTCGTCCTTATTTCGTAGATTAAGATCAGACCGGAGAAAACTGCTCAGGTCTTCGCGGATTGAACGATGGAATGCTTCTGCACGAGAATATTTTTTCCAGACATCAGAAAATATCAACAAGGCATCAGAGGACATCAGCAAATAACCTCTCAACCCGAACAAAAAGCTTTAACGTTATCCACAACGCGATAAAAGTCAAAACTGTAAAAAGAGTCAAAGTACCAAGATCTACGGGCTGACCGTACAGGGTACAACTTCGAAAGCCTTCAACAAAAAAAGTCATGGGATTAAGGTACAGAACGTATTTCAACGTTCCTTTAATTTGTGTTGTGCTGTAAAACACCGGCGTTGCAAAAAACCAGAGTTGCATAATGAAATTGATAGCAAGTCGTACGTCGCGGTAAAAAACATTTAAACAGGCGAGGATCAGTGAAACCGAAGCAATAAACAAAATCATACAAAACAGCAACGGTAACAAATAAAAAATATTGACAGTCAACGGAATGTCAAAAAATAACAATAAGAACAGATAAACAACAAATGAAATAACAAAATCGACTACTGCCACAGATATGCAGGAAAAAGGTATGATTTCACGTGGAAAATAGATTTTAGTAATTAACCCATAATGCGCGGTAAAACTGGGCACAGAGTATTTTATGGCAGAATCAAAAAACATCCATGGCAGAAGGCCTGAATAAAAGAAAACCGCATAGGGGTAGTTGGAAACTTGCGTTTTTAACACAAAACTGAAGACAAAAGTAAACAGCAGCATCATCGACAACGGCTGAATTACAGCCCATGCCGCACCAATCAGTGTATGTTTGTAACGCACTGAAAATTCGCGCCACACAAAAACCAAGAACAGATCCCTAAATTCCCATATTCGCCGAAAGTAGCTTATACGACTCAGTACGACCTTCAAAGCGCTTGGCGAAAAAACATTAGAGCCCATAAATTCCCCAACCAACAAGCAAGGTCCACGCTAAACCTGTCAAAAAAAGCATCGGATCTTTCATCAGCATATCGGTTGGATCACCACTTTGCCCTCGCTCAACGACAAGAAGGTAGCTAAATAAACCGAAACAGCAAAGTGGAACAGTATATATCAAGCGGTGTTGGGTAATGGCATAGAGAGTGTAAGTGACCAGCACCGCCGCGCCTGAGATATACATAAACCCCTCTAACGCTCCGGCGGGGTAAGTCTCCAACACTTTGCGATGGTCACAAGAAGCAGAGCCAAGCAGTTTCTTTTCACTCAGACGTTTGCCGCAACTCAGGAAGATCGCCAGCAGCAGTACGCTTAGAAAGAGCCAATCAGACACCTTGACGCCAAAGGCCGCGCCTCCGGCAAAAACCCGAAAAACAAATCCCGAGGCGATGCAGAAAATATCGAAGACCGGCTGATCCTTTAAACCGAGAGAATACGCGAAGGATACCCCCAAATACGCAAGCAACCATCCACAAAAAACAAATGAAACCGTATAACCGATGGCGATTGAGCCAATCAACATCACCAGCGCAAAACAAATAGCGGCAGGAATTGAAACCGATCCAGAGGCCAAAGGACGATGTTTCTTGCGTGGATGAACTCGGTCATTATCTCGATCGCGTAGATCATTGAATACATAGGTAGCACTTGAGGCGAGAGAAAAAGCCACAAAGGGGGCAACACCCTTTTGCCATTCTCCAGGCAGAAGCAGAACCCCTCCTAGAAATGGCGGAAAGAAAAGAATAATATTTTTCAACCACTGATGAGGACGTGCAAGCTGGAGAAAAGCGAGCAAATCAGCCCTCCTTATCACTGTTCTTCAGCTTACGAACCAATTTTCCGGCAGCTTCCCGGTAATAAGCATTATTAGGTGCATGTTCATAAGCCCTGCTAAAATAATCAGCAGCGTCTTGATGTTTACCCGTAGACAACAATATTTGACCAAGTCGGTACTCAAGGTAAGGGTTCTTTGTTTTTGTTATTAAAACCTGGTAAGTATCTAGCAATTCGAGCATAATGTTTTCGCTTTGTCCACCGTTATGCAAACGTTGTTCATCAATTGTTGCCAACATTTTTAGAGCCTCCGTGTCGGCAGCATTTTTATCGAAACAAACTTTCATCATTTCAGACCTGGCACCGGCTAGGTCCCCCTTCGCCATAAAAATACGAGCCTGATTGATATAAAGGAGCACCGATGCTGCTTTTAGTTGTTTCCCTTTTTGCAAAATTTGACTTGCCTGAGCAAGCTTGCCTTCATCAATTAAAGCAGTACCCAATTCATTGCTTACCACAGCAAATTCAGGAGACTTATTCAGACTGTCTGCATATAACTTGGCATTATCTTGCCATATAAAATTACGATTTACTGTCGCCATACTGATTGGCAATAAAAACAGCGACAAACCAATTAACATTATTTTTTGTAATCGCTGCGATGGGACGCTGGAGCCATAAAGAGCTACCCCCATGACAACAAAAGCACTCGGGAGATAAACATAGCGTTCAGCCAACGGGGTCCAGGCCAAGCCAATCAAAGCGATGAGAATGCCGGGCAAGATCAAATACCACCCCACCAGAATCAAGTCGATGGCAGGTCGGCGCAGAAAAAACAGCCAAATAGCAACAATAAAAATTACAATCCCCAGCCAGACATAGAGATCGCTAACCTGCATAATTGCAAAATTGAGCGGTAAAGGCGCGACAATCTTTTTCCCATAGAATCCTAGTACCTTGAAAAATACACGCACCGTATCGTATGCACTGTAATAATATTTGAAAATCAGACGATCCAAGTCCGCAGTCACACCGTAATACAACCAGCGAAGCGCGATGAAAGCCAAACCTCCGAAAAAAAACGGCATAAGAAGTACTGTAAGTGATTTAATCCGCCAAGAAGTCGGCGCGTCAACACTCCACCGCCAAAGCAAAAATGCGGCTGCAGGGATAGAAAACACCATAACTTCTTTGGAAAGGATGGCACAAAACAACAAAATGGCGGCGACAATTACCAAAATCAATCGACGACGCAAAGCGGACTGCAATAAAACTAAAGTGGCAGACAAGACAAAAAAAGTACCAAGCAAATCGGTTCGTCCAGATATCCAGTTAACCGATTCAGTTACGATCGGATGCAGCGCAAACAGCAATGCCCCGATCAAGGGCCATTCATTACCCTTTAGTTGCGGACCATGGAGAGAAACAAGTTGCCGGAGGATGAAAAAGATCAAGGTGGCACAGGCACCATGAATTAAAATGTTTTCGAGATGGTAGAAACTGACTTCCTGCCCCCAAAGCAGATAATCGAGACGAAACGTGAGCGACAACAGCGGTCGATAATAAAAACTTTGTCCAGGTCGAAACGAATCCAGCAAAGCTATGCTCGGAGATTCTTCCAAGTCATAAAGCATCTTTTGGTCATCCACCGAATTTAACCCGGCGAATATAGCCGGGTAATAGATGCCCAGCACTATCATCCAAAGCAGCATTACTTGAAAAGATTTACGAATGTTCATGGTTTGTGCCTTTTACCACATCAAGGAAATAACGCTCCAGGTCTCTACGCAATGGTTCGATTCGCTCAATTCGTCCCCCTTGCGCAAGAATGTGTTCAAGTGTCGCCTTGAGCTCATCAACAGCAACTAACCGCTCGATGGTTCTTTCCTCTGATGCGGCAAATGCCAAACTATACCCATCAATACCCTGGTCTAGAATATTTTCCACCCTGTCCAGTGCCTTTAGTTCACCACCCACTAAAATTCCAACCCGGTCGCAAACTATCTCAACATCGGCAGTGATGTGTGTGCTGAAAAAAATGGTTTTCCCAGCCTGTTTCAGTTCTTTAATCAAATCTTTAACCAGTGCCCGTCCAAGTGGGTCGAGGCCGCTCATCGGCTCGTCAAGAATCAGTAACTCTGGATCGGCAAGCATTGCCTGGGCCAATCCAAGGCGCTGCACCATCCCTTTGCTGTAACCACGAATGGGTCGATCGGCGGCATGCTCAAGTTCCAGTTTTGCAAGAACCTCTCCTGTTGAACAAGAGATGGCATTAGTAGACATCCCATAAGCATTCCCGACAAATCGCAAATATTCCCTGGCGGTCAAAAAATCATAGAACGAGGGATTTTCAGGCAGGTATCCCAATCTCTCACGGCTGACCGGATTTTCAACAGGTACCCCCTGGATAGTCGCACTACCTTCAGACCTTTTGATCTGCCCCGTCAATATCTTGATTGTGGTGCTTTTGCCTGCCCCGTTAGGGCCGAGAAAGCCGAACACCTCACCTTTACGGATCGCAATATTCAACCCCTTTAAGGCTTGCACGATAGTGTGTTTCTTGCCGCGATATGTTTTACCTAAATTGGCAATGTCAATTTCGATGTTATCAGTCATTTTTCCCACCTCTTTTGCCCGTTGAGCGGGCCATAGCCATCTGGCTGCTGGCACGGACCATGCCACGTTTGTCCAGAAAGAACTCACCACCATAGGGATCATCGGGAATCCTGGGGAGATATCCGATTTTAACAAGAACCTGCAAGTTCTCCGGCAATGCACCGTGCTCAGCCCGATAGCGTCGAACCGCGCTGTTCAGTGTTTGTACAGCGATAAGTGCTTTTAACCTTAATTCGTAAATAGTTCGCTCTTTCTTATCGGTACTCCGTGCGATCATATCGTGCAGAAACGCTATTCCCAAATCTTCGCGGCCCGATTCGTAAAAATAGCGCGCAGTCAAATTAGTTAACAACTCGTGACCTGAAAGCTTCGCTGCCCGCTGCATATAGGTAGCGGCAGAATCATACTCATGCAAGAAATAAGCTGCATTAAATCCGGCAAAATACGGCAGTTGCCAATCCTTGGTGCGATACTTCATGCCATAGTCAAGTAGATGATTGACATCGGAGGCATGGCCCACCTGCCAGGTAAAAGCAGCCTGCGCGAAATAATAAGCATCCATATTGTAGGGGTCGAGGCGAACTGAGGTGTCCTGTCAATAGTAGACACTCCCAACTCAAGCGGCGGCCGTGTTTGCGGAGAAGTTCATGGCAAATACG
>NZ_JAHDIW010000015.1:0-85849 GCF_018531165.1 Geobacter grbiciae | reverse complement strand
ACAGGCTTTCGAGGAGTATCAACTCAAGAAGGCTGCGTGACTCTTATCTTGTGTCCAGGGTACCGGGCGCGCTACAGGATCGCGAGGTGACGCTCCAGGATTCGTTCGGCGTCCCGGCCGGCATCGTTGAGGGCCAGCCGTTTCTGGGCGACGTTCACCACCAGGACAATGACAATGGATGTGACGCCGAGAAGGAGGAGATTTATCCGGAGAAGCCGTGCTTTTATTGAGGACGCCTGTTTCTGGAGAACCATCTCTTTCTGCTCCTTTGGGTACGGGACCACCCGCTCCCCAGGAAATATCCGAGAAAATACGAGCGGATGACACTTTTATTATCGGAGGAAAAAGAAAGTTCTTTATCTAAAATTTCCAGACGGCGGCATTATTGCTCAGAGAGAGGTGATCCCCTCGCGGATGGCGTACTTGGTGAGTTCTGCAACGGATCGGATATTGAGTTTCCTCATGATCTGGACGCGGTGGGTTTCGATGGTCTTGTTGCTCACTGACAGAAGGAAGGCCACCTCCTTGGTGCTCTTCCCTTCGGCGAAGAGCTGAAGCACCTCCCGTTCCCGGGGCGTGAGGCGGGCTGCGGAATCAGGCGACGGAGCTCCCTTGTTCAGGTAGTCGCCCACGATGAGGCCGGCAATTTTCGGGCTAAGGTAGGTTTCGCCGACGGCGACGGTATGGATTGCACCCACAAGCTCCTCTGAGGCGCAATCTTTGAGGAGATACCCCTTCGCCCCCGCGGCAAGGGCCTCCACCACAAACCGCTTGTCATAATGCATGGAGAGGGCAAGAACGCGCGTGTCGCCAGAGGCTTCCACAATCCGACGGGTGGCCTCAATGCCGTTCATTTCGGGCATGGACAGATCCATAACAACCACATCGGGCTTTAGTTCGGAGGCAAACTTAATTGCTTCCCTACCATTGTTAGCCTCAGCCACAACGTTGATGCCCGGTTCCCTCTCCAGCAGGGAGCGGAGCCCCTGGCGCACAATCTTGTGATCATCGGCAATAACTAGACGTATGGTCATACTATTTGTTCAACTCCTTGATGTCTTGAAATGGGCAGCTAGAGAGAACAAGTTTACCCGTGACCCGGGATAAGGTGTAATCGGGGATACCCTGAAACGCTCGGCATAATTCCCCTAACCGAATGCTCACCCATCGTCCGCACCCCTCCACGTATCGGTGGGAACCACGATCAGCACCCGGGTACCACCGCCAACGGTCGACTCGATGGCGAACTCACCCCCCATCCGCAGGATTCGCTGACGGATATTGAACAGGCCGAACCCTCCATCTTGGGGCCGTCGCACAGCAACGTCTGCCGCTTCGAAGCCCTTGCCGTCGTCATCAACGCGCAGAGCAAGGCGTTCTCCGGATGTCTCCAGGGTTATGGTGGCGTACGATGCAGCCGCATGCTTTGCCACATTGGCCAGCAGTTCGCGCACGACCTGGTACAGGGTAACCCTGATCTCCTCGTCGAGGGGAGCGGGGCTGCTGGCATCGGTTACGGTCACCCGAAACCGGTATTTATCCTGAACCGACTCGGCAAGCGATTCCAGGGCAGCCCGGAGCCCCACCTCGTAAAGGAGGGGCGGGCTGATCTCAAAGGTGAGGGTCCTGATCTCCTGGATGGTGCGGGCAGTGAGTTCGCGGATCTCCGCAAGGAGGGCAAGGGATTCGGGCGACTGCGGAAGCCGCTGCAGGGAGGTGAGCCGCATCGTGATATAGGCCAGGGTCTGGCCCACCTGATCATGGAGTTCGGTGGCAATGCGCCGGCGCTCCCGCTCTTCCGCCAGCGACAGCTCCGCCGCCAGGGAGGCGAGTTCCTCCTGGTAGGCGACGAGAGATCTCTCCGCCAGGATGCGGTCGGTAATGTCGGTGGCAATGCCGCACAGGAGGATCGGGGTTCCCCCTGCATCCAGGACGGGAAACTTGCTCACGTGGCAATAGAGTTCCCCAACGTCCGGGTAGGCAGTCTCAATGAACTGTAGAGAGGTTCTCGCCTCCAGCACCCGGCGGTCATTCTCCCGAAAGCTGCAGGCGGTCTCGGGATGCCAGAGTTCTTCGTCGGTCTTGCCGCGCCATGCGTTATCATCAATGACGCCGGCGATCGTCTTCCAGGCTTCGTTGACGTAAACATAGCGCCCCCTGGCATCCTTCATGAACACAAACCCGGGAAAATTCTCCATGAAGAGCGTGAACTGTTCTTTATTCCGGCGCAGAGCCTCCTCGATTCGCCGCCGCTCGCCCAACTCACGTCGCAGTTCCCGGTTCACGGCGCCAAGATCATCGGTCCGCTCCCGCACAAGCTGTTCCAGGTGCTCGCGGTGCCGGTGCAGTTCTGCATCGGCGGCCCTCTGCCCGGTCACGTCATTGAGCAGCAGCACCGTGCCGCAGAATCTTCCGCTCACGTCGAGCATCCGCTGCATCTTGACCTGAAACAGTAACCTGCCGTGCGCCGTTGGCAACTCCGCCTCGAAGTCCCCCGCCCCATCGGAGAGGGGGACAGAACGCCCAACGAGGCCGGCAAGCCACGACACCCCCTCCCCAAGCCTTAGTTCGCCGTAATAGCCGGCCCCCGGCACGGAGGGACCGTTGAACAACTCGGTTGCGGCATGGTTCAGGGCAACGATCAGACCGTCATCACCAAGAAGAATGACCGGCTCCCGAAGGCTCTCAAAGATGGTCAGAAATTTGTTTTTTTCGTTGGTCAGCGCCCGGTTTTCTTCCTGGAGTTCCCTGAGTCGGTCACTGTCGGCCAGCGAACTCCATTCCTCGCAGATCGCAACCTCTATCCTGTCAAAGAACCGTTCAACAAAGGAATGCCAGCGCAGCGCCTCGTCTGCCCCGAAGCCCCCGGCAGCCACAAGGTCCAGGTAACTCTCCCGATAGAGCTTCAGCAGTCCCATGAACATGCCGAAGGGGACCCCGCGGCGGCGGTGGTCCAGCGCCTTCCCGACCGCAAAGGCAACGGCCGGGTCACGGACACCGGTATCACCGGCCCGTACCGCTGACGACACCTCGCTCCTCTCAAGGGCTTCGAGGATGGCCGACGTGATGCCCGCAACGGCAAGGTGCCGTGCTCCGGCCAGGGAGGGGGCGCTACACATGAATCCCCTCTCACGAACACAAGTAAGGATGCGCTCCACCAGCCACTCCTGACTGGCAACAACAAGCTCGGGAAATGATGTCATCAGTTTTTCCTGCAATAACTCGGAAATCGAGTTGGCGGCAGTCGGTCACGGGTCGACAAGGGGATCAAAAGCGTGGGAAGTACTCAAAACAACAAAAAGGACATACACTGGAGATACAAATGAAACGCTCTTACCCGACAACATTTGTAAACAAATTACCACAGAATCTTTCGCAATGAAAAGCATTGAAATTATTGAGCTCAATTATAATTGCACCATAAATAACTATTTATCGAGACCAGTGACGAGCAGTTCCGCACAGGGGCGCGAATCCCGCGAACGGTTTCGCGCCCCTGTACGGAGCGCCGGTCAGTAGCGCTCAAACTGCTCGTCCAGCCTCTCACCATCAAGGTCCAGGTCGATGCCGGCATTCACCACCTTTTTTACCGGTACCGACTCGCGTTTCGGGTAACCGTTCGCCTGACCCGAGGCGATGTGAGCCACCACCTGTTTTGCCATTTTGGGCAGAGACGCACTGTGCCTCCGGACCATGCCGTCGTTTCCGGTCTTGAAGAAGGCGACACTGGTCTGGAGCTGCTCCGCCTGGCTCGCCAGTTCCTCGCTCGTGGAGGCCATCTGCTCGCTGGCGCTGGCGTTCTGCTGGATAACCTGGTCCAGTTGCTGGATCGCCTTATTGATCTGTTCCGCCCCCGTATCTTCCTCCTTGATCCGTGCGGAGAGACCTTCCGCAAGGGAAACGATCTCTGCCGAAAAATGCATCCTCTAGAGGTACGTATCGGATGCGGGGACAGCCGGCGCATGGGGCATTACCTGAGGCGACGGGAATAAAAACCCGTGTTCTTGTCCGGCATCGTGACAAGAGCGAAGGGATTTCCCCCGCCGATGCAAGGCACAGGCAGGGCCAGGCGCTCCCCCAAAGGAGAGCGACCAGAGAACGCGGGGAGGGTCGAAAGCGGCTTGTTCGGGGCTGAAATTCCTGAAACAGACGGTGGGGGGATCAATCAAGGGTGGTAAGACCCTCGCGGATGGCGTACTTGGTAAGCTCCGCAATACTGGTTGTTCCCAGCTTGCGCATGATCTGGACCCGCTGGGTCTCGATGGTTTTTACGCTGACGTTCAGGGCGAAGGCCACCTCTTTGGTGTTTTTCCCCTCGGCGATGAGCTGCAGAACCTCCCGCTCGCGGGGTGTGAGTCGCGCAGCCGGTGTTGCCACGGCGCGCCCCTGCCTGCCCAGATAACCCCTGACGACCACGCCGGCGATACGGGGACTCAGGTAGAAGCGGTCGGCCGCCACCTCGTGTATGGCGCCGGCCAGTTCCTCAAAGGCGCAATCCTTGAGGAGGAACCCGCTGGCGCCGGCGGCAAGCGCCTCCTCGATATAGCGGCGGTCGGAATGCATGGAAAAGGCCAGGACCCGCACATTGGGGCACTCCTCAACAATGTGGCGGGTGGCATCAATGCCGTTCATCTCGGGCATGGTCAGGTCCATGAGAACCACGTCCGGTAAAGATTCCCGGGCGAGTTGCACGGCAACACGGCCATTATCCGCCTCACCCACGACGTTCAAGCCCTCCTCGTTTTCAAGGAGCGCCTTGAGCCCTTCACGCATGATCTTATGGTCATCGACTATCAGGACGCCTATCTCCATCTCTCCCCTTTCTTCAAACATCAATGAAATAACAATCAAATACTATCGTGCCGACCATGGGCAAGGGGCGCCGACACCGTAACGGTAGTCCCCCGGCCAGGAAGGGAGTCGATAGCAACGTCACCCCCAAGGGTTTCCATGCGCTGCCTGATATTGAAAAGCCCGAAGCCCGGATGTGCTCTGGGATTGATGGACACAGAGGATATATCAAACCCGACTCCGTCATCCTTAACCATGAGCACGATGCGGTTCCCCCTACGGCGCACGTCGATGGCCACCTGCGCGGGACGGGCGTGTTTCGCCGCATTGATGAGCAATTCGCGAACCACCTGGAAGAGGGTTACTTTCATCTCGTCCGCAAGAGGTTTTGACTCGCCGCCATCGGAAAAAATGACAGGAAAGCCGCGCTCTTGCTGGGTACTCTCCGCAAGCCACTCAAGGGCTGCTTCAAGGCCCAACTCATAGAGAATCGGCGGGCTGATCTGGAAGATGAGGGTCCGGACATCCTGGATCACCTGCTCCATGAGCCCCATAAGGTCAGCAAGATGCCGCCTCCCCCCGTCGGCGACAAATTCACGCAGGGTATGGGTCTTGATATTAGCAAAGGCCAGGCTCTGGCCAATCCGGTCATGGAGGTCGGCGGCGAGGCGGCGACGCTCCCGTTCCTCCGCCAGGGAGAGTTCAGCGGCAAGCTTTTCCAACTGTTCCCGGTAGAAGGAAAGGGCATTTTCGGCATTGATGCGGTCGGTTATGTCCTCGCCTATTCCCATTATGCCGGATATCTGGCCGCTCCAATCCCGCAGTACCGTGTTGTTCCAGGAGATGAAGCGGCTCTTGCCATCACGGGTAACTATGTCGTTCTGCAGGTGGACCGGGAACGCCCCCTCGGCACGGAAGGAGTCGAACAACCGCTTAACTGTCCCCTGATTCGGAGGAATAAAGGAGTCGAACCAGTTGGCTCCCAGGATTTCCTCGCGCCGCCACCCGACGACGTTCAGAAAAAAATCATTGCAAAAGGTGATATTCCCATCCGTGTCAACTATCACAGCAATGAGTTTGATGTTTTCCAGCATCTCCCGCGAGCGTGTTTCCACCCCGCAAAGCGCCTTTTCCACTGCCTTGCGGCTGGCAGCCTCGCGCCTGAGCGTTACCCCCCAGCCTAGGCAAAGCATGGCGCATGCAGCCGCTAGAATTATGGTTCCGACCACGTCACCCTACCCCTTGATCCCTACAATTGCCGACATGGTCTATGTGCAAAATCATTGCCGACAACGGCCTGACAATGCCCTTGTTGCACAAAAAAGCCGCCACGACGGTTAATCGCGGCGGCTCGGACATTCCGAAGCCCAGTGTTACCGGGCCATCTGCTCCAGTTCCACCTCGCGCACCAGTTGGGGAATATCGAGAATGAGGGCCACGGAGCCGTCGCCCAGGATGGTGGCCCCCGAAAGTCCCCGGATATCCTTGTACATCTTCCCCAGCGACTTTATCACCGTCTGGTGCTCGCCAATGACGTGGTCCACCACAAAGCCAACCCTCGCCCCCCCCACCCGGGTGATGACGATCTGCTCGATCTCCGGCTGTTCGTCCCGGATGAAGAACCGCTCCCGCAGAGGGATATAGGGAACGATCTGGTCGCGGACCGTGGCCAGGTTGCGGCCGTGGGCGCTGCGCACATCCTCCCGGGTCAGCTCCACGCACTCCTCCACGATGGAGAGGGGGAGCACGAAGCAGTCGGAGCCGATCTTCACGAGGAGGCTCTCGATGATGGCCAGGGTCAGGGGGAGCTTGATAGTGATGACGGTCCCCTTCCCCCGCTCGCTCTGGATGTCGATGGTCCCCCGCAGGGCGTCGATGGCCCGTTTCACCACGTCCATGCCGACCCCGCGCCCCGAGACGCTCGTAACGGTCTTGGCGGTGGAGAAGCCGGGGGCGAAGATGAGACTGAAGATCTCCTTGTCGGAGAGTTCGGCCGTGGCAGGGATGAGCCCCCGCTCGATTCCCTTGGCCCGGATCGCCTCCCGGTCGAGCCCCTTGCCGTCGTCGGTGATGGTGATGAGGACGCTGTCCCCGGAGTGGACGGCGGCCAGGTGCACTGTTCCCTGGGCCGGCTTGCCGACGGCGGCCCGCTCCTCGGGGCGCTCGATCCCGTGGTCCAGTGAGTTGCGGATGAGATGGACCAGGGGATCGTTCAGCTTCTCGATGACCGTCTTGTCCAGCTCGGTCTCGGCGCCGTCGGTGGTCATCTCGATATCCTTGCCCAGCTCCACCGAAAGGTCGCGCACCAGACGCTTGAACTTGCTGAAGGTGGTGCCGATGGGGAGCATCCGGATGTTGAGGGCCGTGTCGCGTAACTCGTTGGTGAGCCTCTCCACCTCCTCGGCAATGGTAACCAGCAGCGCATCGGCCCGGCCGGCGGCGGTCTGGGAAAGACGGGCCTGGACGGTGACGAGTTCTCCCACCAGGTTCACCAGCAGGTCGAGCTTTTCCGCCGGGACCCGGATACTCGACGCGCTCTCCTGAACCTGGCGCTCCTTGCGGACCTCCTTCACGTGCTGTTGCTCGATGAGGGCCGACTCAACCTTCTCGGGGGAGACGATTCCCTGTTCGACGAGGAGTTCGCCAAAGCGCTTCTGTCTGGCGAGAATCGCCTCCATGTCCTGCCGGGTCAGATCACCCCGCTCCGCGAGAATAAAGCCGAGCTTCTTGTAATCGGCGTCAACGTCAAGGATACCGCCGTCGTCGATGACATCGATTTTCAGCTCGCAGTCGTCCTCGATGAAAATGAAGACGTCCCGAATGGCGTCAATCCCCCGGTTCGTGGTCAAAATCACGTCCCAGAAGACGTGGCATTGTTCAGGATCAATCTCCTCCAACCGGGGCACTTTTGCCATCTGGGCAACGGTTCGGCAGTGGCCCAACTGGCGGAGTTCCGCCAGAAGGAGCAGCGGGTTGGTGCCGTTGACCGTCACCTCGGGAGCGGGCACAAAGCGGATGCGGTAGGTGACCGCTGTTTCACCCCCCTTCGATTCCGGTGTGTTTCCTCCACCGGATGCTTCCTTGGCGGATGCGCCATCCGGAGCCGCCGGCACAAGCCGCCGGAGCCCGGCGATGACCTCCTCGGCCTGGCGCCCTTCCACCGGTTCCGCCCCCCCATCCGAGGCGTCCAGCATCCCCTTGATGAGGTCCCGGGCCTTGAGGGTGAGGTTGACCAGGTCCCTCGTGACCGTCAGCCGGCCGTTGCGGACCATGTCGAAGACGGTTTCCACCTCGTGGGTGAAGGTGGCGATGTCGTCGAAGCCGAACATGGCCCCGGACCCCTTGATGGTGTGCATAGCACGAAAGACCCGGCTGATGAGGTCCACGTCCTCGGGAGTTTCCTCCAGCTCCAGGAGCGACGTCTCCAGCTCCGCCAGAAGCTCGTAGGCCTCTTCCTTGTACGCCTGCCTGTGGGCGTCCATCAGCCGAGCACCTTTTTGACCACCGCCACGAGCTGCTCGGGCTTGAAGGGTTTGACGATCCAGCCGGTGGCCCCCGCGGCCTTTCCTTCGGCCTTTTTCGCATCCTGGCTTTCGGTGGTGAGCATGATGATCGGGGTGAAGCGGTAGGCGGGGAGCCCCCGAACGCCCTTGATGAGCCCGATCCCGTCCAGGTTCGGCATATTCAGGTCGGTGATCACCATATCGACCTTCGTCCCCCCCAGTTTCCCCAGGGCGTCCTTGCCGTCCACCGCCTCCACCACGTCATAGCCGTTCTGCTTGAGGGTGAACGCCACCATCTGGCGCACGCTGGCGGAATCGTCAACCGTCATGATTGTCTTGGCCATTACTCGTATCCTCCAATCCAGATACAGGATTTTCCCACATCAACGGCGCATCCCACGTGGCGCCGGAAACCGGCGAGGCATGCCGCCTCGTCTAGGATGGGATTTGACAGTCCTTCGACAGCAAACCCCTTCTCCCTCCCATAGGCCGACCGGTGGGCGGAGCAGAGAAGCTGCAAGCCAGTAATGTCCACGGCGCTCACCCCTTCCAGGTTGACAAGCACCCGTCCCGCCCCGTCGAAGGCGTCAAGGAGCGCCGCCGAGAACTCTCCGGCGAAGGGAATGGTCAGCTCGCCATTCACCTTGAGGACAAGGGTCGCGTTTTCCCCTCCAACCTCTTCCCGTGTAATTTTCAGTCCGTCCATTCCAGTCTCCTTGCACTGCTTCCGACTTTGCCGGCCACCGATCCCCGGTCCCTGCCTCAAAACAGCTCCACATTATCGCCAAGCCCGTCGTCGGCGGCCCCGCCCGCGGCCGCGGCAAATAGGTCCGGCGTCGGCTCGCCCCTGGCGCCATTCCCGGCGATCATGGCATCGTGAACCCTCCGTTCGCTGTGCATCGTATACCGGTCGGCCAGCTCCCGCAGCCGCAGCTCTTTGGCATGGGCAGTCGTAGCGGGCGCAAAGGGGCGGACAGCACCCACGACCCCAGTGATCTCAGTCAGCACCTCATCGATGAGCGCGGTCGAAGTTTCGTGGACGGTCATCACGCCAGTGGCCTGGTCGATGTCGCGGGAAAGGGCCTGGACGGCCGCGTCGATCCGGCCGAGGAGGTCGATGAGCCGCTGGTTGACGCCGCGGACCGAACCGACGAGGTTGCGGATTTCGCCGATGAATCCGTCAACCTCGTCGGCAATGAGACGGACGTCGGTGTCGACTTCATGGCTCAGGCCCCCGGTCACTTCAGTGACGTTTCTGAGGGTATCGGAGACAGCGCCGGTCCGGGTCCGGGCCTCCACCGACAGGTGCTGGATCGCCTCGGCGAGAACGCCCAGGGCTGCCCCGCCATCGCCGGTATTGGCGGCCTTCACCTGGGAATTGAGGGCGATGAGCTCGATCTCGGAGCCGATCTCCTCGATGGTGGTGACGAAGCCTGCGATGTCCTGCACCGAAGCCATTACGGTCTCCATGGCCGATGCCAGGTTCCGGTTGGCCGCGGCGTTGTCGGAGAGGACCTCGGTCACCCGCCCCATGCCGTTCTCCATGTCGGCAAAGAATGAACTGCCGGCCCGGTCGGCGGTTCCGGCCATGTGGCGGGTTTCGTCCGACAGGCGGGTCTGCCGGCAAGCGATGGCCCGCAGGTTCTCCACGATCCGCGCCACGGCCGATGAAAGTTCCTCGCGGGCGTGGCGCAACTGGGCCTCCTGAAGCTCGCAGACATCGGCCACCTCACAGGCGCTCTTCACCGGATCGCCGGCCTGGTCCGTAAGATTCGGGATCAGATCGTCAAGGGCCTCCTTGACATGCTCAATCTGCTGCCGGGTAATGTCGTGGAACTGGAGCGACGTGACCACCTCGGCGATGCTCCCGGCGGTTTCGGCCGAGGATGAGGTCACGACGCCGACCGCTTCGGAGCAGCGGCCATGGATCTCGGTCAGGGTGACGAGGCTCTCGCGGGTTTTGTCGAGGATATGGCGGACGTTTTTCCGCTGCTCGGCCTCCGACGCGGTAACCCGGGCAAGGGTTCCGCCGATCATGGCCGAAAGGGTCTCCTTCTCGCCGAGGATGGCAACGGACTTTTCCTTGATGGAGACCGAAAGCCGCTCCACGTCGTCGGCCAGGGTATTGAACCCCGCGGCCCCCTCCCCGAGCCGGGCGCTTTCAATCTTGACGGAGGTGCTTATCATGTGGAGGTTCTTGATTATTTTCCGGAACCCGTCCAGGGGCTCGTCGACATTGCTGATGTGGGAAAGTATCGTCTTGAGGGTGGTGGCGCTCTGGTCGCTTTCTGCCTCGGCGCGGGAGAGGTAGTCGGCAATCCGGTCGACAATGCCGTGGAGCGCCGCCATGTCGCGGCTGATTTCGTCGCCCAGGATCAGGTCCGCCACCTGGCGTGACATCTCCTCGATCTCCCCGGCCCGGCCGTAGAAGTCGTGGAGACGGGCGCCGATGGCGAGAAACTCCTCTTCGGTGGAGCCGTTGAGAAGGGAAAGCCGGCCTCCGATGCCCAGGAGCTGCTGGTGCCACGACTCGAACTGTGCAGAGAGAGCCTGGTTTGCCGACAGGGGAGATGAAGCGTCAATCGCTGCTTCGGACTGGTCCGGATCTGGCCTGAACCTGCGAAAGAATGCTAATGTCACGGAAGACCACCTTTGCTCTGGGAAAAACAGCCGGCGCGACCGGAATCGGCTTTGCTAACTGTACGGAATCGCTATCTGTTCATACTATCGTCAGAGAACTGGATATCTTTAACAAAAGCTTATGGTATCAGGAAATTCCTGACCTTGCCGCCGGCTATACGAGACCGTGGCTTCGAATCTCCTTCAACAGCTTCTGCCTGGTGATGGGCTTCACCAGATACGAGGTTGCCCCGCCCCGATACAAGGCATCAACGACGTTCTTCGGGTCATCGAGGGCTGTGGTCATGATGACCCTCACCTCATTGGCGTATGCGATTCCCATTTCCCGCTCAAGCTCCCTCATGCGTTCCAGGGCGCCGTGGCCATCCAGGTTGGGCATCATGATATCCATGCAGACCAGGTCATAGGGGCGCTTTTCCTCATGGGCAAGCCGAAAGGCCTTCACGGCTTCCTCACCGTCGATGGCGATATCGCACTCGCCCAAGGGGGTGATCAGCTCCTTCATGATTTTGCGGGATACGAAATCATCCTCGACAATCAGCGTCTTCATTCCTGCTCCTTTCGCGCACAAAGTACCCAGATTGCTTATCGGCCGATTGGACGGATAGTTGAGAAAAAATAATGGATCACCCCGGCACCTCTCGCTTTCAAACGCAAAAACGCCACGGTTTCCCGTGGCGTTTTGCATGTTCTCAAGCAGGATAACTGCGTGAAGATCTCTATTTTTTGAAGTCGGCGTACCGGGAGATGACGAAATCCCGATCCTTGGCCTCCTTCTGGTGGCATTCGAAGCAGTTTTTCACCGGGTCGATTCCCGAGGGTTTCCCCTCCGGCGTAAAGCCGGCGAAGAGCCAGCCTCCGGTGGCGGACTGCTTCTTGTCTTTCGTCATGAGGACGACCATGCTCTTCTTCCCCTTGACCGGCTTTCCCCCGTCGTTCCTGATGGTGTACTGCACCACCACGAAACGGCTCCCCTCCGGGTACGGCCCCCCCTTCTTGTAGGCGGGCATCGTCTTCTTGTCCACATAGATGTTGTGGATGCCGTAGAAAAGGGAGGTCTTGTCGTTAATCACCTTCTCCGAGCTCTTTCCCCACTTTTCGTATCCCTTGGGGAGCGCCACCTTCTCTGCTGCAAAAGCGGCCGAAGCAGCCAGAATGGCTGCAATCGCCGTTACGCCTGCCAATCTTCTCATCGATTTACTCCTCCCGTGCTCAATCTCATCTGCCATCCCTTCGTGGCGGCGGAATGTTCGATCATTTTCACCCATCTCCCCGCAGGCGTCAAGAACAACGGAGGCGTGTATTTGACTACAATTGAGTCTTGACGGTTTCTTGATGTCTTTCAGCGGCATATTGAGACCTCCTTTATGCGGGATGGGCTACTCTAACATCAGGTGAAAAGCTTTCGGGCTCACGTGGAGGAAGGTAATTTCCATGAAGATCTATCGCTTTGATACTGATACCGGCGTTTACCTTGGAGAAGATTTCACCGATGACCCCGGAAGGGGAGTAACGATCCTGCCGTCAGACTCTACAACCATCACACCGCCACAGGTTGAACAGGGGAATACACTCTATTTCAACGAACGCGAACAACGATGGGAAGTCCGCACCCGGCCTACCCCCTTTCGCCGACGCAATCAACAGGTACAATAAGTATGTTGGCATCCGAAACGGAGACCAAATTATGACCCAGTACGAATGGCTGCAAACAACCCTTTTTCTAGTCCTCCTCTTGGCCGTGGTGAAGCCGATGGGGGCCTTCATGGCTAAGGTCTTCCAGGGGGAGCGCACCATGCTGTCGCCGCTCCTCGTCCCGTGCGAGAACCTCCTCTACCGGATCTTCGGAGTGAACCGGGACGAAGAGATGGACTGGAAGCGGTACGCCATCGCCGTGCTCCTTTTCAACCTGGCGCTTTTTGTCTCGCTCTTCGCTATCCTGATGCTGCAGCACCTGCTGCCGCTCAACCCGCAGAAGTTCCCGGCCTTCACCTGGCAACTGGCCCTCAACACCGCTATCAGCTTCGTCACCAACACCAACTGGCAGGCCTACAGCGGTGAATCGGCGGCCAGCTACTTCACCCAGACGGTGGGGCTGGCGGTGCACAACTTCGTCTCCGCCGCCACCGGTATTGCCGTGGCGATCGCGGTGATACGGGGCTTTGCCCGACGCAGGACCGCGATGCTGGGTAACTTCTGGGTCGACATGACCCGCTGCACCCTCTATGTCCTGCTGCCCATTTCCCTTATTGGTGCACTCGTCCTGGTTTCCCAGGGGGTAATCCAGAACTTCAGCGATTACAAAACAGTCCCCCTGCTCCAGCCCATCACCTACGACAAGCCGAAGGCGGACGCCAAGGGGAATCCAGTCACCGGGCGCGTGACCACCAAAGAGGTCACCATCCCCATGGGTCCGGTCGCATCCCAGGAAGCGATCAAAGAACTGGGGACCAACGGGGGCGGCTTCTTCAACGCCAACTCGGCCCATCCCTATGAAAACCCCACACCCATTTCCAACATGGTTGAGATCTTCCTGATCCTCCTCATCCCGTTCGCCCTCACTTCCACCTTCGGCGTCATGGTGGGAAATACCCGCCAGGGGTGGGCGATCCTGGGGGTGATGCTCCTGATCATGGCGATCTCCTTTGCGGTGCTGCACGGTGCGGAAACGAGCGGCAACCCCCTCGTGACCAAGCTGGGCGTACACGGTGTCAACATGGAGGGAAAGGAGGTCCGCTTCGGGTTGGCCGGCACGAGCCTCTTCACGGTGGCCACTACCGGTACCTCCTGCGGTGCAGTCGCAACCATGCACGACTCCCTCACCCCCCTCGGCGGCATGATCCCCCTGGGCCTGATACTTCTGGGCGAAATCGCTCCCGGCGGGGTCGGCTCCGGGCTCTACACCATGCTCGCCTTCGTGGTGATCGCAGTCTTCGTGGCAGGGCTGATGATCGGCAGGACGCCGGAGTTTCTGGGGAAGAAGATCGAGGTGCGCGAGATGTGGATGTCGATCATCACGGTCCTGGCAGCCGGGGTTGTGGTGCTGATCCTTTCGGGCGTCGCCATGATCACGCCTCAAGCCGTGGCCTCCAAGGCCAACCCCGGCGCCCATGGCCTGTCCGAGGTGCTGTACGCCTTTGCCTCCATGGCCAACAACAACGGCAGCGCTTTTGCCGGGCTGAACGCCAACGTCGATTTCTATACCATTCTGGGTTCCCTGGCCATGCTGGTCGGGCGCTTTGCCCCGGCCGTCGCCGTGCTCGCCATGGCCGGTTCCCTGGCGGAGAAAAAGTACGTTCCCCCCAGCCTGGGGACGCTTCCCACCGACAAGGTTCCCTTTGCCCTCTGGCTCATGCTGGTGATCCTGATCGTGGGTGCCCTGACCTTTTTCCCGGCCCTGTCGCTTGGCCCGCTCGTCGAGCATCTGACTATGCTGCGAGGTAAATAACCCATGTCGATACACAAGCCTGACCCGATCTCCATCTTCGACAGCCGGATCATGAAACCCGCGCTGATCGAATCCTTCAAGAAGCTCGATCCCCGCCAACTGTGGCGCAACCCGGTCATGTTCTGCGTGGAGATTGCCAGCGTTATCACGCTGGTAACCTTCATGATGTCACTCACCGGCGCTAACAGGGAGCCGGCCTGGTTCACCGGTCTGGTATCAGTCTGGCTCTGGCTGACTGTTATTTTCGCCACCTATTCCGAAGCTCTGGCGGAAGGGCGCGGCAAGGCGCGGGCCGCGTCGCTGCGCAAGACCCGCACCGAAGTGACGGCCAAACGACTCAGCAAACCGGCATTCGGTGACAACTTCACCCTGATCGGCGCCAACCAGCTCCGCAAGGATGACTTCATCCTGGTTGAGGCGGGAGAACTGATCGCCGGCGACGGTGACGTGGTGGCCGGGGCGGCCCTGGTGAACGAGTCGGCCGTGACCGGCGAGTCGGCCCCGGTGGTGCGCGAATCGGGGGGCGATCGGAGCGCGGTCACCGGCGGCACCACGGTCATTGCCAACTCGATCATCGTCAGGATCACCGCCAATCCGGGGGAGACCTTCCTGGACCGGATGATCTCCCTGATCGAGGGGGCCAAGCGGCGCAAGACCCCCAACGAGATCGCCCTGGAGGTGCTCCTGATCGCCCTGACCCTGGTTTTTCTCCTCGTCTGCGCCAACATCAGCCCCCTCTCCATGTACAGCGTCAGGGCTGCCGGCCAGGGGTCCCCGGTGTCGCTGACCGTCCTGACCGCCCTATTCGTCTGCCTGGCGCCCACTACTATCGCCGCGCTCCTCCCTGCCATCGGCATTGCCGGCATGGACCGGCTATTCCAGAAAAACGTCATCGCATTGTCGGGGCGGGCCATCGAGGCGGCCGGCGACGTGAACGTGCTCCTCCTGGACAAAACCGGCACCATCACCCTCGGTAACCGTGAGGCGGTGGCTTTTGTCCCGGTCGGTGGGCACAGCGAACAGGAACTGGCCGAGGCGGCCCTGATGGCGTCGCTCACCGACGAGACTCCTGAAGGGCGGAGCATTGTGGCGCTGGCGAAGCAGAAGCACAGTCTGAAAAGTGACGCGCTCCACCCCGATGCGGAAACCATCACTTTCAGCGCCGAAACCCGCCTGTCCGGTGTCGACACGGGCGGCAACCAATACCGCAAGGGAGCTGCCGACTCGACGGTTGCCTTTGTCAGAACCCTGGGTGCAAGGGCCATCCCCGGCGAACTGGCGGATGTGGTCGACAGGATCGCCCGGGCCGGGGCAACCCCGCTCGTGGTCAGTTGCGACGCCGAGATCCTCGGAGTGGTGAGCCTGAAGGACATCATCAAGGGTGGCATCCAGGAGAGGTTCCAGCAGTTGCGGAACATGGGGATCAAGACCGTGATGATCACCGGCGACAACCCCCTCACCGCTGCCGCCATCGCGGCCGAGGCCCAGGTGGACGATTTTCTGGCCCAGGCCAAGCCGGAGGACAAGCTGCGCCTGATCAAGGAAAACCAGGAGGCCGGCTACATGGTGGCCATGACCGGCGACGGCACCAACGACGCCCCGGCCCTGGCCCAGGCGGATGTGGCGGTGGCCATGAACACCGGCACCCAGCCGGCCCGGGAGGCGGCCAACATCATCGACCTGGACAGCAACCCCACCAAGCTGCTGGACATCGTCGAGGTGGGGAAGCAGATCCTCATGACCCGTGGGAACCTGACCACCTTCAGCATCTCCAACGATGTGGCCAAGTACTTTGCCATCATCCCGGCCATGCTCCTCTCCATCTATCCCCAGTTGGAAGTGCTGAACATCATGCACCTGGCCACCCCCCTGAGCGCGATCCTCTCGGCGGTCATCTTCAATGCGATCATCATCCCGCTCCTGGTCCCCCTGGCCCTCAGGGGAACCAAGTTCCGCCCCATGCCGGCCGAAAAACTCCTGATCCACAACCTCCTCATCTACGGGGCCGGAGGGATCATCGCGCCGTTCGTGGGGATAAAGGGGATCGACCTGGTGATCGGGATGTTTGCATAAGGAAAGGGGAAACCATGAACGACATAAAACCGGCTATTATGATGGTAGTCGTCTTTACCATCATCTGCGGCGGCATCTATCCGGCGGTGGTTACCGGGATTGCCCAGGCCGTATTTCCAAAAGAGGCCACAGGGAGCTTCATCACCGACACACGGGGCCGCGAGATCGGATCGGCACTCATCGGCCAGCCTTTCTCCGATTCGAAGTATTTCTGGCCCCGCCCGTCGGCAACCACTGACTTCGGCTACAACCCGGCCGCTTCCGGCGGCTCCAACTCCGGTCCGACCAATCCTGACTACCTGAAGACAGTGGCCGACCGGGTCAAGGCACTCAAAGCTACGGGCATCTCCCCCGAGATCCCGGCCGACCTGGTTCAGGCCTCGGCCAGCGGCCTCGATCCCCATATCTCGCCGGAAGCGGCAAGCGTGCAGATTCCCCGGGTCGCCAGGGAACGGGGCATGAAGGCTGACGAGGTGAGGAGGCTCGTATCCGGCCACACCGAAGACCGTCAATTCGGAATTTTTGGAAATCCGCGGGTGAATGTGCTTGCATTGAATCTGGCATTGGATAGATTGGCCCCATGACCGATATCAACAACGAAAAACGCCCCTCGCCGGAGGCGCTTTTGAGACTCGCCCAGGAGGAAGAGGCTCAAGCGGAACGGGGAAGGCTGAAGATCTTTCTCGGCTACGCAGCCGGTGTCGGAAAGACCTACGCCATGCTGGAGGCGGCCCGCCAGCGGAAAGGGGAAGGCCGGGACGTGGTGGCCGCGTACGTGGAGTCCCACGGCCGGGCCGAAACCGATGCGCTTCTCGAAGGGGTGGAGATCATCCCACCGGCACTCATCGAATACCAGGGGGTCACGCTTCGCGAAGTGGACGTGGATGCGTTGCTGGCCCGCAAACCACACCTCGCCCTGGTGGACGAACTGGCCCACACCAATGCCCCCGGCTCACGGCACGAGAAGCGCTGGCAGGATGTGGAGGAACTCCTGGCGGCCGGCATCAACGTCTACACCACGGTCAACGTCCAGCACTTCGAGAGCCTGAACGACGTAGTTGTGCAGATCACTGGCATTGCGGTGCGGGAAACCGTCCCTGACAGCCTCCTGGACCAGGCGACGGAGATCCGGCTCGTGGACATCCCGCCGGAGGATCTTTTGCAGCGCCTGCGCGAAGGAAAGGTTTACGTACCGGAGCAGGCCGCGTTTGCCACGGAGAAGTTCTTCCGGCCCGGCAACCTGATTGCCCTGCGGGAGCTGTCCCTTCGCCGCGCCGCCTCCCGCGTGGACGAGGAGATGCGGGCCTACATGGAGTCACGGGCGATTCCGGGGCCCTGGCCGGCGGCCGAGCGGCTCCTGGTGAGCGTCAGCGGCAGCCCGTACAGCGAGCGGCTGATCCGTACCACCCGCCGCCTGGCGGATGAACTGAAGGCCCCCTGGTTCACGGTCTACGTGGAGACTCCCGGCGGCGGGCGGCAGGAGCAGGAAAACCGGAAACGGGTCTGGAAGGATCTCCGCCTGGCAGAAAGCCTCGGCGCCCACGTTGCCACTCTAACCGCCACGTCGGTGGCGGATGCAATCATCGACTACGCCCGCAGCCACAACGTCACCCAGATCGTGGTCGGCAAGCCGGCCAAGCCGCGCTGGCGCGAGCTCCTGCGCCTTCCCCTTGTCGACCAGATTATCCGCCTGAGCGGCGCCATCGATGTGCACGTCGTCAGCTTCGAACCGGCCGGAGCCAAAAAGGGACCGGTAATCTCCAGACAGAGAAGGCCGATTTCCCTCACCGGATACATGGCGAGCCTGGCCCTGGTCGCCGCTACTACCCTGGTTTGCCTCCTCAGCCGCCCATTCCTCGCGCCGACCAACATGGTCATGATCTACCTGCTGGCGGTGGTTCTGGCCGCACTGCGGCTCGGCCTCAAGCCGGCAATCCTTACGGCCTTTCTGGGTGTCCTGGCCTTCGACTTCTTCTTCGTGCCGCCACGCTTGACCTTTGCCGTGGCAGACACCCAGTATCTCATCACCTTTGTCGCGCTCTTCACTGTCGGGGTGGTCATCAGCACCCTCGTCTCCAAGGCGCGCGAACGGGCAGAAGCTGTGCGGGAACGGGAGGTGCAGACCGCGGCCCTCTACTACCTGAGCCGCGACCTGGCCGCCGCCGCCGACATCGAAACCCTCGTGCAGGCTGTAGTCAGAAACATCGGCGAGTCACTTGCCGCCGCATCTACCGTGCTCCTCCCCAAAGGGGACCGGCTCGAAGTTGCTGCCGCGAGCAAAGGGCTCAAACCCGACGTAAAGGAGATGGCAGTGGCCGACTGGGCGTTTCGCAACCGGCAACCGGCGGGACAGGGGACCGAAACACTCGTCTCGGCAGGTCTCCTTTATCTTCCGCTCCAGACATCGGGGAATATCCTCGGGGTACTGGGGATCAGGCTGAAGAACGTTGCCGATTATCGGTCTACCCAGCCCCGTCGGCTCCTCGACGCCTTTGTCACCCAGACCGCCATGGCGCTGGAGCGGGTCCAGCTCTCCCGGCAGGCCGAGCAGACCCAGATCCTCCAGGCCCGGGAAACCCTCGAACGTGCCCTTCTCAATTCCATTTCCCACGACCTGCGTACTCCTCTCGTTTCCATAACCGGCGCCCTGGACACCCTGCGGGAAAAGGTGCATACCCTGGCCGATGTAGCCCGGATGGAGCTTCTCGACACCGCATGGGAAGAGGCGGAGCGGCTGAACCGCTTCGTCGGCAATCTCCTCGACATGACCCGTTTGGAGGCCGGGGCGCTCAAGGTGAAGAAGGAGCTGTGCGATGTTCAGGATCTGGTCGGATGCGCTCTGGCTGCTCTCGAACGGCGGATCGGAGGGCGGCAGGTCGATGTACATCTTCCCCCCGATCTGCCGCTCGTCAGGATGGACATGGTCCTGATGACCCAGGTGCTGGCAAATCTGCTTGATAATGCGTTAAAGTACTCGCCACCGGAAAGCGGCATAGAGATATCTGTTCGTGTGAATGACGGGAGGCTCGAAATGGAGGTGGCCGACCACGGTCCCGGAATTCCCGAACAGGACCTGAAGAGGGTATTCGACAAGTTCTACCGGATCCCGATCCCGGAAGGGTCACGGGGGACCGGCCTTGGTCTCTCAATCTGCAAGGGGATTGTCGAGGCTCACGGCGGCGCCATCCGGGCCGAAAACCGAACACGTGGCGGATTGAGAGTAATCGTCACGCTAACGATCAAATAGGGGAGAAAAGATGCCGAAGGAAAACCGTCTACCGCGGATACTCATAGTCGATGACGAACTGGCGATACGGCGCTTCCTCTGCACCGCCCTCGATACCGGGGAGTTTTCCCTCCAGCAAGCGGAAAACGGACATGCGGCGCTGGCGGCTGCGGTTGCAACGAAGCCGGACGTGATCCTCCTCGACCTGGGGCTGCCGGATATGGACGGGGTTGAGGTCATCCGACGGATACGGGAGTGGTCGCAGGTGCCGATCATCGTCCTTTCCGTGCGGGAGCGGGAGGACGACAAGGTGGCGGCGCTGGATGCCGGGGCGGACGACTACCTGACCAAGCCATTCGGCGTCGCGGAGCTTGTGGCCCGGATTCGCGCGGCACTGCGGCGCGCCCTGCAACAGGTGCCGGAACCCATCTTCCGTTCCGCAAACCTGGAGGTGGACCTGGCGCGCCGGCGGGTAACGGTCGACGGCAGCGAGTCCCAGCTCACCCCCACCGAGTACGAACTGCTGCGCCTCCTGGTGGTCCATGCGGGAAAGGTCCTCACCCACAGCCAGATCCTCCGGCAGATCTGGGGGGTCTCCCACCTTGAGCAACCCCACGTGCTGCGGGTGAACATCAGCAACCTGCGCCGCAAAATAGAAATGGACCCCTCCCGTCCGCGCCACATCCTCACCGAACCCGGAGTAGGCTACCGGCTCCGGAGCGACGGCAGTTGATTTTTCCCCGCCCCCTCCGGGCGTCTGCTATTTTTTCGCCGGCGCCTTCGACTTCTGATGGGCCAGGTCGAACTGGAGCATCAGGTAGCCATAATGGATGTCGTCGCCGCTCCCCGCGGCGTCGCGAAAGAACTTCCCAGTAAAGAAGTGGTCGTAACCGGCAACGAGCGAGAGGTTGCCGTTCACCGCATAGGTCAGGGTAAAATCGGTCTCCAGGCCGATGCTGCGGCTGAATCCCTCCTCCACGTGGTTGGCAAGGAAGTAGCGCCCCGTGGCGGAGAGGTTCAGTTCCTTCGTGAGGTCGATTCCCCACCCGATGGTGTAAATCTGGAGGCCGCTGGCATGGTGGTCGCCGACATCGTAACCGAAGCCGCCGATGACTTTCATGTCTCCGAACAGCGGCGTATCGTTGGTCGGATTGCTGAACTCCTTCCGGGACGACACACCCGTGGCCGCTTCTCCGTCGCCGGAACCGACGGCGTAGCTCAGGAAAAAGTGGCTATGGAAGCCGGCCATGGAGACATCCATGCCCAGGTCCGCATGGCCGCCGTAGGCCTGGATGCTCTCGTTCCCGCCGGTGTTCGGATTGAAGAGGCGGCCGGTCTGGTAGACCGGCTCCACCTCAAGGGTTGCCGACCCCAGCGCTGCCGTTCCCCGCACTCCCCAGGTGTTCCGGTGTTCGCCCGCGTGATGGTCCCCGGAGCCGGTATCCCGGAAACCGTACGCCTCGATGGCATTCCCTTCCGAAAAGGTCCACGTGGCGTACCCGCCCGCCAGATTCCCCTTCACCCCATCGGAGAAGGGGGTCGCATACCAGCCCCCCAGGAGGTCCACCGTCAATTGCTCCATGGGCTTCACCCGCAGCCTCAGCGCGTCGAACGTGAGGCCGTCCATGAAGGCATCGCTCCCCAGGATAAAGGTGCTGCCGTACACGAATTCCTGACGGCCAACCTTGAGGGCCAACCGTTCGGAGTCCGGCACCCTCGCTTCCACAAACCCTTGATACAGGGAAAGCTTGCCATGCTCCTGGTTCCCCCCCTTGTAGCCGAACCCCTGGCCTTCCGCATGGAAGTCGAGGTAATCGGTCGGATGCCAGTAAGCGTAGGGCTTTACCCGATAGAGGAAGCGTCCCTCGCCGTGGCGGGGAGCGTAACTGAAGTCGGGAAGCCGGAAGTTGCCGACCCCCTCTCCCCGCAGAAAGCCGTTGACTCCGATCTTGTACTCGAACGCCGGCAGTTCGGGCTTGGCGAGGATCGCCTCGATGGCCTCCCGCCGCGTCAGGTACCCCTCATACTTTGGCAACTCGTCCTTCAACGCCTCGTGAAGGGCCGCAATCCGGTCCAGATCTCCCCGGTCCACCGCGTCTTTTCCCTTCAGGTCGCACTGCCTGACGACCTTCTCCATGACGTAGAGGAGATAGTGCGCCAGTTCGCCTCGTGAAATGGGCTTCCCTTCCACCAGTACCGAATCCGGGAGCTTTTTTTCCGCGTCATACTTTTTTGCCAGTTCCCCTATTTGCTTGCATGACCAGTGGCCGACCGGCACCTGTTCGGGAATTTCGTCGGCGGCAAAGGCAGGATTCCAGCAGAAGGCATGGACCGTCAGAGACAGAAAAAACAGGGTTCTTCTCATCGGCGATTTCCTTTCCAGCTTATTAACCACTTTCCATAGGGGAGCGGTGCTATCGCCCCCCAGTGCCGCAGACCGGACACCCCTGCATGGAAAAGGGGGGCTCCAGGCGGCATGCTGCCAGGAGTTCCGCGTTGCGGAAAATCTCCCGGGGCGGGCCGTCGGCCGCCACCACGCCCTCCCTGAGGACGATGGTCCGCTCGCAGAGCTCCAGCACCATGTCCAGATCGTGGCTCGTGAATATCTTCGTATGCCTGAACTCGCGGAGAAGCCCCATGAGCTGGCGCCGCGCAAAGGGGTCGAGCCCCGCCGTGGGCTCGTCCATGACCAGGATATCCGGCGACATGGAGAGGACCGTGGCGATGGCGGCCCGCTTCTTCTCCCCCCCCGAGAGCCGGTAGGGGGGCTTGTCCCGCAGGTGCCCGGCGCCGACCCGGGCAAGGGACTCCGCCACCCGCCGCTCCACTTCGTGGGGAGGAAGCCCCAGGTTGAGGGGGCCGAAGGCGACGTCCTCTCCCACCGTCGGCATGAAAAGCTGATCGTCCGGGTCCTGGAAAACCATGCCCACGGTCCGCCGCACCTCATTGAGGGTCGTGCGGACCACCGGGGTATCGCCGATCCGGACCTCCCCCGCCGTGGGTGGCAGGTAACCATTGAGGTGAAGGAGGAGCGTCGATTTTCCGGCGCCGTTGGCGCCGATCACCGCCACCGATTCTCCGTGGTGAATCGTGAAGGAAACCCCCCGCAGGGCCTCGGTGCCGTCGGGGTAGGAATGGCGAAGGTCCTTGACCTCAACGATATGGTGACTCATCGGAAGACTCCCGTAATCAGCACACCGATCAGGTGCGGCACGTTGACAAAGCGCAGAAGCATGAAGAGAAAACACCAGCCCGCCGTAAAGGCAAGCTCCTGCCGTCCGAAAGAGCTCTCGCGCCGGGTATGGAACTCCCCTTGGAACCCCCGGGAAAGCATTGCCATGTGGATCCGCTCGGCCCGGTCCCAGGTGCGCAGAAGGAGACTCCCCACCAGGGAGCCGTAGGCCTTGAGACCCATCCCCCGCCCGGCGAAGGAACGCAGCTCCCTGGCCCGGGACATCCGAATCCCCTCGTCCCCCAGGACGAAGATGTAGCGGTAGAGGAAGAGAAGCTGCACCACGAATGCCCGGGGAACCCCGAACCGCTGAAGCGCCCGGCAGACTCCGGCGAAGCCGGTCACGGCCACGAGCACCACGGCGGCCCCCACCGTAAGCGCTGCCCGGAGGATGATCGATGCAAACGACACCCATCCCCCGGAGACCGCCAGGGAGCCGAAAGAGAGGAGCGGTTCCCGGTCGAACAGCGGATTGAAGAGCCCCACCAGGGCGGCAAAGGGGAGGACCAGCAGGAGTTTGCGGACCACGATCCCCGGAGGAAGTCCGCTCACGGCAACCATCACCAGCGGAAAGATCGCAAAGGGAATGAGGCCCGAAACCTCGTAGCGGCCGAAGGAAACCACCGCAACGATATAGACGAGGGTCACGAGAACCTTCGCCCGGGGATCGAGCCGGTGGATGGCCGAATCGCCGTCGGCCAGGAGGTCGAGGCGGTTCAGGTCGCGGAGTGCCGTTTCAATGTGTGCCATGGGTTGGAACGAAGGGATGGAGCGAGCGCCGCGGAATCACGATGCGACGCGACGACGGAGCAAGAAGCCGACGAGGAAGGCCACCGCCAGGGTCAGGCCTCCGCCGACGATCCCGGCGACCGACGTGCCGAGCCTCTCCTCACCCTCTGACGGGGCACCGCACTGGGCCGCCGGTTCCCTGGCCCCATATGCAGCGGGCTTGGCAAAAGAGTACTCGGGGAGAAATGCAATTTTTTTCTGGAGTGCGGCCAGAGTGCCGTGGACCCCATCACTTGGAGCCGCCAGCTCCCCCTTGCCGGTGACACCCGCAATCGCCCACTCAAGGCCATCAGGGTTCTTTGATGCGTACAAGGAAACGACACCGCCGGTGAGCGCAGCCACAGCGAGAAGCGAAACTACTACCTGTCTGAACCCGAGGCCACCGGTCACGGTCCGGCGCGTCGCCCCGATGATTTCCGGATGGGCCTTGGCCACAAAACCGACCACTGCTGCTGTGACGAGCCCCTCCACAATGCCGATTGCCAGGTGTATCGGCTGCATCAGGAGCACGAAAGAAGAAAAGGGGAGCGCCGAGATTCCCGAAGCTACCGTTTCCAACACCACTGAAAAAGCGCCGAACTGAAGCCCCAGAACCGCCGCCGCAACCGATGCGGTGGTAATTCGCCCCTGCCCGGAGCCGGAAGGGGCAATGACCCGGTAGACAAGGGGATAGGCGATGAAGGCGGGGAAGATACCCAGGTTGACGATGTTGCATCCAAGGGCCAGGAGCCCCCCGTCGGCAAAGAACAGGGCCTGCACCACGAGAACCGAGGCGATGGTGAGAAACGCTGCATGGGGCCCGAGGAGCACCGCCAGCAGGAGCCCGCCCCCCAGGTGACCGCTGGAGCCGGTCCCCGGAATGGTAAAGGTTATCATCTGGGCGGCAAAAACAAAGGCCCCCAGAACCCCCATGAGCGGCACTTTCCGTTCGTCGAGATCCTGGCGCACCTTCCGTGCGCAGCCGGCGATGGTCCCGGCCGTGACCGTCCAGAGCGCGGCGCCCACCGCGGGGGAAATGAGTGCATCCGCCATATGCATGAGATAATCCTCCAACCCTGAAACATCGCCCACGAGTATTACGATTTAAACATCCGTAACACCCTGCGACAACAAAAAAGAACAATTTACGCCGGCGAGGCGGTTATTCGACACAAAGGATAAAAAAACCTGAACCTGACAACATCGGCACACTTCTCGAAAATCCGCAGCAATTCTTCGATCTCCACGGGAAGGCCAGCGAGACTGACTGTATCGAAGCAAAAAACGCGCCGATGTCGGCGCAGTATCGGGAAGGGGCGGAGCTCTCGCTCCGCCCCTTCCCGGGAACCAATGGTGGAAAATGTGGCAAGGGAGAATTACTTCCGCACGTGAATCTCCCGGGCCAGGGCGGTGTCAATGGCGAATTCGGAGTAACCGATCCGGAAGATGTACGACGGGAAGGTCTGCATGAGGTTGATCCGGTTTCCCGGCAGGACCCCCATGGCCATGAGCTTGCGCATCTTGGTGTCGTCCTCGGTGAGGATGTAGGCGATGTCCCCCTCCTCCCCTGCCTTGAGCTCTGTCAGGGGGACGACGCCGAGATCGCCGCTTTTCCTGGCCGTGTCGCAGCAGTCACCGGGTGGAATGGGCTTGCCGTGGGGGCATGTGAGCGGGTGGTTGAGCATGGTGCAGACCTTGGCGTCCACCTCCTCGTGGAGCAGGTGCTCGAACTCGCACGCCTTGGCCTCGGCGCTGTCGCCGCGGATGTTGAACACATCCATCATGAGGCGCTCGGCGAGCCGGTGGCGCCGCACCGTCCGCTTCCCCTCGTCTTTCCCCTCGGGACGCAGGTAGACGCGGCCGTCCCGCACCTCGATAAAGGCCAGGGAAGACAGTTCTTTGTAAGCGGGGTCGTCGGGCGCGACCGTAATTGTCTCCGTGTCGAGGTGGGGCTTCCCCTCCTCCTCGCAGGCTACCCAGAGGGCTTCGAGGATCTCTTCCGCTTTTTCGGACAGTTTCATGGTCTCTCCTTTATCGATGCACACATGGTGACAGTTTGATTCTATCGCGTTTTCCCATCTTTTTTCAGAATGCCCTTCAATGCCTTGAGCACTTTCGGCTCGGGGGGGTTCTCGTAGAAACACTTCGGACAGCGCACGGACCGGCAGGTTTTCCCGCACCGCCCGCATCCCCTGATCCCCTCTTCCTCCGGGAACTCATGACCGCAGAAGCCGCAGCGAATCATAGGATCCCCGTCACCAGGAGGAGTTTGTTCAGCAGGTAGCCGCTCCCAAAGGCCACCACCGAGATGAAGACCGCCAGGATGGTGGCAACCTTTGTGCCGCGCTCTTTCTTCATCATCAGGAACTGGGCCACGCACGGGACGAAGAGGGTGAGGGTCACGGCCGCCACCACCAGTTGCCGGCCATCCATGAGCCCCTTGGTCTGGAGGTCATAGAGGCCGGCCGCGCCGTAGTCGCGCCGGAAGAAGCCAAAGATGAAAGCGACCGCCGCCTCTTTCGGAAGCCCGATGGTCGCCATGGCCGGCTCCATCCACGCCACGAGCTTCTCGAAAAAATGGGTGACCTTGCCGAGCCACAGCATCACCGACGCGAAGATGAAGAGCGGGAGGATCTCCATGAAATACCACTGCATCCGGGTGTAGGTCTTGGTCATGACGTTGGAGAACTGGGGGAGCCGCATGGGGGGAAGCTCCATGTAGAACATGGGGGTCTCGCCCGGCATGATCCGGGCCGACAGGAGCCCGATCACCAGGAAGATGACCAGGAGGCAGACTCCCCAGACCGCCAGGGCTCCCGGCGTCTTGGAAAGGAGCGCCATGATGACCCCCAACTGGGCCGAGCAGGGGATGGCCAAGGCCAGGAGCACCGTGGCGATGATCCGCTCCCGCACCGTTTCCAGGGTCCGGGTGACCATGGTGGCCATGGTGTCGCAGCCGAAGCCGAGGACCATGGGGATCACCGCCCGTCCCGTAAGGCCGATCTTCTTGAAGAGCCGGTCCACCAGCAGGGCGAGCCGCGGAAAGTAGCCGCTGTCCTCAAGGATTGAGAAAAAGAGGAAGAAGGTGGCGACGATGGGAAGGATGATCCCCACGGCGTACCGCAGCCCCAGGGTGATGACGCCGTACTCTCCCACGAACAGCTCCTGGAGGATTTCCCACGGCAAGATACCCTTGACGACCCCGGTTATCCACGGGTTGAAATATTCCTCAAAGAGGGTCCCTTCGAGAAAATCCACCAGGGTGCCGGCGCCGAAAACGCCGACGAACTGATAGAGTCCATAATAGAGAGTCACAAACAGGAGCGGAACGCCGGTAATCGGGTGGACCGCCCAGGAGGAGAGCCGCTCCCCGAAGGTGATGCGCCGTTTGTCCGGAAATGCGGTGACCCCCGCCAGGAGTCCCTTCACGATACCCTTCCGTTCGAGGGAGAGATCAAGGTGGAACGACTCCCGCCGCTCGAAGATCTTCTCCTTCACCTGCTCGGCGATGAGCGGCGCCTGCGCGCCTTCCTGTTCCGCCACGAGCCTGGCGATCTCCTCATCCCGCTGGAGGAGCAGGAGCGCCAGGGACTTCTTCGACAGGGTGTAGTCACCGTGCAAAAGTTCGGCAATAGCGGCGATATCCCCCTCCATGCGACGGCTGTACCCGAACGTCGCGTGGCGGCCGGCGTCGTAGGAGGCGATGGCCTCACGAATCTCGGGAAGCCCCCGTTTCTTGGCCGTGGCGGCACCGATGACCGGAATCCCCAGCTTCTCCTGCAGGAGCGGAATATCGATGGAGAGCCCCATCCGCTCGGCTTCGTCCATGATGTTCACCACCAGAACCACCGGGAGCCCCGCCTCCACGAGCTGTATGGTCATGGCCAGCATCCGCTCCAGGTTCCGCGCATCGAGGACATGAAGCACCACGTCGGGCCGCTCACCCAGGAGGATCTCCCGCGCAACTCGCTCCTCTTCGGTTATGGGAAGGATGGAGTACATGCCGGGAGTATCGATGATCTCGTACTGCTCCCCCTCGATGGTGGTGGAGCCGCGGGATACCTCCACCGACGTCCCGGGATAGTTGGAAACCGCCACGTAGGCGCCCGTAAGGGCATTGAAGAGAACACTCTTCCCCACGTTGGGGTTCCCCACCAGTGCCACTCTCTTCCCTCCCGCGGTCGATGCGTTAGCGCTGTCGTGGCAGGAAGGCTTGCGCTTGAATATTCCCATCTATGGTCACTCCTTCATGAAATTATGCTGTTGATATTCACTTTCAATCATGCGAGCAAAAAAAGACACGACAGAAATTTTCCGTCGCGTACGAACGGACTACGAACGGCATTTCGCGCAGAGGCCGTAGAGTTCCAGCTTGTGGTGCTTGATGAGAAAGTTGTGGGCCGCCGCCACCTCATCCTGGAGCTTTTCGATGCTCTCGTTCTCAAACTCGATGATGGTGCCGCATCCCGTGCATACCAGGTGGTCGTGGTGCTCCCCCTCCGAGACGTGCTCGTAGCGGGTCTGGCCGTCGCCGAAGTGGATCTCCCGGGCGATTCCCGACTCGGCGAAGAGCTTCAGGGTGCGATAGACCGTGGCGTAGCCGATGTTGGGATGCTTGGCCCTGAGCTTAAGGTACAGTTCCTCGATGCTCAGGTGCCGGTCGGAGGAAAGAAAGGCGTCGAGGATGATGTCGCGCTGGCGGGTCGACTTGAGACCCTGCCTGGCAATATAGTCCTGGAATATTTTCTGTTTCACCCGTTTCATTTCCGCTCCGAGCTGAAAGTGATTTTCAATATAGGACACGGACACGCATTCTGTCAATCTCTTTCTGCATGTAAATTCCGGAACCGTCGCGAACTCCTTTAATATCCCCTGATGATTAAACGGGTGAAAGATGCCACCAACCATGGTAGCTGAAAGGAACGTGATGGGTAAGATGGGCAATGGCAAGGGGGCCGTCGGCAACCCTTTCCGCGTCCAAGATGGCAAGAAAGCTTTTTCGGGTATGGCTGTCGTAGACCTCCGTCAGGAGCCACCCCTCTCCGGCGGATTGGCTTGCGTCCCCAGATGTTCCCGGTTTAGGCACGAAGACCGCTTCGGTGCAGTATTTCCCCCGTCCGAAAGAATATTCGGCGGTGGTTCCGCTCAGGAAATCGACGCGCATGACAATGGACCAGAAGAACTCGCCGGGAAGGCACTTCACCGCGTAACCAAAGCGATGGCGACGGCAGCGGAGGCGTTCGTCGATGCGTGGCCACTCGCAGCTTCCCGGGTTCAGGGTCTCCCGACGAACCATGCAACGGACGGGGTCGATCCGGTACCGCATGATCTCTCCGGGAAATTCGTAGTGTCCCCGGCGCCCTTCCATGACGGCGGAGATGACCGGATCATCCCCCACGAAGTGGTCCGGATTGCGGTAGCCGATGAAGTCGGCAACGGTTTCGCCTCCCTCCTCATAGGCGTTGAAGGAATGCCACATGTAACACGCCTCGGTCTCCACCAGGCGCGGCTTCCCCTCCCCTTCCCGTTCGACGATCATCAGCAGGTTCCCCCATTCCGGCCGCCAGCGAAGCGAGGCAAAAAGGCTTCGAAATCCCAGGAGAAATCCCCAGAATTCGATTTCGACAGGGTGAAGGGAGAGGATAAGGTACCGGCCGGAGACGATCCAGTCATGCATGTACACATAGCGGGGGAGAGGAAACGTCCGGTGTCGCTTCAGACTTCCGTCTGCTGCGAAGGCAGAGAGATGGAGGAGTGGCCTCGGGCCGTACTTCACCCCGAAGTGGAGCCATTCCCCGGTGTGGGGATCAAGCTTGGGATGGGCCGAATAGAAGGCAGTGCCGGGGGTCAGCCCCAGATTCGAAGGACCGGCGGTGGCCAGGGACTCCGGGTCGAGCTCGTACGGAATGTTCCCCTCGTCGAAGGCGTAGAGTTTTCCGCGCCACCAGAAAACTGTTATGCCCGCCTGGTTCGGAACCGACCCCGCCTGCCAGAAATTGCCCCAGAAACCTCCCGGCTTCTGGGTGCTCCACGTGGGATACAGAAAACGGCCGGCGGCCTCTTCGGCCACGAATTTCTCCGTCCGGACGTAGCGGTTGCGGTAGCGGACCCCGCCGTCGCCGATTGTGAAGGACTGCACCATTCCATCCCCGTCCAGCAAAGTCCGCTTGCGCAACCCGCCTCGGTCGAAAAGCGCCGGGCCGTTGCGGTAGAGAGTCCCCCTGAGGGCGGAGGGAATCGTCCCCTCGATGCGCGCCACGTAGTCGTGCTCCTCGCGAAGCGACGTGGCAAGGCCGAGCCAGGGGCGCCCAGAGTCGCCGAAGTCGGGAAAGACCTCCTTTGGTAGAGGCAGATTCCCCGCGCAGCCGGGCAGGGCGAGGGCAAGCCCCCCTGCACCGGCTAGTTTCAGAAAATCACGACGGTTAATGTTCATGGCAGAATCATGAAATAGACGAGATTTATTCCCATCAGTATCAATGGAACGATGGTTCGTTTATTGCTACTATTACCTCATATGGAACATCTTGCCCCATCTCGACTCTACCCCATATTTTACTCCTGGCTTGAAGCGCGATCGAGAACGTTTCACCTGGCGTTCAGCACCATCATACTGGCCGGCCTTGGCTATCTCGACTATCTGACGGGCGATTTCAATTTCACCCTCTTCTATGTGATCCCCATCTTTCTATTTACGTGGTTTGTTGGCAGAAACGCCGGAATTATCGCAAGCATTCTCACCTGCGCCTTAGTTTTCTCTATCAACTTCGAAAACGTTCGCGATAAAGCCGCATCGTCCCACCTCACATGGGATTTTTTCATGAATCTCTTTTTCTATTTCCTGTTAGGTTTCATGTTCCAGATGCTACGTCACAATTTTAACAGAATCAACGAGTTGGCCATGCGCGATCCCTTAACCCAGGCCCTCAACCGGCGTAGTCTTGACGAATTGGCCGAATACGAACTGCGCATCTCCAAGCGCAACCGACGACCCTTTAGTGTTGCCTTTTTCGATCTGGACAACTTCAAGACCGTTAACGACCGGTTCGGCCACGGGGAAGGGGACCGCCTTCTGCGGAAAGTCGTGGAGATTATGGAGAACAATGTTAGGAGCACCGACATGGTGGCACGGATAGGGGGCGACGAGTTTGTCGTTGCCCTGCCTGAGACCGGCGCTGACGAAGCTCCGATAGTGGTAGCAAAACTGCGAGAGTCCCTTAACGCAGCCATGACTGCCGCGGGATGGCCTGTGACCTTCAGTATCGGGGTGGTGACCTGTGTTTGGCCGAATTGTTCGTGGAGCGAAATACTCGGAATGGCCGACGCCCTCATGTACAATGTCAAGGCCCGGACGAAAGACAGTTTCCTGCACAAGATAGTGGACTGAACTCAACTAGGTAAATTGATCTGCCCCATCAACCCCATTCAGACATACCTGATGATTTTCCCCGGCACAAAGGTACTGCCACACCTCCCGTATCACGGGGGAAGCAACCCATCATGTGAAAACGGCATAAGCCACGTCTTAAAAAACTTGTAGGGGATGATCTGCAGATCCTTTCCGTGATTGAAGCGGGGCGCCAGGTTTATCTGTGAATCGGTAACGTAGAGGTAGTTATCGGGAGAGATGGCCAGGGAGTCCGGCCAGTGCAAGCCACCCTGCATAATGGTATTCAGGGTCGGTTCCGACGGCCGGTACAGCTTGACGGCGTTCTCTTCCAGGGCGGTCAGGTAGAGGTTGTCCTGGGCATCCATGAGCATCCCGTCCGCGGCTCCCGTTTCCGCTATCCGCTCCACGTGGCTCTCCAGCTCCTTCTCAGGCAGCGACGGGTCTTTCAGGAAGGAAGTCCTGATGCGATAGAGGGTACGGCCAACCAGAGCGTGGTAGTAGAGGTACTCCCCCCGGCTGTCGAGGGCGATTCCGTCGGCGTGGATCTTGGGCACCGTGCCATCTTCGTTCCGCAACTCCTTTCCTTCGATCACGGGCACGTAACCTGGCTCCGCCTTGGTTGAAGGGTGACCGGAGAGGAGCCTTCGGGCCTTGCCACTCTCCAGGTCGACCACAACGATGGCACCTGACCCCGAATCGGTGATAAAGGCGAAGTTGCCCTCAGGGTCGATCCGCACGTCGTTCAGGTAGCTTTCATGGGGTGCCGCCGCAGAGGCGAAGGGGATTACCCGCTCCACAAGGTCGGTCTTCAAGTTGACCTTCACGAGCTTCGCTCCGCCCGGGACCACCCCTTTGAAGGCAGGGGACGCGGGGTCGAGAATCCAGAGAAAGTCGCTGTGATCAACAAAAACGCTCTGCACGCAGATGAAGTGCGCCTCCGGATGGGCCGTTTCATCGGCCCCCCACCGGTTCCAGCCATGATCGGGATAGGGGCGGAGCGACCCGTCGGGGAGCACCTCGGCCACGGAATAGAGAGGATCCCTGTCCCATCGGGGGAAATTCACGAAAATCCTCCCTTGGCCGGAAACCGCGATCCCCGTTACCTGATCGTGAAAATACGGGTACTCGAACAGCGCCCCTCGCGCCACCGGTACGGCGTTATCGTGGCTGATGGGGTATGTCGCGCAGCCGCCGCTGCACACCAGGATGAAGAGAGCGAGAAGGACAAAGGGATTCCTTGCGTTTCCGGTCTGTTTTGGCATGGTTTCTCCCTCTTTTACCATCCAGACTTGCTGGAGCAGCATGAACAGTGCAATTCAATGTATAGCCCTGATTTCAGGCAAGTCAAATGATCCCCTCGTCAACGGACGGTGTCCCGGGAATACAAAAAAATCTCCACGAAAACATATATATTTTTCCGAATATTTGATAGTATGCGTGCAGGAGGAAAAAACAATGGACGAGTTGTTGATAGCGGGAGGTTTTCTGGCTTTCTGGGTTGTCCTCAACAAGATTATCCTGCCAAGGCTTGGGGTTCCCACCTGAATGGCAGACACCTGTTCTTCCGGGAAGAAGAACGAAAAGAGGGATGACGGAAAAGGGGCGTGAGATTCACGCCCCTTTCTTCATTTGTATCGTGTTTCGGTGCTACTTCCCGCGGCGGGCCTCCTCCACAGCCACGAGATACCCGTCGGGGTCGAAGCACCAGAACTCCTTGATGCCGTACGGCTTGGTCTCAAGCGGGTAGAAAATTTCCAGTTCCTCCTCCACAACGGCCTCATAGGTCTCTACGATGTCATCCACCTTCACGTGGATGGTCAAGCCGACCCCCTTGGGAAACTCGTCGAAACGCTCCTCCAGGGCCGGATGCTCCCGCACCACCGCATCTTCCTGGACGAAGATGATCTCCAAACGGTCATGTTTCAGAATCAGGTGCTCGGGGGCGCCGCGGGCGGTCAGGGCCCTCATTACATCAAGCTCCAGGATACCCGCGTAGAACGCCTCGGTGGCGTCCAGATCCACGACGGTCAACTGGATTGAGGCGCCTGTCCCCGCCATGATGTCACTCCCCCCCGAGCCACTTCATGCTGAACCGCGACAGGATACTCAGGTAGTTGCTGAAAATCATGACCCCGACGATGATCAGGAAGACGCCGGTAATAATCTCGAAAATCCGGATATGCTTCTTGAAGCGGTTGAAAACGACGAGGAACTGGTGCATGGCCAGGGACGAGAGGAAAAAGGGAATGGCAAGCCCCATGGAATAGGTCAGGAGGAGAAGAACGCCGCGGGAAACCGTCTCCTCCGTGGTGGCCACCATGAGGATGGAGGCGAGGATGGGGCCGATGCAGGGAGTCCACCCGGCGGCAAAGGCAAGCCCCACGACGAAGCTCCCCAGATAGCCGGCCGGTTTGCGGTGGACGGTGACCCGCTTCTCTCCCAGCAGCAGATGAATGGGGACCAGACCGGTGACATGGATGCCGAAGATGATGATCAGTATTCCTCCAACCTTCCGGATAATGTCCATGTGCTCGTGGAGAAACCCGCCGATAAAGGTTGCCGAGGCCCCCAGCAGGACGAAGACAGTGGTGAATCCGGCAATGAAGAGGAGGGTATGGACGATGGTCTGCTGCCGGACCTTGTGGCTCGGGTGCTCCGCCTGGAGATCGGAGAAGGAAAGCCCCGTGATGTAGGTGATAAAGGAGGGGATGAGCGGCAGCACGCAGGGGGAGAGGAACGAAAGGAACCCCGCAATGAACGCGCCTAAGAAAGTAACGTGGGATGAATCCATGAAGACCTCTGCGAAAGTGAGTTTATTTCGCTTGTGCGATCACGTTGTTCAGGAAGGCGATCACCTCGGGGTGGTCCCACTCCATGGCGCCGACGACCTTTTTGAGTATAACACCATGGCGGTCGATGACAAAAGTCTCGGGGACACCCGTTGTGTCGTAGAGTTTGCCGACCCGCTTGTCGGCATCCAGAAGCACCGGCAGAGTGAAACCGGTCTTGCGGAAGAACTCCTCCACCGCCACCTTCCCCCCCTCATCGATGGAGACGCAGAGCATCCGGAACGGTTTCCCGGCCATGGCCGCGTTGAGCCGCATAATGGAGGGAATCTCCTCGCGGCAGGGGGGGCACCAGGTGGCCCAGAAGTTCACGATCACCACCTGGCCTTTCAGATCGGAGAGCTTCACCACCTCGCCGTTCAGGGTGTTCAGGGTGAAATCGGGGGCAGGGTTCCCCTCGACGGGAGGCTTCGACTCTTTTGAGCATCCCGTAAGGGCCAACAGGAACAAGATCGGCAGAATCAGGAAAATCTTTCTCATTTTTTTCTCTCCGGCGTTGTGATGGAATATTTCTCCATGCGGTAGATGAGGGTATGACGCGGTATGTGCAGAAAGCGCGCCGCCGAACTCTGGTTCCAGTTGTTGCGCTCCAGGGCCTCGACGACGATCTCCCGTTCGAGTTGCTCCAGGGAATACCCCTCGTCGGGGAGGTTGATGACCCGGCATTCCCTCTGGGGAGAGCGCCCGCGCCGCACCTTCTCGGGAAGATCGTCGGGGTGGATCGTGTCGGCGTTGCGCATGATGAGGATCCGCTCCACGGTGTTCTCCAGTTCCCGCACGTTGCCGGGCCAGCCATAGGCGGCCATGACTGCCAGGATCTCGGGAGAAAAAGTGACGGAGGCCCCGCCGTGTTTGGCGGCAAAATGGCGCACGAGCAGCGGGATATCCTCCTTCCGCTCCCTCAGGGGAGGAAGGTGGACAGGAATGACCGAAAGGCGGTAGAAGAGATCCTCCCGGAAGCGCCCTTCCGCGATGGCCTCCTCCAGGTCGGCGTTGGTGGCTGCCACCACCCGCACGTCGAGCTTGATGGTGTGAGCCCCCCCGACCGGCTGCACTTCCTTTTCCTGAAGCGCGCGCAGAAGTTTCGACTGGAGCTCCACCGGCAGCTCCCCCACCTCGTCGAGGAAAAGGGTTCCCGCCTCGGCCTGCCGGAACTTACCTTCCTTGTCCCGCACTGCCCCGGTGAAGGCCCCCTTCACGTGGCCGAAGAGCTCACTCTCCAGGAGATCGCGGGGGATGGCGGCGCAGTTGATGGCGACGAAGGGTGCGGCGCGCCGCGAGCTCCGGTTGTGAATGGCCCGGGCCACCAGTTCCTTGCCGGTCCCCGACTCACCGGTGATGAGAACGGTTGCGTCGGTATCGGCCACCCGGTCGATGACACGGAAGACCTCCTCCATGGGAGGGGAGATGCCGATAATGCTGCGGAACTCCTCCCGTTCTGAAAGCTCCTCTCTAAGGCGCCGGTTCTCCCGGGAAAGCCCCTGCATGTCCAGGGCCTTGCGGACCGTCAGCTTCAATGCCTCCCGGTTGAAAGGCTTGGTAATGAAGTCGTAGGCCCCGGCCTTCATGGCCTCCACCGCCGCTTCCACCGCGCCGAAGGCGGTGATGACGATGACGACCGTGTCGGGGAAGCGCTCCTTCACCTCCCTGAGGAGCTGAAATCCACCCATGCCGGGCATCTTCAGGTCGGTCACCACGAGGGCCGGCGCGCCATCCTCGAAGAGGCGAAGCCCCTCCTCGCCGCTGCCGGCGGTGAGCACTTCGTACCCCTCCTCCTGGAGATTATACTCGAGCACCCGGCGCAGCGACACATCATCGTCAACGATCAGCACCCGCACGGTTTTCTTCTCGCCATTTGCCACCCGTCACTCCTTACAGGGGAAGCCGCACCAGGAACGTTGTCCCCTGCCCCGGCTCGCTCTCCACCGTCACGGTCCCGCCGTGTCCCTCCACGATCCGTTGGGTGATGGCGAGACCGAGTCCCGTCCCCCCCTCCTTCGTGGTGAAGAACGGCGTGAATATCCTTTCGAGGCTCTCCCGCGGGATTCCCGCACCGGTGTCGGCAAACGCCAGCTCCACAAGGGGGCGGTCGTCACCGCTGCGCGGGAACATCTTCACCCTCACCGTAACAGCCCCCCCCGCACCGGTGGCCTGGATGCCGTTCAGCATCAAATTGAGAAAAGCCTGCCGCAGTTTCTCCGGGTCGCCGGTGACCGGCGGCACCTCGTCAGCCTCAAGGCCAATCCGCACCCCCCGGGCCGCGGCATCGCTGCCGAGAAGAGTCACCAACTCCCGCAGCTCGGCAGCCAGGTCGCAGGTCTTTCTCTCCCCGTCACCAGGACGTGACAGCCGGAGAAAATCCTCGACCACCCGGTTCAGCCGATCGGTCTCCTTGAGGAGAATCTCCAGGAACTCGTGCTTCGGATGCCCCGGCTGGAAATCGTCCCGAAGGATTTCCGCCGTCCCCCGGATAGAGCCGAGGGGGTTGCGGATCTCATGGGCCAGCATGGCCGAAAGCTCTCCGAGGGCCGACAGCCGTTCAGCTCGGCGCAGTTGCTCCTCGATGCCGATAATAAGGTCTGCCTGGCTCCGGAGCGCGCGGTACGATTCCTCGAGGCGCCGGGCCGCGCGTTCCAGTTCCTCGCGGCGCTCCCCCTCCTTCTGGCAGAGGAATCCGGTAACTCCCCCCACTACGTTGTAGAGGAGAATCTCCAGGAATTTCTCCAGCTCCAGCGACGGATGCACGCCCCACTGAAAGAGGACATGGGGAACGTAAAGGATGCTGACGATGATGGAGGCGGCGAGCCCCCCCCTCAGACCGAACCAGAGGGCGGCCAGAATGATCGGCAGGTAGTAGAGCCGCTGGAAGATGTCGTGGAGCGCAGGAAGATGGAGCGGAGTCAGGTAGTGAAAGAGGCTGATCCCGATGATTGCTGCGGCAAGAAACAGGATGCGGAGGGGCCCTGTCAGCGTCATGGTGTGATTATGTAGAGGATGGCCAGCAATAATGCAAGGGAGAAATCGGTCAGGCCCGGCCGGCGCCGGACCGGCGGAGAGAGACCAGACAGACTGAGCCGCCGTGTGACCGGGGCAGAGGGTTCGTTAACGGTTGCGGCTCACCACGTAGTCGGCCAGATCGAGCGCGGCCTGCTTCTCCGTGGAGGCGGGGAAGGCCTGGAGGTGCTCCTTGCAGCGGGCAATGTACTCGCCTGCCACCTCGGTGGTGTACTGGATGCCGCCATACTTGTGGACGAGGGTGAATACCGCCTCGAAGTCACCCGGCTCCATGACCTCCTTCTCCACGACGGCGGCGATGGTGTCGCGCTCCTCGTCGGTGCACTTGCGGAGGGTGTGGATGAGCGGGAGGGTGATCTTCCCCTCTTCCAGGTCATGGCCGATCTCCTTGCCGAACTGCTCCTCGCTGGCCGTGTAGTCGAGGGTGTCGTCCATAAGCTGGAAGGCAATCCCCAGATCCATGCCGAAGTCCCGCAGGGCCAGTTCCTGCTCCGGCGTGGCCTTCCCGAGGATGGCCCCCGCCTCGCAGGCGGCGGAAAGGAGAACGGCGGTCTTGCTCTTCACCACCTCGATGTAGCGCTCCAGAGTCATGTCCAGATCGCTCGTGCAGAGCAGTTGGAGAACTTCCCCCTCGGCAATGATGGTGGTGGCGTCGGATATGACCTTGAGGACCCGCAGGTCGCCGGCCTGAACCATGAGGGAGAACGATTTGGAGAAGAGGAAATCGCCCACGAGGACCGATGCCTCGTTGCCCCACACCTCGTTGGCCGAGGCGTTGCCGCGACGCAGGGTCGCGTTGTCCACCACGTCGTCGTGGAGAAGCGTGGCGGTATGGATGAATTCGATGACGCTCGCCAGGGGCACATGCCGGTCGCCGGTGTAGCCGCACAGCTTGGCGGCGAGGAGCAGAAGCGTCGGCCGAATCCGTTTTCCCCCGCTGGCGAGAACGTATTCCCCCACTTTGCGGATCAGGTAGACATCCGACTCGAGGTCCTTCTTGAACTGTGCTTCGACGTTTTTCAGGTCATCACCGACCAGGGCAAGAGCAGAATGCATTAACACGACCTCAGGCTAAGATTTGGGCAATACTACGGGAATTACGCCAGTTTTGTCAAAGCTTTTCTGCCCGCGCAAACCGCCATCCACGGCGGATTGACCGGATTTTAAACGCCCGGTTGATTTACCCGCACGCCGGCCTCGGCTATACTAGGGGTGGCAGCAACCAGACCCGGAAGGGGCTTTCCATGGCACTCACACGTCTTCCCGCGGATTGCCGGGACCGCCGCGGCTTCCCCCGTTCGTCGAGAAAATACTCGACACCCGCATCGGGTGGCAGTTATAACCTTTCCATGACCAGACCGAAGCTTGTCGCAATCGCCGTCATCGGGCTTGCCGTGGCGCTTTTCTTCATGTCGGGGCTCGACAGGCACCTGACCCTTCAATCCCTCAAGGCGAACCGGGAACTTCTCGTATCCTATTCGGAGCAGCACCGTCTCGCCGCGGTTTCGCTCTTTATCGGCATCTACGTGGTGCAGACCGCCCTCTCCCTCCCCGGTGCCGCGATCCTCTCCCTTGCGGCCGGCGCCATCTTCGGCGCAGTGCAAGGCACGGTCTACGCGGTGATCGGCGCCACTCTCGGCGCCACCCTCGCCTTCCTCGTAACCCGCTACCTTTTCCATGATACGGTCCAGGAGAAGTTCGCCCATCGCCTCACAACCATAAACCGGGAGCTGGAAACGGCCGGGCTCAACTATCTCCTCTTCCTGCGGCTCGTCCCCCTCTTTCCCTTTTTCCTCATCAACCTTGCGGCCGGGCTTACCCGCCTGCCGTTGCGCACCTTTATCATCGGCACCCTGGTGGGCATCATTCCCGGCGGCTTCGTCTACGTGAACGCCGGGGCGAGCCTCGCCACCATCTCGAATCCGGCCGACGCCGCCTCACCGCGGGTGCTCGGCTCCTTTGCCCTGCTGGGGCTCTTTGCCCTGATCCCGGTCATCTACAGAAAGTTCACACGGAGAGCATGAATGGTTGCGGTATTCAAGGAACGGCTGCGCGAAATCGACCCCATGTACGTCACCTTCGAGGGGCTCCAGACCCTCCAGGTGAACCTGGGGAACATCTGCAACCAGACCTGCGCCCACTGCCACGTGAATGCATCCCCCGCCGGGGACCGGATCATGGGACCGGCGGTGATGGAGAAGATCGTGGGGCTTTTGACCCGCCGCGCCGGCATCACCCTTGACATCACCGGCGGCTGCCCGGAGATGAATCCCCACTTCCGCGCCCTCGTGGAGAAGACCAGGGGCAACTCTTCCCGCCGGATGGTGCGGAGCAACCTGACCATCATGACCGAGCCGGGCATGGAGTGGCTGCCGGGATTCTACCGGGATCAGGAACTGGTGATCATCGCCTCCCTCCCCTGCTACCAGGAGGAGAACGTGGAACGGCAACGGGGCACAGGTGTCTTTGCCCGGAGCATCGAGGCCCTGAGAACCCTGAACGGGTTCGGCTATGGCGGCACGCTGGAGCTCAATCTGGTCTACAATCCGAGCGGCCCCCTGATCCCCGGCTCCCAACGGGAGCTGGAAGAGGCCTACAAGACCGAACTCCTGACACGCTATGGCATTCGCTTCAACAACCTCTACACCATCGCCAACGCCCCCATCGGCCGTTTCCGCGAGTACCTGGAAGCAAAGGGGGCCTACGAGCGCTACCTCGCCATGCTCGCCACCCGCTTCAACCCCGAGGCGGCCCGCAACATCATGTGCCGGACCCTGGTGAGCGTCGACTGGAAGGGGTTTCTCTACAACTGCGACTTCAACCAGGCCATCGGCCTTCCCATCACCAGCGGCAGCGGCGAAATCCTCAAGATCGACGATCTGGAAGAGGCGGCCACAACTGGGGCTGAACTCTTCCTGGCCCAGCACTGCTACTGCTGCACCGCCGGCGAGGGATCAAGCTGCACCGGTGCGTTGAGCTAACAAGAAAAGGAGACCACCATGGACAACACCCTCCTCTGGAACCGTTACCAATCCCACCTTTTCCACGATCCTGAGTCGGGGCTCATGCTGGACATCAGCAGGATGAACTTCGCGGACGGATTCCTGGCGTCCATGGAGCCGGCCATCCAGAAGGCGTTCGCCGAGATGGGGGAGCTTGAGGGAGGCGCCATCGCCAACCCCGACGAGGGGCGGATGGTGGGACACTACTGGCTGCGATCCCCGGACCTCTCCCCCACCGATGAAATCGCCGCGGAGATTGGCGAGACCGTGCAGCAGATCAGGGAATTCGCCGCCGCCGTCCACGGCGGGAGCATCGCGGCACCGGACGGACGCCCCTTCCGGAAACTCCTCGTGGTGGGGATCGGCGGATCGGCCCTGGGGCCCCAGTTCGTGGCCGACGCCCTGGGGGACGCGGACAACCCGCTCACCCCCCACTTCTTCGACAACACCGACCCCGACGGCATGGACCGGGTCCTGGCCCAGATCGGGCCGGACCTTGCCGGGACCCTCACGGTGGTCATCTCCAAGAGCGGCGGCACCAAGGAGACCCGCAACGGCATGCTGGAGGCCGAAATCGCCTACCGCCGGGCGGGACTCCACTTCCCCCGGTACGCCGTGGCGGTCACCGGCGAAGGGAGCGAGCTGGACCGGACCGCCACCAGTGCCGGCTGGCTTGCCCGCTTTCCCATGTGGGACTGGGTCGGGGGTCGCACTTCTGTAACCTCGGCCGTGGGGCTCCTTCCCGCTGCCCTCCAGGGGCTCGACATCGCCGGCATGCTGGAAGGTGCCCGGCTCTGCGACCAACTCACCCGCCGCCCTGACACGGCCCGCAACCCGGCGGCGCTCCTGGCCCTCATGTGGCACCACGCCACCGGCGGGAACGGTTCCCGCGACATGGTGGTCCTCCCCTACAAGGACCGCCTCCTTCTCTTCTCCCGCTATCTGCAGCAGCTCATCATGGAATCCATCGGCAAGGAGTTGGACCGGGAGGGGAATGTGGTCTGCCAGGGGATTTCGGTTTACGGCAACAAGGGGTCCACGGACCAGCACGCCTACGTGCAGCAACTTCGCGAGGGGGTGAACAACTTCTTCGTCACCTTCATCGAAGTGCTCCGGGACCGGCGCGGTGCGTCCCTGCCGGTGGAACCGGGGGTGACGAGCGGCGACTACCTGGCCGGCTTTCTCCAGGGAACCCGCACGGCCCTCGGCGAAAAGGGTCGGGAATCCCTCACCATCACCATCCCCGAAGTATCACCCCGCACCGTCGGCATGCTCATCGCCCTCTTCGAGCGGGCGGTGGGGCTCTACGCCTCGCTGGTGAACATCAACGCCTACCACCAGCCCGGCGTCGAGGCGGGAAAGAAGGCGGCCGGGACGGTGCTGGCGCTCCAGACCGACATCATCACCCACCTGCGCGGGACTGGCTCCTCTCTCACGGCCGACGAGATTGCCGCGGCGCTCGGGCGCCCCGACGCGGCGGAAACGGTCTTCAGGACGCTGCTCCATGCCGCGGCCAACCCGGACCACGGCATCAGAATGGAGCCGGCAGAGTCTCTCACCGCAAGCCGCTTCTCCGTACGGGATTGAGCGGATACACAGCAGTTTGCCACCCGGCTAATACAGGCTCATTGGGGGTAACAGCGGAGTTACTACTGTGGGGAAAGGAACGACTCCAGGAGAGCCGGATCAAGGGTGGTATCCGGTTTGACCGGAAACCCGGAGACGGGGTCACGGTCGGCCATCCCGATGGAAAGAATGATTGTGTTTGATTGACCGGGGGCCAGAAGACGTGGCCCCCATTGCAGGAACAGGACACGGTTGTTGGGGTGATTGAGGGGGACGCGGCTCCCCGGCGGGGCAAAGGAGCCGATCTTGTTGGAAAAATAGACGAGGTCAGGGGTTACGCTCCCCTTCCACTCGATGAAGTTGGCCATCCCACTGTAGTTATGCTCTTCGCCCGCGGCTTCATTGCCGTAATCGAAATAGCCGGCCCAGTGGTGCTCCTGGGGGTTGATCGTCTCCTCGTAGGGGACAAGGCGGTCCTTCACCCACCCCACATTGCCGATCGATGACCCATAATTTCCCACCCATGGCTCGTCACCGTAGACATAGTAGTAGCCGCCGGGATACTGCCCGACATTCGTAATCCGGATCGCCAGCGTGAAATAACGGGTTCCGGCCGTGAACCGGGCAGCCCGGTCGATACGGAACGGCAGACCGTCCAGTTCCACTTCGTGACTGCTCGTGATAACAAGCTCCTCGGACGTCTGCTTTGCCACCCTGCTATTAAGGAACCGCCACAACGACGGAGCAATGGTCGAGGACGGGTTACTCCAGGGGCTTATCGATTCATTAACGTTACACCAGAGGTGAAACCAGCGGTTTCCGTCATAGAACGAGACGCCGGTATCGTTGAGGGTTTCGTTACCGGCCTGATTCAGATGATACGGCAATTCTCCGCCGACAAAAACTCCCCTTGTCTCCCTGCCGTCGCTGTCGAGATAACGGCTCAGACAGGTGAGAAAAATGGTTCCGTCGGCGAAATGTCCCTTCACATGGCCACTGCCATCGAAGCGGTACCATTCATGCTCCAGGCGCGTCGCGTCCGTTGCATAGCTGACGTCGCCCCGGAGAAAACGGAGAAGGGGTTGCGCCGGCAGCGCCAGAACAAGCCGGTTCTCGTCGCCGAGAACCAGATCATCCTTGATCTCCAGCAGGCCATTTCCCCCCTTGAGTACGTAGATCCCCTCGAAATGCCAGTAGGGTCGAAACCGCACCATGCTCGCGCAAACCGCAAGCACCACGACGGCCGCAGCACATGCGATTCCGACACGGGACGAGAACAGGGAATGCACGATTCGTTTTACCATTGGTCACTGATCCGCATGATTCCTGAGGTGATACGGTACTGCTACCGGTCGCCAGAGAGCCACAGTCAAATAACGGTAGCGATTACCAACTATATTGCAAACTGAATACTACTGCACTCGACAACTGCTTGCCATACAAATGATTTTCATGACAGTGAGCACATGGACCATCAAGGCCACAATCGCGTTGTACGTCAAAAAGCGAAACAGCGGTATGGATACGAACCAAACATTGCCAGTGCCGCTCCCGAATTTCCATCCAATTGGCTTGAAGCCGCGTCGAGCCAATCTATACTTGAAACGAGACTTGCCTGCTGACCAACCGACACCCCTTGCCATCCGGACATCGGCTTCGTCCAACGCCTTTCCCGGATACTTTGGGGAACGAATCCCCGGGCGGTTACCACCAGAGGATTAATTAATGGCGCCGAAAGAGAGCCTAGCAACAAAGTCGCCGGGGAAAGTGCCGAATCTGCAAAGGTTCGCCCAGTGGCTGCCGTTGGCGGTTCTGACGGTCGGTCTGCTCCTTACCTACAAACTGTGGACGCGTGAACATCAGATCGTTGCCCGGGATCTCCGGGCGAATTTCGATTTTCTCGTGCAGGAAGATCTCACCCTCATAAAACAGCGCATGCAGGCCTACGAACAGGTGCTGCGCGGGGCGCGGGGATTGTTCACCGCTTCCGAGTCGGTGGAACGCCATGAGTTTCGCGACTACGTGACGGCTCTCGGCCTGGAAGAGTCCTACCGCGGCATCCAGGGGGTGGGTTTTACGCAGATCGTACCGGCAGCGCGACTGCAGTCACATATCGAGTCCGTCAGGAAGGAAGGATTCCCCGATTACGCCATCTGGCCGGACAGGGAACAGGAGATCCATACCTCTATCATCTACCTGGAGCCGTTCTCGGGCCGCAATCTGCGTGCCTTCGGTTACGACATGTTTTCCGAGCAGGTGCGGCATGCCGCCATGGTACGAGCGCGCGACACCGGCACAGTTGCCCTGTCCGGCAAGGTGAGGCTTGTGCAGGAGACCGGGGAGCGGGAACAGGCGGGGGTTCTCAGTTATCTCCCTATTTATGCCAACGGCAAGCGCCTCGATTCCGTGCAGTCGCGCCGCTCGGCAATCATCGGGTGGGTTTACTCGCCGTTTCGCATGGACGACCTCATGGCCGGACTTTTCGGTGGTCGCGCCAACGAAATCGATATCGAGATCTACGACGGGGAGGAAATATCCGAAAAGACACTCTTGCACGACTCTGACAAGATCCGCTTCGCCGGGGTCATGGAGGCCCCGCTGCTCGCCATCAAACGGATGGAAATAGCCGGCCGCCTCTGGACCGTGGCGTTCCGCTCCCTACCCCCCTTTGAAAAGCGCCTGAAGAGCAACCAGGCAGGATACGTGGCCGTCACGGGGATCGTGCTGAGCCTGCTCCTGACGGCGATCACCCGGCTTCTGGCACGCGGACGGTCCCGTGCCATGGAAGCCAGGGAGGCACTGGCCATCAAGCAGAAGCAGCTTGAAGACCTGAATCTCTCCCTTGAACAACGGGTTGCCGAACGCACCGCGGAACTGGAGCGCCTGAACCGGGAGTTGGAGAGCTTCTGCTACTCCATCTCCCACGAAATACAGGCGCCGATTGCCCGGCTGGATGGTTTCAGCACGGCAATTGCCGAGTCCGCCAGGGATGCCGGCTCTGACGAGGTGCTATATCTGGCGGAAAGGCTCGGGGTGGCAAGCCGGAAGTTGAGAGACGTCATTGACAGCCTGCTGGTTATCTATCGCCTGGGGAGCACCGAGATGGAGATGGTGCCGGTGGATCTCTCTCAGCTTTGCGGCCAGATACTTGACGAGCTGCGGGAACATGAACGCACGATCAAGGTTACCATTGCCCCGGACGTGGTGGTGCAGGGTGATCACCGGATGCTTGAAACCTGCATTCGGCACCTTCTGGAGAATGCAGTGAAATACAGCGCCAGGAATCCGGAAGCGGCAGTCGAGTTCGGGGAAATAATACAGCCCGGGGAAGCGGTCTATTTTGTAAGGGACAACGGTGTGGGGTTCGACATGGCATTTGCCGGCAAGCTCTTCGAGCCTTTCTGCCGCCTCCATTGCGAGTCCGAGTTCGAGGGGAGCGGCACGGGCCTTCCTACCGTGCAGCGGATCATCGAACGGCACGGCGGGAGAATCTGGGCCGAGGCCACCCCGGGAAATGGGGCAACGTTCTTCTTTACTCTCGGCTGACGCGAACCACCATACAAACAGAGGCCGTCACCCCTTCAAGGATGACGGCCCCATTAATTCTGCGGCAGGCGGATTGCCGGGCTTTCTAGCGGCTCTTCACCTCGGCCCTTTCCCCGAAGCTCTCCTTCACCCCTTTGACGATGCCGAGCATGGTGAGAACTGCCGGTACCATCTGGGCCACGATGATCAGGGCGCAGAACCCGAGGAAGATCCAGACGAACACGCCGCTGTTGTCTTCCCGCGCTCCCGATGCCGCCAGGGCCGATGTTACGCTCCCCATTACCAGTGCCAGTGTGTTGGCTGCAGTTCTCGCTCTCATGGCCGTCTCCTTTCGCTTGTTCTTGTATTGTACCGGTCTCTGACCGGATTGTTCCCGAAACCTAGCGGGCAGCTTCCTCTTTCCTGGCCGGGAAGAGCCCCTTCACCATGGAGCCGAGCAGGATAATCGCCGGGATGGTCTGGAAGGCGATGACGGCGACGCCCAGGGCCAGGAACAGCGGGGCGAGGAATCCCCCTTCGTCGGCGGCGGCGCCGCTGGCGGCAAAGGCTGAAGAGGCGGTGGCTATCGTGATGATCAGGGCGTTGGCTATGGCTTTCATGGCATCCTCCTTTTCTTGCTTTTGTCTTTTACATAGCATCGGGCATGCCAGCAGGATGAAAAAACTTTACTAACTTGTAACCCACTATAATAATTAAGTAATTATTTGTGACTTGGTATTAAAAGGTATTGTGGCCGAGAGTGTTTGTATAGGGGGGACATACAAACGCGGGGGGATGAAACTCATCCTCCCGCGAAAGTCTTACGCAACACACTGATATTACAGGACATTATCCATCGGTACCTGGTGCATGAAAAAAGGATACGCCGCATGGACAAAAACAGCCGGCAACGACGACGCCCCTGCGGAAATCAGAACGAAACCCTTTCGGGTACCCCGTTCATCCTCTTCAGAACCTGTTGGACCTTGTTCCAGTCTATTCTCTCCTCGACGTGCTGCTCCTGCGCGATGCTCTTCACCTGTTCATCGAGATTCTCGTAGCGGTTGTAGATGTCCTGGTGCACTTCAAGGAACACCTGTCCCTCGGCAACCGTCATCTTTACCGGCTCGTAAATAATCTCTCCGGTGGTCTCCTCTGTCACGGAATTGAAGAAATCCTCCATGAATTCGGGAAAAACCCTGATGCAGCCATGGCTGCTGAAACTGTAGACCGATTCGGGCGAGTTAGTGCTGTGGATAAGAATTCCTGGTATTGACGTTTTCAGGGCGTATTTCCCGAGAGGGTTTTTCTTCCCCGGCGGGACAATGGTTTTCACCTCCTTCCCCTGCTCCTTCATCTCCTTCCGGATGGAGGGGGGGACACGCCAGGTGGGATCCTTCACCTTTCCGATGATCCGAAAATTGCCGGTCGGCGTATGCCAGTCGCGCTTTTCGGGATCATTTACCGGTTTCGGTTTTCCCACGGCGACAGAAAGCACCCGGTCAACCTCTCCGTTACGGAAATAGTAGAGAGTGCGATCAGGGATGTTTATGACAATGCCGTCGTCGATCTGGCGGGGGACAATCCGGCGGGTGTCGACACGCAGCACCTGTCCGGCCCTGAGGGGTTTCTGGGGGTCGATCCGGTTGAGCTGCGCCAGCCGCCGCCAGCTGACCCCGAATTTAGCGCCGATATAGCGAAGGCTTTCACCCTTGCCAACGGTGTAGGAGAATCTCTTGCCGATGATCACAGAAGACCGTGGTCTGGCGGTTTCGGTCGCTTCGGCCGGTTCCCCCCTCTCCACGGAGCGCATTTCACCGGGCTGCGGTTCGGCCGGCTCAACAGGCGCAGGCGCCGATCGGGGATGGAGATGCTCGGAGGGAGGAGCCATAGCCGGGCTTGCAGGAGCAGGGGGGGGCAAGGGGGAGACGCTGTCCATCGCCGGAGGGGGGAGTTGGTCATCCCAATCAGCGGTCTGCTTCGACACCGCGTCCCGGCTCGACGGCTGTGGTTCGTCCTTTTCTGCCTGAGCCAGCTCCAGGCGCTCAGAAAGGAGCTTTGCCTTGCCGGCGGCCAGATCGAACAGAACCTCTGCCCGCTTGCGTTCACCCCTGGCCAGGTGGGATTCCGCCCGGGCCACGGTCTCCTCGATGTTCCAGTACTCCTGGCGCGAAATACTGGAGGCAGACCGCTGCCGCAGCCCGGAAAGCTCCGTCAATGCCCGTTTTTTAGCAGTGGGAGGCGTCGAACATCCCGCAAAGAGAACTGCCGCCGCCAGAAAGGAAACCGTACCTCCCATCCCGACGCCGACCCGGCACATTAATGAGACTCTCTGTGCTGCATTTCCAGACAAGACCTCGTCCCCCCTTCATCCGCATACCATACAACAATCCGTATACCACGGAACATTGCACGGTAACAAGGGATGCTTACGACCGCTACAGGAGTCTGGCAGTGGATGCCGACACTGATGGCAACGCCGTGATTCTGTGCCCTTGCCAGGGGACGGACATTCATGATAGTTCTGTTTCAAGCGGCATCACCATGCCGCCTTTTACGTTGCACCGTGAAAAAGGAACAATCATGAACGAGACCGGTTTCCTCATTGACACCCATGCCCACATCGACGGCCACGACTTTGCCGCCGACTTCGACGAGGTGCTCGGCCGCGCCGCCGAGGCGGGGCTCTCCCATATCATCACCGTCGGCGCAGACCTTGAGTCGAGCCAGGCAGCCTGCGAACTGGCCCGCAAGCACGACCACATCTACTGCGCCGTCGGAATCCACCCCCACGACGCCTCGCGGGTGACCGAACGCTGCTACCAGGTCATTCGAGAGTTGGCCCAGGGGAACCCGAAGGTGGTGGCCATCGGCGAGATCGGCCTCGACTTCTACCGTGATCGCTCCCCCCGCGACGAGCAGGAACAGGTTTTCCGCCACTTCATCCGCCTCGCCCGGGAACTGACGCTGCCGATCATCGTCCACGACCGGGACGCCCACGACCGGGTCATGGCGATCCTGCGGGAGGAAAAGGCCGCCGAAGTGGGGGGGGTGCTCCACTGCTTTTCCGGCGACCTGGCCATGGCGCGCGAATGCGTGGAGATGGGATTTTACCTCTCCATCCCCGGCACCGTCACCTACCCCTCCAACGAGCAGCTCCGCGAGGTGGTGCGCGGCATCAGGACCGAGCACCTGCTTATCGAGACCGACTGCCCCTACCTCTCGCCGGTTCCCCACCGGGGAAAACGAAACGAGCCGGCATTCGTGCGGCTCACCGCCGCGAAGGTGGCGGAACTGAAGGGGCTCACCCTGGAGGACGTGGGGCGGATCACCTCCCTCAACGCCCGGCGGCTCTTCGGCATCGGCGGCACGGACCAGGCGGCCCGGATCGCCTACCGGATCAGGAACTCCCTCTACCTCAACATCACCAACCGTTGTTCCAACCGCTGCTCCTTCTGCGCCAAGTTCGACGACTTCACCGTGAAAGGGCACTACCTGCAGCTTGACCACGAGCCGAACTTCGACGAGGTGATGGCTGCCATCGGCGATCCCGGCCCGGTGGACGAGGTGGTATTCTGCGGCTACGGTGAGCCGATGCTCCGCATCGACCTCATCCGGGAAGTGGCGGCCGAGCTCAAGAAGCGGGGTCTCCGCATCCGGATCAATACCGATGGCCAGGCGAACCTGGTCCATGGCCGCAACGTCCTGCCGGAACTGGAGGGACTTATCGACTGCATCTCCGTCAGCCTCAACGCTGCCGACGCCGAAACCTACGCCCGCCTCTGCAACACCCCCTTCGGCACGGCGGGTTTCGACGGCATCTGCCGGTTCCTCACGGAAGCGACGAAGCATATCCCGAAGGTAGTGGCCACGGCGGTCACCGTGCCGGGGATTGATATCGCGGCCGTGCGGAGGCTTGCCGGGACTCTGGGGGTGGAGTTCCGGGAGCGGGAGTATGCCGAGGTGGGATAACACCTACCGGACCCGGTATTTTTATTTTAACTAAATAAAGCCTGCCCTCGGCGGGCTTTTTTTATTATCGCTACTGCAATCATTATCCTTGCATTCATGCGAATCAATCGCACCCGCGCCAACCCCAAGCCTAACACTTTGATTTTGCTAACCATTACAACCCCACCACATCCTTACCATCGCTCTTGAGTCCGCCAAACGTATAACTAAATTTTGCATGATTGCGAATCACCGGAACAATCACCCTCTGGCCACGCAAACAATCAACATCCATAACCGACCGATTTATCAAAGTTTTATAAAATATACCCAATTTTATAACAATGGTATGCAAGTTGCTGAAGGAGAGATGTATGAAAAATCGCTAAATGTCGCGAACGTCCATAAAAGGAGGTATCAACCATGTCGGACACGGTCAAGAACAGGGGATGGCAAGTGACCCTGGCGGGAACAGGCATCAACCTGGCCCTGGGAGTTCTCTACGCGTGGAGCATCTTCAAGGGGGCGATCAAGTCGTCCATCGAGAAAGGCGGCCCCGGCGCATTCAACTGGGATAAGGCCTCCATCAACGACCCCTATGCGATCTGCTGCCTCGCCTTCGCCTTCTCCATGATCATTGCCGGCAAGGCCCAGGACAAGATCGGTCCGGCCCGCACGGCCCTCATCGGCGGCATTCTCGTGGGCACCGGCTTTGCCATCCTCTCCCAGAGCAACAGCTACCTGGCCTGGGTGATCGGCTTCGGGATCCTGGCGGGCTCCGGCTTCGGCTTCGGGTACTCGGCGGCAACCCCTCCGGCCCTCAAGTGGTTCCCCTCCAGCAAGACGGGCCTCATCGCCGGCATCGTCGTGGCCGGTTTCGGCCTGGCGCCGGTCTACATCGCCCCCCTCTCCACCTGGCTCCTGGGCTCCGTGGGGATCCAGACCTCCATGCTCATCCTTGCCGCCGCCTTTGCGGTTGTGGTCTGCGGCCTTTCCTTCTTCCTGGCGAACCCTCCTGCCGGGTACGTTCCGGCCGACGCTCCCAAGAGTGACGCAGCAGCCAAGGCGGCGCCTGCCAAGCCGACGGTCAATGCAACGGCGGGCGAAATGCTCAAGTCGGGCAAGTTCTATATCCTCTGGATCACCTACTTCATCGGCGCCGGCGCAGGCCTCATGGTCATCGGCAGCGTGGCCGGCATCGCCAAGAAGAGCATGGGCTCCATGGCGTTCCTGGCGGTTGCCATCATGGCGCTGGGCAACGCGGGCGGCCGCGTCGTGGCCGGCATCCTTTCCGACAAGATCGGCCGGATGGCAACCCTCTGCATCATGTTCGTGTTCCAGGCGGCCCTCATGTTCGCCGCCATCCCCCTTGTGGGAGCCGGGCACCCCGATGCCGTTCTCATCGTGCTCCTGGCCACTTTCATCGGCTTCAACTACGGCGCCAACCTCTCCCTCTTCCCCTCTTTCAGCAAGGACTACTGGGGGCTCAAGAACTACGGCCTCAACTACGGCCTCCTCTTCACCGCATGGGGCGTGGGCGGTTTCGTAATGGGCCGCGTTTCCGAGATGCTCAACACCTCGACCGGCAGCTTCACCACCTCCTTCACCCTGGCCGGCTCACTCCTGATTGGCGGCGCGGTCATGAGCCTCGCGCTGCGGCCGGCCAAGGCTGCCAAGCCTGCCGAAGTCGCCGTTGCCGAGCCTTCAGCCCGTGGCGTGTTCATGGAAAGCTTCATACGCGGCTGCGCCGACTTCCTCGGCTTCACCCCCAGTCCGCGCGGCTTCTGACGCCGGAAACAGCAACATCCATCATGCAAACGGAAAGGCCCCGCTCCAGCGGGGCCTTATTCGTTCCCTGAACGATGACTACCGACACGAGAGAGCTTGACAAGGCGTGGCGCCGGCACGTATATCCAATGGGATTCCCGATTATTTCCAGCACGCTCCGGCCCCCCGCCGGATTCGGTGAAACCCCATGTACTGCGACCATTTCGGCTTCAGCGAACACCCCTTTGCCCTCACCCCGAACCCCGCGTTCCTCTTCCTGAGTTCGCGCCATCAGGAGGCGTTCGCCCACCTTCTCTATGGCATCGACACCCGCGCCGGCTTCATCGAGCTGTCGGGAGAGGTGGGCACCGGGAAGACCACTGTCATCCGGACCTTCCTCAACCAGCTCGACCCGGAAACCCATCGGACCGCCCTCGTCTTCAACCCGACGGTTTCCCCCCTGGGGCTCTTGCAGGGAATCATCCGGGAGTTCGGCCTCCCCGGCACGAGCACCGAGAAGAGTGAGCTCCTCGAAACCCTCAACCGCTTCCTCCTGGACGAAAACCGGGCCGGCCATACGGTGGTCCTGGTCATCGACGAGGCCCAGAACCTCTCCCCCGAGGTCCTGGAGCAGATCCGGCTCATCTCCAACCTGGAGACCGAGCGGGACAAGCTGATCCAGATCGTGCTCGTGGGACAGCCGGAACTGAGACACCTCCTGGCCCGGCAGGAACTCCGCCAACTGGACCAGCGGATCACGGTCCGCTACCACCTGGAGCCCATGGGGCTCGACGACACGAAAAACTATATCCGCCACCGGATCAGGATCGCCGCCGGGGGGCGGGAACCGGTGATTTTCTCCGCCGGCGCCGTAAAGAAGATATTCGGCTTTTCCGGGGGACTTCCCCGGCTCATCAACGCCGCCTGCGACCGGGCACTCCTCCTGGCCTACACCACCGAGGCCCGCGAGGTTTCGCCCGCCATGGCAGCCGCCGCCATTGCCGACGTGGCCACGGAAGCCCGCCCCCCCTCGCCGTCCCGACGCTTCGCGTTTGCTGCCGCCCTCATCCTGGTGGCGGCCCTGGGGGCAGGGACCTTCGCCGTGACGCGGGAAGGGGGCGAATCCCTTCCGTCCGCATCCCCTCCCCCGACCGAGCCGGCCGCTTCCGGCGAGCAACCCCTCAAACGCACGGCGGCCTTGGCCGGCCTTGCCGCCGTGCCGGAGAAGGACAACCTCTCGGCCGCGGTCAATACCATCCTCCGGTCGTGGCAGGCTCCGCCCGTCGCCTCCAGTCCGTCACCAGCCGATCTCCGCTCCCTTGCCCGGGAGCGGGGGCTGACCGTGACCGAACTCTCGGGCACCCTCAATGACCTGGCCCGCCTCGATACCCCCGCCCTTCTCCACATCACCCTTCCCCAAGGGGGGAAACGCCTCGTGGCCCTGACCTCCCTCGACAAGGGGCGCATCGGCATCGAACCACCCATTGCCGGACGCTCGACCCTGACCGGGGGTGAGCTGTCGACACTCTGGAGCGGCCGCGCTTCGGTGATCTGGAAGAATTTTCATGGCATTCCCTCCCGGCTGAAGCCGGGGGGGAGGAGCAAGGCGGTCGGACAACTGCAGGAACTGCTGAAGGGGGCGGGTTACTACGCAGGGGGGATATCCGGAACCTACGACACCGTCACCCAGGAGGCAATCCGCTCTTTCCAGACGGCGGAGGGACTCGATGCCGACGGCAGGGCCGGGGAAAAGACCCTGCTCCTCCTTTACCGGAGAGCCGGAGGGTTCTTTCCGCCCGGACTCACCCAAGGAAAAACGGCTGCCCGGACAGAGGCGGGTGACCGTTCCCGGGGAAAAGTGGCACAGACACGATCAAACGGAGAGCAGAGCCGATGAGCCTGATACTCGATGCACTGAGAAAAATGGAGCAGGAACGCAAGGCCCGCCAGGGTGGCGGCATTGACATCCGACCGGATGTGCTGGGGCATACCCGCATCGAATCCGCAGGGAGGTCATGGGGAAGCAAGCCCTTCATCCTCGTTGCCGCCGGCATCGTCCTCCTGGCGGCGGGCGTCGGGACAGGCATCGTGCTGAAGAAGGGAACCGAAGGTGAAAAACCGGAGCAGTCCCGCTCCGTCGACCGGAACAGGCCACTTCCCGTTGAGGAGGTGACCCCGGTCACAGTCCCTTCACCCCCACCCCTCACGCCCACCCCAACGGAAGCGCCACCGGCTGCCATACCGGCGAAACCGGCAGCGCCCCCAGCACCCGTCGCGGCACCGGCACCGGCGCCGAAACCGGTTCAGCACTCTGTCGCAGCGGAGCAGCCGGCACCTTCCGAGTATCCCGGGGCGAACCTCACCGTCTCGGGCATTGCCTGGCAGGAGGAGCGGAGCCTGCGGCGGGCCGTGGTGAACGGGAACCTTGTGGGAGAAGGGGCCGAGGTTGCCGGCGCCCGGGTGGTCGAGATCGGCGAGCGGCGCGTGAAATTCTCTCAGGGTGGCCGGACCATCAGCGTATCGCTTTCATCTCCGTTCCAGGGACGTTGACTGGAAGAAGACGCGGTTGAGCGTTACCTGTTCCCCTTCTTCCGGGTGGGGCGCTCGAAGCGGCTGACGGGAATGGTGACCCCCTTCTTTACGTCGCCATAGTCCACATTGACCGCCGAGGGGATATCGCCCCCAAAGGTTGCGTAGACAGTCCCCTCGGCGGGTTCCCCACCGCCGTAGACATCCCTCACCTTCAGATAATACACCCCGCCCGCCGCGACCCGCAGAAGGTAGTTTCCCTCCTTGCCGGACCGCTCCGAGACGAAAAGCGGCTTTCCCACCATTGTTGGCGAGGTGAACGCAAAGACGATGACCCCCTCAACGGGTTTTCCATCCCCATCGACGATTGTCCCTTCAATGGCGGTAAACCCCGCGGGACGTGCCGCTGCCGTTTCTTTGCCAAAGGGACGAACGCCGGCAATGGTCCCGGCGCCGGCCGTTTCCCCACCCTTTACGGTGAACGTCGCAGGCATTCCCTTGGCATCGGCGGCAACAAGAAAGAGCTCCCCATCCTTCGGCGGACCGATCTCCTTGCGGTTGTTCCGCTTGATCGCCGCCAGGTAGTAAGCGCCCGCCTCCACCGCGACCGAAAACCGGCCGTCATCGTCCAGATCCTCCACATAATCGGGAACCAGCCAGTACCGGTCCGGGGCCGGCGGCGGACCGGCGCCCCGCCTGAACAGCACAACCGAGCCGTTAGCCAGCGGATTTCCCCCCTCGCCCAAAACCCGTCCGCTCAACGTTCCGGTCTGCACCGGACCGGACGCCACGGCGCCACTCGCCACAAGCAGACAGAGAACCGCTCCCCACAGCAGCCTGAAAATCATCATACCTCCCCGGTGTATGGCCCACACGGCCCATGAACATTCCTATTTGCAGTTGCTGTCGCCCGGCACATAGGCCTGGGTCGTGGCTGACGCGGTGTTGCTGTAAGGCGATTTATCGCTGCCCCGATAGGCCCGCACCCGGTAGGTATAGCTCTTGAGGGGTTCGATGCCGATGGCGTCGACATAGGTGGTAACGTTGGCACCCACCGTGGCCGTCTTCACCCACTTGTCGTTCCATGCCTTGACCTCGATTTCGTACCCCTCTTCATCCGATGCCATGTCGGCCCAATTCAGCCTGATCGTGAAGGCATTGAGGGGGGTGGCGGTCAGGGTCTGGGGCTGGGCGGAGATGGTCGTCCCGCAGGCGATGTTCGTGTAGAGCGCCTCCCAGCCGGTGGTGCAGACAGCGGTTTTCTCTGCCTTGACGCGGTAGCAGTACTGGATCGACGGGGTGAGGCCCGGATGCGTGTAAATCGCCGTCCCCCCCGCAACGGTGGCGATCTGCGTTGCGCTGGAGCAGTCACCGTTGTTGCACCCGTAGATCACAAAGCGGGTCTCGTCGGGAATCGGGTCGCCCCAGCTGAGCGAGAGCGAGGTGTCTGTTGCCGGCGTGACCGTCAGTGCCCCGGGTGCCACGGGAGCGGGAGTGGTTGCCGTGGCGGTGTTGCTGGCAGGCCCTGTGTACCCGGCGGTGAAGGTATAGCCGACCGACTGTTCCTCGACGCCGACGGTTGCCGACGGTTCGGCAGCCGCGTACTTGCGCACCCTGATCCAGTCCCAGTCCGTGGCGTAGGGCTGGTCGTTGAAGGCATCGCTATCGTAGCGGCGCCCCAGGACGATGGATTCAGCGGCAACGCCGTTGTTGACGTTCCCCGCATTCCAGTACAGGACGCCGGTATCGAAGTTAGTCACCTGCATGTTGACCCACGACGCATCTATCACGGCCATGGAGTAAAGCATGTTTGCGGCGGTTGTCGGGGTTCCCCCCTTGGCGGTGTAGGAATTGTTATTGACAAAGTGGACATAGGCAGGGTGCTCAAGCCACCCCACGTTATTGTACGACCCGGCAAATAAGCCGCCAATGGCCTGACCGTCGATGGCAAACGAGGTGGTCTTCGCCTTGATGTCGAGGACGACTCCCGGCGAATAGGTGGCTTTGGATGTCAGGCGCCCCGTCACATTGGTGCCGTGGAGATACCCGCCGGAGACCGAGAAGCCGGTGCCGTCGGTGACCGTCCATTTGGCCGTGTCGATGGCGCCGCCGGTGAAGTCGTCGAAAAAGTCGAAGACGAGGGTGCCACTGGCCACGTCGACGGCGCTGGGGTTGCCGTAGTAGAGGTAGATGGTGCTGCCGGTCCTCGTCTTCACCCAGACCGTGGCAGTGGAGCTGTCGGTCTTCTTCTCGATCCAGTAGGGGAGCTCCTGGTTGGTGATGGGATCGATAAAGCGGATATCCGAGAAATCGGTATTCATGCCGATGACATAGGCAACCGTCACCTTTGTCTGGAAGTTGGATTGGAAGTTGGCGATGGTGATCGGCTTACGGCGAGTCCACGAACCGCCCCCGCTGGAGGAGAGCCCCACGTTCACCGCCTTGACCTGGTAGGTGTAGGCGGTGCCGGGGCAGACGCCGGTGTCCTCGTAGCTGGTGGCGTGACCCGACGAATAGCCAACGAGCGAGAAGTTGCTGCAAGGGTTCCCCAGACACCGCTCAACCCGAAAACCGGTGTCGGAGGGTGAATTGTCGGTCCAGCGCAGGGTGACGGAGGTGCTGCTGGATGCGGAGGCGGTCAGGGTGCCGGGGGCCAGGACCGTCGTAGTCGCCGAAACGATACCGTTGGTGTTGTAGGCGCTGTAGGAGGTGCAGGATGCCGTCCGCTTGGCGCGGAGCCGGTACCGGTATGTGGTGTCGGGGAGAAGCGCAACGTCGCTATAGGACGTAGTGCCTGCCGGCAGCTCAATGGTGTCGGCCACGCTGAAGTCGCATGTGGCGCCGCTGCAGCGCTCGATGACAAAGTTGGTTTCGTCGCTGCTGGTGTCGGTCCAGGCGAGGTTGATCTGCGATTCGCTGGCACGGGTGGCGCTGAAACCGGTCGGGGCGGCGATGGTCGGCGTGGTGATCGTTTTTGGGGCGCTCGGCTGCCCGGTATAGAGCCAGTCGTAGGTATAGCAGCCCCCAGCCAGCTCCTCTGCCCCGAGAGCCACCGTAGGGATGGTTGCGGCATACCGGGACGCAATCTCCTGGGAGGTCAGCGCGCGGTTGTAAATCCGCACCTCGTCTATAAGGCCGTTGAAGTAGCGGCCGGGATAGTCGAGGACACCGACCGCCAGGTTGACGGAGGAGAGATTCGGCAGATAGGGGAGCGTTGTGGTCCCCACCTGCTGGCCATTCACGTAGAGCGTGGCCGTCTGGCCGTTCAGGACCGCCGCCACATGGTTCCAGGTGTTGAGGGTGGCCGTGGCGCCGCTCCCCGGCACGTAGTCGTTGCACCAGGTCGGCATACTGGGACGGCCGCTGTTCTGGATGCTCAGGGCAAAGCCGAGGCCGTTGCAGCCCCTGCCGCTCCAGGAGACGATACCGTTGTATGTGGCATCGCCATAAGCCTTGGGATAGATCCATGCCTCCACCGTGGCGACACTGCCGCTCGGGATGTTCGGTGCTCCCCGACTGGCCCACTGCCCGCTGCCGTTCAGACTGAGGGCGTTGCCGTAGGGACCGCCGCTCACGATGCCGTAGGGCGCGGCAAAGCTGTTCAGGGTAAGGTCATTGCCGATGCCGCTCAGGTCCTTCGTGGTGCCGGAGATGGTGCCGGCATTCTCACTGAAGGGGTAGTAGGCCATGAGACCAGAACCAAAGAGCGCCGCCTGGGAACTGGTCGCCGTCGCGCTCGAGTTGCCGTAGTAGAGGTAGACAGAGGCGGTCTTGTCGGTCTTGATCCAGACGGAAGCCGTCACACTGTCGGTTTTGCTTTCGATCCAGTAGGGAAGTTCCACGCCGGTGCCGGTGTCGATGAACCGCAGGTCGTCAAAGGTGGCCTTCATGGCGGCGTTGTACGGCACGGTGAGCTTCACGAGGAAGTTGGGCTGGAAATTCGTCAGGGTCAGCGGAACGCGCCTGCTCCAGCAACCGCCGCCAGGGAAGGAGAACCCTTCGTTGACGGGTCGGACCTGATACGTGTAGGTTGTGCCGCTGCAGACGCTCGAATCGGTATAGGAAGTGACACCTGAAGCGACCGAGCCGATCTGGCTGAAGACCGAGCAGCCGACATCCTGGCACCTTTCGATCTTGAAGGAGGTTTCCGAGAACGTGGTGTCGGTCCACGAAGCCGCCACCTGGGTACTGGACGGCGTGGTGAGGGTCAAACCCATGGGAACCGGTACGGTGGTGGCAACCTCCTGTTCGGCGCTGTAGGGGGTGTCCCAGCCGCACCCTCCCCCCTTGTAGGCCCGCACGCGGTAGCGGTAGGTCGTGTTGGGAAGGCGGCTGTAGTCGGTGTAGCCCGTCACGTTGGCGGCGACGGTGGCAATCTGGCTGAACGTCGTGCAGCCGGTGCCGGTGCACCGCTCGATCTTGAAGCCGGTTTCGTCGCTCGTGTTGTCGGTCCAGCCAAGGACGACGGAGACCTCGGATTGGGCGATGGCCGTGAGGGCCGACGGCGCCACGGGCGCGGAGAGGGTGGCTGAAGCCGCGCTGGTGTAAGTTGCAGGCCAACCGGTGACCCACGGTTTGATGGACTTCACCCGGTACATGTACGTCCCGGCGCAGGCTGAGGTGTCGCTGTACGAGGCCGTGGCGGTCGCGTTTTGGGGAATGACCACCGGGAAGCCGCCGTCGAGGGTGGTGAAATCGCAGTTGAGACCCGAGCAGCGCTCGATCTGGAAACCGTCCTCGTTGGCGGTGGTGTCGCTCCAGCTGAGATCGACCCGGGTGCCGCTCACCGTCGTCACCAGGCTGGCAGGCGGCGTCGGGGTCGAGGTGCTCTTGCAGACGACGCCTGAGTAGGCCGAATCGCCGGTGGGGATCAACGTCTTCATCCGGTAGCAGTAGGTCTGGGCCGCGTCCACCGCCCGGTCCACATAGGAGGTGGCATTGGCGGAAACGGTGAAGGTATTCATCACCGAGAAGGTGGTGCTGCAGGTGGCGCCGGTGCAGCGCTCGATGCTGAAGCCGGTTTCCGATCCGGCATTGTCGGTCCAGGAGAGCGTTATCCGGTCCGTGGCAAGGGGGGTCGTATCGAGCAGCGGCAGCACTGCCTGATAGTTGGTGAGGGCCGCAGCCCCCGTGGCCGTATGGTTAAGAGAAATGGGAATACGTGCGGCAAAGCTTGAGCCGCCGATGGTGAAGGGCCCGTACTCCTTCGTGCCGGCGGTGGCGGTCGGAACAACCGTAGCCAGCTTTCGCACGAGGACCCAGTCCCAGTCGGTCTGGTAGGTCTGGCCGCCGTAGTAGTCCCAGTAATAAGCGCGGCCCAGGGCAAGGGGTTTGTTGTTGATGGAATAGCTTTTGTTCGTCGGGCTGATGTACCAGGCGCCGGTGTCCCAGTTGTATCCCTGGATCGTCGTGGTAGAGCCATCGGCACTGTATATCGAATAGCCCATGTTGTTGGCCGGTACCGAGGTGGCGTTCACGGAAACGATCCCCTCGGTGTAAAGGTTGTACCCGCCGTGGTTGGGTCCCACCGAGATGCCGAAGTAGTCGTAGGTCCCGTTGTAGACGCCGCCGATCATGTGGGGGTTGGCAGCCAGGGTCGTTGTCTTCACCTTGAGGGTGGCGAGCATCCCGTTCAGGAGGTTGAACTTCGACACCAGGCGGCCGTTAGTGTTGTTACCCCGCAGGGTCCCGTTCTGAACGGAGAAGTCGCCGGCGCTGCCGAGGGTCTGGGTCCACTTGGCGCTGTCGATGGCAGTGCCGTTGAAGTCGTCGAAGAACTCGAAGGTGGCGTCGCCGCTGTCCACGGACGGTGCCGTGGTACTGCCGTAGTAATAGTAGAGGGTCTTGGCCCCCACTGGGATGGAGGGGACTTTCTGCCAGATTCTGGTGCCGGTTGTGTTGCACTGGAGCTGCTGAACCCACTGGCTGAGAAGAGTTGTCCCGTCGGAATCAACCGCGCGGATATCCTCGCACCCGGTGGTTACCGCGGCGCTGCCGGCAAAGGCCGCCGGAGGGAGGACCGTCGTCTCGGCGGTGGCGGTGGCGCTTGGCACCTCCCAGCCGCACGAGGCGGTCTTGAAGGCCGCCACCTTGTACGTATAGCTCGTGCCGGGGGTCAGGCCGGTGTCGTTGAACGATGTGGTGTTTGCCGGGAGGTCGATCCCCACCTGGCTGAATACGGAACAGCCAGCGCCCGCACAGCGGTAAACCCTAAACCCGGTCTCGTCGCTCGTGGTGTCGGTCCAGGCCAGGTTGATCTGGACTTCGGTGGCGCGGGTGGCCGTGAACCCTGAGGGGGCAGTGGGCGTTGGCGTCGTCACGCTGAGGGTGTTGCTGGCAAGACCGTTCCACATGATCGGAAAGGTGCCGCCAAAGACCGTCTTTGCCCCCAACGTTACTGTGGGCTCAGGGACTGCGTACTTGCGAACCCGCGCGTTGTCGAGTTTGAATACCTGGTTGTAGTTGGCGAAGCCCACCTTGAACGATGCGGCCGTACTGTAGGTGCTGGCATAAAAGGACGTAGCGTCGCTGGAACTGGTGCCGTGATAGTAATTGGCCCCCGTGGTCGGCAGGACTTCAAACCGGAAGTATTGCCAAACGTCCGAAGAGATCGCCTTCTTGTTGTCCCCGCGGCTGTTTCCATCCTCGTAGACCGCCAGGCGGTTCCCGCCGCCGTCATAGATGGGGTAGGCCACATAGGTGAAATCGGTGTAGCTGACGCCGGTGGTAGTCGATTTGATACCCGGCATCATATATTGGCCGCCCGAGCGGTAGTGGTTCACCTCGAAGACGAAGGGACGGCTGAAGTTAGTCACGGAGTACATCCCCGTGGACCAGCTCCCCGGGCCGCCGCTCGACAGGAACTCTCCGCCGCTCTGGGAATAATAGGCGCCCGACGTGGTCCACTTTGAGGTGTCTATGACTGCGGAAGCGAAGCCGTCGAAGAGCTCGAAGACCAGCGGACCGTTGCCGGCGCCCGTGGCGCTCCCGTTACCGTAATACAGGGAAATCGCATTGAACCCGCCGGTTTTAATCCAGAATGTGGCGGTCGTGCTGTTGGTCCCGCTCTCGATCCAGTAGGGAATCTCCCTTTGGGTCGTCTCGTCGTAGAAGCGGATGTCGGTGAAATCGGCCTTCATGTCGGCATCGTAGGGGATGACGACCTTCGTCTGGAAGTATGGCTGGAAATTGGCAATGGTGAGGGGAACCTTCCGGACCCAGGTGCCGCCGTTGCCGCGTGAAAGGCCCTGGTTTACGGGGCGAACCCGGTAGGTATAGGTCGTCGTATTACAGGCTGATGCGTCTGAAACGCTTGTCGCATTGGCCGCGGTAAGGATAACGCCGCTGTAATCCGGCTCGGCGCAGGTCGTACCAAGGCAGCGCTCGACATTGTAACCGGTTTCCGATCCGGCCGTGTCGGTCCAGGCAAGGCTTACGGTGGTGGTGTCCGCCGCCGTGGCCGACGTCAGGCTGGGGGCCACGGAGGTGGTGGTTGCCTCGGCGATTCCGCTGTAGGGGCCGTTCCAGCCGGCGGTCGACGTCTTGTATGCCCGGATCTGGTAGCGGTAGAGCGTATTCGGCTGTACCGCCACGATATCGCTGTAGGAGGTGGCATTGGCGGCAACCGTGTCGATCTGGACGAAATTGCTGCATCCCGTCCCTGAGCAGCGTTCGATTTTGAAGCCGGTCTCGTCGTTGTTCGCGTCGCTCCAGGCGAGGTTGATCTGCCCTTCGCTCGCTCTTGTGGCGGTAAGACCGGTCGGGGCTGATGGCGTCGGCGTCGTGGCGCTGGCCGGCGTGGAGAACTGTGACTGCCAGTCAGCGGTCTTGTAGGAAAGAACCTTGTAGGTGTATGTGGTGGCGGCGGTGACGCCGGTGTCGCTGTAGGTGGTGACGTTGGACGCGACGGAGCCGATCTCCGCGTAATCCGCGGCACTGCAGGACACAGTGCTCCCGGGGCAGCGGAAGATGCGGAAACCGGTCTCGCCGGTGATGTTGTCCTGCCAGGTGAGATTGACGGTGGTGGTATTGGCGGCAACAGGGGTCACGGCGCCGGGGGGCGGCGGACTGGTAAGTACGATATCGCGTTCGATCCAGCGCTGGTCCGGCTGCCCGCTCTTGAATGGCCGGACGCGGTAGCAGTACTCTTCGCCGACGTTGAGCCCCGTATCCGAGTAGGCGGTCGTATTGGCGGCAGTGGTAGTGAGCAGCTGCCAGGGGTTGGCCGAGGTGCAGCTCCCCACCTTCCGCTCGATGGTGAACCCGTCCTCGCCGGTGGAGGTATCGGTCCAGGCGAGATCGGCCTTCGTGTAGAAGGGAGAGGCGGTAAAGGGGGAGCTCGCCTGCAGCGGCGTGCCGTCTCCCTTGAAAACGAGGTAATCGGCGTTTCCCGTAGCGTTGGTGGTATACCCCGCCACCAGGGTCTCGCCCAGGGAGTTGACCGTCACCGCCAGGGCCTGGTCGTAGCCGTTGGCAGCGCCGTTATAGATGGTGGCGGCGATGAGGTTTCCCGCGTAGTCGAATTTCACCACCATGGCATCGGTGGTCAATCCGCTGGCAGGCCCCGTATAGCCGACGACACTGACGTTGCCGCTGACATCCATGGCCATGGCGGTTGCATAGTCATCGCTTGAGGGGCGGAGGTGGACCTTCTGCCAGACCACGTTTCCGGCGCTGCTGTAGCGGATGATGATGAAGTCGTGGTCGCCGGCTCCCGTGAGGGTCGTGCCGGCCACAACCACGGTGTCGTCGATCAGGTCGTATTTGACCGTGATCCCCTTGTCGTCGGCATTGGGGTTGCCGGCGGTCGTGCCGTCGTAGCTCTTCTGCCAGATGACCCGGCCGGCGGTGGGCACCGTCTTTCCGTCATACTTGACGAGGATAATGTCGTCGTTGCCCGCGGCGTTGCGGGTGCTGCCGGTGACGTAGACGTTACCCGCCGCGTCCACGGCCAGGCTCTGGCCATAGTCGTCCCCGTGGCCGGCGCCGTCGAGGATGTGGTCCCAGATTTTGGCGCCGGTTGCGCCGTTGTATTTGGCGGTGTAGATGTCGTAGTTGATGCCGTTGTGACGGTAGCCGGTAATGACGATGTTCCCGTCCTTGTCAAAGGCAACGGCCGAGGGATAATCGTTTCCGCCGCCGTCGTAGGGGGTGGCGGACCAAGCGGGAATCGCCTTGCCGAAACCGTCCAGCGAGGGGGTGGCAGCGTACTTGATCAGGTAGATATCGTCATTGTTGGCGGCGTTCTTTCCGTAGCCCACCACTGCCATGCTGTTGGAGCCGTCGACGGCGGTAGCGATGGCCCGTGCCCGGTCGTCGATGCCGCCGGGACCGTTGTACTGCCCTTCCCAGAGGGGAGTCCCCCCGGCAGCGGGATACTTGAGCGTAAAGACGGAGTTGATGTTCTTGGCCGCCGGCGCGTAGTAGAGGGACGAGTACCCGGTCACGATGGCGGTGTTGTTTCCGTCAACAACCACGCTCTTTGCGATGTCGAGTTCGCTGTCGACATCGTTGTAGCGCTCTGACCAGAGGAGTGCTCCGGTTGTATGGTCGAGTTTGACCGTGTAGTAGTCGAAACCGGTCAAGGTGGCCAGGCTATAGCCCGTGACCACGGGGTTGTTGTCGGGCCCCACGGCGATCGCTTCCGCGTAGTCCTCGCTGTTGTCGCTGCTGTTGAAGACGTAGTTCCAGACCGGCGCGAGATAGTTCACATACAGGGTGATGACGCTAATCTCGTCGGAGGGGTTTGAGCTGCCGTTAAGGGCATTGTAGGAACGGACCCGGTAGTAGTAGGTGCTGTTGGCCGTGAGCCCCGTGTCGGTGAAGGTGGTCACGTTGGCCCCCACCGTGCCGACCTCGGCCCAGGTCCCCTCGCTGGTGAGCTTGCGCTCGATGCGGAAGCCGTCCTCGTTGGTGGAGTTGTCGGTCCAATCGATCTTGACGGAGGTGTTGGAGAGGACCGTCGCGGTCAGGTTGCTCGGCGGATTCAGGCTCCCGGCGTCATAAACGACCTGCCAGTAGTCGTAGTCCGATGCGCCGGAGGTCCAGACATCGGACCATCCCCCAAGGACCACCACGAACTCGTTGTCGGTGGTCTTGATGCCGAGCCCCACCGCCTTGTCGCTCTTGCCTGCCGTTCCGTTGAAGGCCGTGTGCCAGAGCTCGCTGACACTGGCGGCTCCGTTCTGGTACTTGACGCAGAGCATGTCGGTGGTGCCGGCACCCGTGAGGGTGTAGCCGCTCACATAGACGTTGCCGCCGGCGTCGAGGACGATGTCGGTGCCGAAGTCGTGCCCGCCCAAGCCCGAATCGTAGAGTCTGTCCCACGCCTTTGTGCCGTCGGACCCATTGTACCGGATGACGACGAGGTCCTCGTTCCCGGTGAGGGTAGTGGCGTATCCCGTTACATAGACGTTTCCCCCTCCGTCCAGCGTAAGGGCGGCCGGCTCGTCGTCCATGTTGGCCGGTCCGTTGTAGGCGGTGCTCCAGAGCAAGGCGCCATTGGCCCCATTGTACTTTGCCGTATAGATGTCAACGTTGGAGCCATTGTTGACCGACGCGGCAACGATGACATTCCCCGAGCCGTCCACCCTCACCTTCCGCCCCACGTCGGCATTGGCGCCCGCCGAGCTGTAGCGGCTTTCCCAGAGCTTGGCGCCGGCATAGTCGTACTTGACGGTGAGAACGTCGAAATCGGTGCCGTTCCACGATTGCCCCGTCACGGCCACGCCTCCCGGCCCCGTGGCAATCGCCGCCAGCTTGTCCGTCCCGTTGGCGGTTCCGTTCCAGGTGGCGATCCAGAGGGGAGTGCCGTCGGGGTTCGGTCCGTTCACGCCGAACTTCAGGACGATGTAATCCTCGTTGCCGGACGCGTTCTGCACAGAGCCGCCCACATAGACGTTGTTGAGCCCGTCGACGGCAACGGCCGTTCCGATGTCGTTGCCGCCGGCCGGTGCATTGTAGGTATGCTCCCAGAGCGTCGCGCCATCACTCCCCCGGTACTTGACCGTGTAGATGTCAAAGTTGCTGCCGTTCCAGGCAAAGCCGGTGACGATGGCGTCATTGTTGGAGTCCACGGCGATGGCAGTGGCCTGGTCGGAGCCCCCCGCCCGGTTGTAGGAGGCGCGCCACGCCACCGTGCCGTCGGGATTGAACTTCACGGTCCAGTAGTCGTCATCGGTCAGGCCCGCAAGGTTACGGTAGCCGGTAACGATGAGCCGTCCGTTACCATCCACCACCGACGCCTTTGCCTCCTGTTTGCCCGCCTGAGGGGTGTCTCCCGCATCCCGGAGCTTGTCGCCGCCTGCACCGAAGGCCGGTACCGCCATGAACGCCACAAGGAAGAGCAGCAAGATCAACCGTGAAATCGCACCGACTGCCATGCCACGAACCAATTGTCTCATCGCATAAATCATCGCCATCACCATTTCGTCTTCGTGTTCCAGGAGTTGTCGGGCCACACGCCGGTGGGGTGGCAGTTCACCCGGCTTTGCCCCTTCCCTCTCGGGAATGTGCCGCTTCCCTCTCCGGCAGCACCGCCGGAAGCCACCCGGCCGCGGTGGGTGACATCGAGGCAGTTGGTCTGCATGAGCCGCGGGAGACTCGAAACGTGGGGGACGTGACACTTGGAGCAGGTAAAGGTGTGCATGTCATTCTTGCCCCACCCTTTCACCGTCTGGTGAACGCGGTCAAGGCTCTTCCAGGGTTTCGTCTTGTCGGCGCCGGCGGTCAGGTTCGACTTGGGGTGGCACCGCATGCAGAGGCCGGCGAACTTCGTGTCGTCTTCCGTGATCCGGCGCCAGCCGAAGGTCCCCTGGTCAAGGTTGACATAGGGGGTGGGGGTCGGGTTCTGGTATGAGCGACTGCCGCGCGTGCCGGTGGTTGCACCGTCCAAGGGGAACTCTTCCTTGTAGGGGGAGGTCAGCCAGGTCCCCTTCAAAAGCGGGACGGCATAGGCCTGATCGCTGCCGAGCGACGGACTGACTCCGTGGGGGTCATGGCAGGGGGTGCAGAGACCGTCAATCGTCCCCATGGCGCTGTTCGTGAGAGCCGATGATCGCTTGAAGTGGCCCCCCACAATGGTGCGGTCCTTGAACGACGTCCGCTTCATGTATCCCGCCTTGCCCTGGCCGAACTTATCGGTATCGCGATAGCCTCTCACCGAGGAGATTGCGCCGAAGGTGGAGGAATAGCCCCAGGGGGTGATGCCGCTGTTCTTTGTCAGATGGCAGTCGAAGCACTGACCGGCGCCGGTATTGTACGGATTGACCGAGTTGATATCCGGGTTCGACGACGCCTTGTAGGTCATGGCATAGCCCCCCTTGCCCGCCTGGGTCTCCTTCAGGTTGCCGCCATTCTTGGTGCCGTTGAAGGTGACGTAGCTCGTGGTCGTGCCGTTGGCCTTTGAACCGTGGGAACTGTGGCAGTCGTAGCACTGCACGGCCTGGCCGCCGCCGCGGGTATTGGGGATGTCGCCGTCGTAGCCGGTCTGGGTGCTCCAGCCACCCCGGTTTGCCGTCGCGTTGCCGTGGGCTGAAAATGCCTTGGTCAGGTTCTTCCTGGCGGCATTGGCCGTGCCGGCGTATTTGCCCCACGTCGTGGTGCCGGTCTGCTGGTAGCGGGCGGCAACGCTGGAGCGGTCCCAGGCATACTGGCGCGGGGTCTTGCAGTCGCCGAAGACATCGGTGTCGTTGTTCTGGTCGCTGTGACAGCCTATGCAGTGATTGGTAACCTTGGCCGCCTCGGTCCGCTCCGAGGCAGTACCGATGTTGGATGCCAGGAACTGGATGGCCGTGGTGGTGTTGTAGAAGGTGGGGCGGACCCTCGGCTTCCAGACCACCAGGTCCACCTTGGCATTCTTCACCGACGAGTACGTCTTGTAATTGTATCCCTCGTGGTAGTCCACATCGATGAGCCCCTGGGGTGTGGCTTCCCAGTGGCACTGGTAGCAATCGGTGTTTTTTATCTCTCCGCTGGCCCGTTGCGAGTGGTGGGAGTTGGAACGGAGCTGTCCCATGATGTCCATCCGCTTGCCGATGGTCCCCGAATGGCACTTGGTGCAGTCCCGCGGCAGGCCGAAGGCGGTATGCTTCGGGATCGGCTTGGCGTTCTCGTGGCAGCTGTTGCACGCCTGCTTGTTGGCGTGGCTGTCGGCGAAGCGATGCTCGTGGCAGGTGGTGCAGACCCGGCTCACGTTGTGGCCGTCGCCGCTCGCGCTGGTGAAGTGCTTGGCGGAAGGTGAATGACAGACGTTGCAGATGCCGTTGTAGGGCGCCGTGGTCCGGGCATAGTCGAGGCCGCTCTGTTTCTTGATGAAGACCACGTCGGCACGGGTTTTCGGGATGCCGAAACGGCCATCGGAGGTGGTCGCCACCTTGTCGTGGATCATGTAGATATTGGAGTCCCCGTGGGGGTCATGGCAGTCCCAGCAGAACTTTCCCCCCTTCCAGGTTCCCTGGTAACTGGAATAGGTACCCCAGATGGGTGACTTGGTAGCGGACGGGATCTTTGTCCACCCGCCCGAATCCTTGAATGCACGGTAGTGCTTATAGCCGAAATGGCCGGCCGAAGCCCGGGCCCTTTTCGGCTTGATGAAGCGGGTCCCCGGCATCAGCGGATCGAAGCCGAGCGAGTACTTCATGGGGTCGGTGTCGGGCGCCCGGTGGCACTCGTTGCACTGACCGCCGCTGTCATCGTCGTGGCACTGGAGGCAGACCCCCATCATCAGGTACTGGTTCCTGACATCATCCTTCTGATCCGCCGTCCAGGTTCCGGTATTGACGTCGTGCCCCTTGTGGGTGCCGGTGGCGAAGGTGCCGCTGTCGGAGTCATGGCAGTTGACGGCCGTGCAGCCGGTCACCTGGGTGTGGCCAGGGAAATGCGTTACCGTGCTCCAGTTGCTCTGCCTGAAAACAATACCGAGGGCCGTGGCCTGGGGGGCCAGGGAATCGACCTGCCCCACGTGGCAGCCGATGCATTCGCCATCGCTGCGGGTCATGTGGCAGTAGACGCACTCCTTCTCAAAACGGCGCTCGTACTGGCGATGCATCCGGAGCCTGAATGGATTGGCGGCATCCTTGTGCAGGGCATTGTTGTCGTGGCAGTACCAGCAGGGGTTACCGGGGAAATTGGCCGCCGGGTTCCCCGACACCGGATAGGCGCCGGCAGAGGAATAGCGGCCGTGGCCGGACACCGTCCACTGGGTGAGGCTTATGCGCGCCTGGGTGCCGTTGAATGAGTTGTAGTCGTCCTGGTCCGCCCCGGTCGTCCCGTGGCAGCCGAGACAGGTGACCGCCCCCGTTACCGACCCCCCCCAGACCGGGTCGGTTCCACTGGTGTGGCACTTGGTGTTGGAGCAGGTTTTGGCAACCGGGTTATAGGAGCCGCCGTCCTTGAAGACCACGTCCTTGGTTTTGTTCACGTGGTAGGTGCCGTTCAGGTGGGAAGACTCTCCCATGCTCCCGACGGGGATGCCGGCACTGTGGCAGGAGGCGCAGTCGCCGATGACGGTGGCGGCATGGCAGTTGTCGCAGCTGAAATTCGTTTCCGCGTGGCGGGGATGGGAGTTGGCGCGGGGAGTGCCGGCCCCCTGGTTGGCGAACATCGGCATCGACTCCATCCATTCCTGTCCCGCGGGGAAGCTGTATGACCCGAGGGTGCCGAAGCGCGCGGGAAGCGTCCAGACCTTTCCGGCTCTCAACACACCGTCATGGCAGCCGACGTCCGAACATCCACCCCGCAGGTGGCCGTGGCAGTCGTTGCAGCCGGCCTTGGTGGCGGTCCAGGGGAAGGCGCGAACAGTTTCGGGATCGGTGGTGCCGTCGCTGTGACAGTAGACGTTGGAACAGACCTTGGTCGCCGGATCATAGGCCGCATCCGGCCGGCCGACAATGTTCCACTGGGGCGCCATCTTCACGTCCCGTGTGCCGTTTACATGCTTCGTCGTGTCGATGATGTTCCCCGCCGCATCGGTAGTTGCATTGTGGCAGTAAGAGCAGGGGTATTTCCGGATCCAGTGGGAGCCCACCAGCTTGTTGTGGCCGTTGCTGCTCATGTTGAGATAGGGAGAGCACTTTGTCTTGACGCTGTCCCACGTGCCTCCCACGCTGGTGCAGTTGGCCTGATTACTGTCGGAACTCCTGCCGCGATGGCACGAATAGCACTGGATGGTGCCCGAATCGGACCATCGCGCGGTCGTGAAGGGCGGATTGCCGCGGCCATCGCTGTGGCAGTAAAGGTTGGTGCAGGTACCGTTGCGGGTCGGGCTCTGGCTTGGCAAATAGCCGGGATAGGTGAGGGCTCCGCTGTAGGTGCCGCCGCTGTTGGGCGCCTTGGTGAATTTTACGACGAGCGCGCGCTTGCCGACGCTTGTGGCGTGGACGAAGGGATGCGCATCGGCAGTGTGGTCCGTGTGGCACGAGGTGCAGCTCCCCGTCCCGGTCCCCAGGTAGTCGCCGTGCTTTTTGCCGGGCCCCGACGCCGCCGGGTGGTTTCCATCGTTTGGCGCGGCACCGTGGCAGGCGGAACAGCCCGCAGGGACAGCAAGGGGCAGCGACCCCCAAACCGGAGTCGCTGCCTCGAAATGACAGTTGATGTTCGTGCAGCTTCCAGGTGTAGGAGTTGCGCTCTGGGGGGAGGAGGTATGGTTGCGGAAGGCGGTTGCAAGGGGTGAATTGTTGATGCGGCTCGAAATCCTGATGCTGCCGTTGCGGTGAGAAGCAGTGTACGAAGCGCTCCCCGGATGGCATTGGGAGCAGCTGCCAGGCACGGCGGAGGCGTCCATGTGGGTTCGGTGGTTCCCCTGAAAACCGCCCGAGCTTATGTTGCGGTAGGCATTGTCGGCGGGCCGGTAATCCACCGGGCTCGAAGAGCCGTGGCAGTTGTAACATTCCAGCGCTCCTTCGGCTGGGCCGGCCAGTGACAAGACACCGACAAACAATAGCATCAACGACGAGCCAACTCTCCGACAAGTGCTCTTGCCTACCACGCCGCCCCTCCCCCATTGCAATGCAAAGCACAGATTACGTCAAACGACTGAATATCACGCTCTTGTTTACAAGCGCCTCAGATCATTAGTGAATATCTCTTATATACCTAATAATCCAATCAACAAGTTATTGACACCATCCTTAGCCAAATAGCCGGCAACATGGGTGAGCCACTCACACAAATATGCAATATCAGCAAGTTGTATCTTATCTGCAAATGTTTGAATGAAAAAAATGCAATAATCAAGCCTGTTCTCGTACAATCGCAGGGGTAATTTCCCCGGCGCGCCGGAGGAGATCCGTAGAAGAAATAAAAAAAGGAGCCGCTCGGCTCCTTTTTCAATACACCTATTTTCCTTTGGGATACGTGTCACTGGGGGGGCGACGCCCCGTCCTTCAACCGGTCGATACTATGCGGCTACCGTCCTGGCGAGGAGACGCCGTTGTCGCCTAATCAGTTTCTCCGGAGAAAGTCTCCGTTCCCGGCTCACAGCGATTGTAGTCGTCGTCGAAGCGGACAATGTCGTCTTCGCCCAGATACTCGCCGCTCTGTACCTCGATGATGACAAGGGGGATCTTGCCGGGGTTCTCCAGCCGGTGGTTCCGGCCGATGGGAATGAAGGTGGACTCGTTCACGTTGACCACATACTCCTCATCACCGCAGGTCACCCTGGCAGTGCCGGAAACCACGATCCAGTGCTCGCTCCGGTGGTGGTGCATCTGGAGCGACAGCCGCTGCCCCGGATTCACTTCGATCCGCTTGATCTTGTAACTGGTGTTTTCCTCAAGGACCGTATAGGTCCCCCAGGGGCGTTCTCCTCGTTCCAACACAGGGCCTCCCTCCCGTCAGCTTCTTACTGCCGGCTGACGCCTTTCCAGATAGTTTTTAAGGGCCTCGCGCCAGTCCTCCAACTCAAGCCCCGCATCATGGGTAAGCTTGTCGCAGTCGAGGACCGAATAGAGAGGACGGGGCGCCGGTCGTCCCAGCTCTTCCGTGCTCTGGGGGCGCACCGTCATCCCGACGCCAGCTTCGGCGAAGATCGCCCTGGCGAATTCGTACCAGGAGCAGGTGCCCCGGTTAGCGGCGTGGTAGGTGCCCCGACAGTTGTTCTCGATGAGTTCGGTGATGGCGAGGGAGAGGTCCGCGGTCCAGGTGGGGGAGCCGATCTGGTCATCCACCACGGCGATCTCGGTCCGCTCCCCGGCAAGCCGCAGCATGGTCTCCACGAAGTTCTTTCCCCCATGGCCATAGAGCCACTGGGTCCGGACGATGAGGTGGTCGGGGTTCTCCCGGGCCTTTTTCTCCCCCACGAGCTTCGATTTGCCGTAGACGCTCAGGGGATTGACCCGATCATCCTCAACATAGGGTGTTCCCTTGGTGCCGTCGAAGACGTAATCGGTGCTCACCTGAACGAGGAGCGCCCCGATTTCCCGGGTGGCGGCTGCCAGGTGTCCCACACCGTCCCCGTTCACGCGCATGGCGAGGTCGACGTTGGTTTCGCACCCGTCGACATCGGTGTAGGCGGCGCAGTTCACCACCACCCGGGGCTTGAGGGTCAGGAGCACTCGACGCACCGACTCCGGCGAGGTGATGTCAATCTCCTCGATGTCCACCCCGCGCACGTCTCCCGGCAGCACCTGCATGAGGTCCTGGCCGAGCATCCCCTTGGCGCCGACGACGAGAATCATGACTCTCCTCCATACTGTTTTTCGTAATAGTCCCGATAGGCCCCCGAGGTGACCTCCTCGACCCAGGCGCCATTGGCCAGGTACCAGTCAACGGTCTCGGCAATCCCCCGCTCGAAGGTGTAGGAGGGCTCCCAGCCGAGCTCCCTCTTGATCTTTGCGGCGCTGATGGCATAGCGCCGGTCGTGGCCCAGGCGGTCCTTCACGAAGGTAATGAGCCCCCGGCTCTCCCCCTTTGGCCTGCCGAGTCGCTCATCGAGGAGATCGCAGAGGAGTTGGACGATGTCGATGTTGAACCACTCGTTGTTTCCGCCGACATTAAAGACCTCCCCCGGCTTTCCCCCCTTGAGGACCGTCTCGATGGCCGAGGAATGGTCCTTCACGTGGAGCCAGTCGCGGACGTTCCTGCCGTCGCCATACACCGGAAGGGGCTTGTTCGCCACGATGTTGTGGATCATGAGGGGGATGAGTTTCTCGGGAAACTGGTAGGGGCCGTAGTTGTTGGAGCAGCGGGTGATGAGGGCCGGGAACCCGTAAGTTTCGTAGTAGGCCCGCACGATGAGATCGGAACCCGCCTTGCTGGCCGAATAGGGGGAGTTGGGCGCGAGCGGGGTCTCCTCGGTGAAGTAGCCGGTTTCACCGAGGGTGCCGTAGACCTCGTCGGTGGATACGTGGAGAAACCGGAACCGTTCGACAGCCTTTGCCTCCCGGTGCCGGCGGCTCTCCTCCAGCAGCACCTGGGTACCGAGGACGTTGGTGCGGACAAAGATCTCCGGGCCGGTGATGGAGCGGTCCACGTGGGACTCGGCGGCGAAGTGGACCACCGCCTCGATCCGCTCCTCGGCCAGGAGTTCACGGACCAGCTCCCCATTGCAGATGTCACCCCTGACAAAGCGGTAGTCGGGGCTTTTCTCCACCTCCACGAGGTTCTTCAGGTTCCCCGCATAGGTGAGGATATCCAGGTTGACCACCCGGCAGCCGGGGTTGGCGGCCATGAAGTGGGTGATGAAGTTGGAGCCGATAAATCCGGCGCCGCCGGTGACGAGAATGGCGCGTGGAACAAACATTTCAGGCATGGAAACCTCTCCTGTCATACGAAATGCCCGGCTGGAAGCCTGCCGGTCCTAGAATACCCTGACCGTCCCCAGGGACCCGATCCCCGCCAGGTTGAAGTTCACGAAGAAATCCTTGGTGTCGACGCGATCCCGGTAGGTGACGCTGACACTCCAGCACTGGTGACGGTATTCAACGGAATAGAACGACTCCAGGAAGTCCTTCTTGTCGAAAGAGTAGCGGGCGGCATAGCTCAGGAACACCGGCTTCAACAGGGCCGCGGAGGCCCTCCCCTCCAGGTAGTCGACCTCATCGCGGGCGAAGCGATAAGTCACCCCCACGGCGTTGCCGCTTTCGTCCTTGGCATCGGCGGAAACGGCTGTCGTGGAGATGTTGGCATCATACACATTGAACCGGCTGTCGAGGGAGAGGGATATCTGCTTCAGGGGATTGACCCGGGCCTCCAGCATCACGTCGGTGAAAGGCCGCTTCTTGTCCACGAGCGTCAGGAGATCGCGTCGGTCGCCGCTGAAGTCGTACCCCTGGGAAAGCCGCAGGTAGAGCAGTTCCCGGTACTCGGCGGTGTCTCCCGCACCGGCGAACTTGCCGGTCACGTAGTTGGCCAGGGAGTAGACGACGCGGTTTTCGTGAACGAGACGGTCGTTGTAATCGAAAAAGGGGAGCCCCTGCTGCTGCCGGTTCTGCACGAAACTGTACCGTACCTCGGGGATCAGGACGTGGCGGACCTTGGGGACGGCCGCGTACCTTGTCTCGTAGACCCGCGCCAAGGTTGACGAGAGCGCTCCCCCACCCGTGAAGAGCCCCATGCCGTGGTAGCCGTCGGCATCAGGAAGATTATTGGGGTCGTTGGGGGGGACATCGAAGGCATTGTAGAGCCGAAGGCGGTAGCCGGCCCATGCCGTGGCCTCGATGGTATCGAAGGGCTTCGCATAGGCGGTCAGGACCGGGTGGAGGTCGAGCCGCTGCCCCTTGATCCCCTCGCTGCGGTAGAAGTTGGTGAAGCTCGATTCGTGGGAGACAAAGAGCGGCGAGCCGAAGAGCCGTTCCCGGACGCCGAAGAGGCTGATGACCGGTAGTTTCTGGAGGGTTTTGCGGTTGTCGAGAATTTCCTCCCGCAGATCCTCCACGTACTTGAATTCTCCGACGAGCACCTGCCGGTGGAACTGTTTGGTCAGGGAAAGGGACGAATCGAGCTGGTTCCGGTTGTAATCCCCGGTCTGTTCGGCGAAATCGCGGTAGAAGTCGCGGTCGGTGACCAGGTTGATGTCCGACTTGATGTTGAAGGTATCGGAAATGATCTCCTGATGCTTCTGGCTCATGTCCCCGCGGAACCGCTGCTGGTTGGAGTCGTAGATGGCATAGCCCCGGAAACTCCCTTCGCTCCCCCGCTTCCGGATGTAGCGGTAGTCGACGCCGAGCCCCTCGCCGCGCTTGCTCTGGATGTCGAGGTTGATGGTGGCATCCTGGCTCGGGCTGATGGCCCAGTAATAGCCGAGATTAAAGGTGAGCCCCTTCTTGCTGGAGTTACCGCCGCGAGGAGTAAGAAAGCCCGACTGCCGCTCCGTCTTTACCGGAAACACGATATAGGGGAAATAGAAGATTGGCACGTCGCTCAGGTAGAAGAGGGCGTGCTTGCCGGTGGCGTATTCGCCAAGGGTAACGTTCACGTCGGAGGCCGAAAACTTCCAACTGGGGCGCTCGGCATCGCAGGTGGTGAAAGTCCCCTTCTCGAGCCGGTAACTGTCGGTGCCCAGCTTGTACATCCGGGCGGCGCGGACGTGAAAGTTCCCTTTCTTGATGAAGGCGTCTCCCTGCTCCACCTCTCCCGTCTCATCCTCGTAGTTGATCCGCAGCCGGTCGGCGCGCAGCATGTCACCGTCGCTCTTGAGGGACACGTTTCCCAGGGCCTCGGCTTCATTGCGATCCGGAAAAAGGAGCGCCTTGTCCGACAGGAGCGTCATCCCCCGCCCCCTTATCCGGACACTCCCCGTGGCCTCGATGCGGTCCTGGGCCGCCTCGTGGGTGAGGGTATCCGCCTCCACATGGACCGGACCGCCCGCATCGCCTTGGGCCAACGCCGCTGCCGGTGCCGAAAGAAAAACTGGCGCAAAGAGAAGGAGGTGTCTGTATGAAAAAATTCCCATGGGTAACTGTCACTTATCCTCGGAAAGGTTCGAACCGCTGGGCGAGAAGCGCCGACCGGGCCTCTCCCACCGTAAAGAGGGAGCCGCAGACAAGGATCAGATCATCGACCGCGGCCATGCTGCGGGCCATGGCAAGCCCCCCGGGCACGCGTCCGCCGTCGGTAGCGGAAACGCCCAACCGGCGGCACAGGGCGGCAAGCTCGGCCGAGGACAACCCCCGCTCCACCGCCGGGGTAACCGCCACCACCTCGTCAGTAAGGGGAAGGAGCGGCCCGAGAATTCCGGCGGCATCCTTATCCCCCATGACCCCGACCACCACGATCAGACGCCGGCGCGGCACTCCCGCCAGGGATTCGGCCAGGGCCAGGGCACCTGCCGGATTGTGGGCCCCATCAAAAATGATCCGGGGGGGGCCGGCAAAATATTCCATTCTCCCCGGCCAGCGGGCTCGGGAGATGCCGCTGCGCAGCGCTTCATCCGCAAGTGAGTAGCCGACGGTGATCAGAAGCTCCGCGGCAGCCAGGGCAGTCGCCGCATTCACGGCCTGATAACGCCCGCCAATTCCCGGTGTAAGGCCTGACAGCACCCGTCCCATCCCCTGGTAGTCAAGCCCATCCGTTCCCCAAGATGCGCCGAAATCGCTGCCGAAACGTACCAACGGGCTTTTGAGGGCCGTGCTCCGCTCCTTGATGACGCCAAGAACCTCCGCCTGCTGCTCCGCAAGTACCACCGGCCTCCCCGGCCTGATGATGCCGGCCTTCTCCCGGGCGATTGCCGCCAGCGAATCGCCGAGCCACACGCAGTGATCAAGGGCCACGGGAGTGATGACGGAAAGGATTCCGAAAGCGGCGCTGGTGGCGTCGGAGCCTCCCCCCATACCCGCTTCGAGAATGGCGACAGTCACCTGCTCCTCGGCAAAATAACGGAGCGCCATGGCGGTCACGATCTCGAAAAAGGTGGTGCCATCCGGGGCGGCAGCCATGACCAGCCCGGCAATGCGGCAGACCGCGTCCTCGGCGATCTCGGTGCCGTCGATGCGAATCCGTTCGGTGAATCGGGTGATATGGGGAGAAGTGAAGAGGCCGGTCCGATACCCGCCTGTCGTCAGGATGGAGGCCAGAAACGCCGCCGTGGACCCCTTGCCGTTGGTCCCTGCCACGTGAACGACCCGCAGCCGCTCGTGGGGATTGCCGAGCCTCTCCAGAAGCGTGGCGATCCGTTCGAGCCCGGGTTTGATCCCGAAACGCCGCAGGCCGTAGATATGTGTCAGGGTCTCCTCGTAGGTCATGACGGGCGGGATTATACGGGAAGAGAGGGGGAAAATCCACCGCTTTGACCCACGAAAGCAACAGGGGCGGAGAGAACACCTCCGCCCCTGCCGGTCAATCGCTCGCCACCTCTCCGCTTCAGCGGCGGTAGAGCATCGAAAGGATCTGGGCCAGCCTTGCCCGCATAGCCTTACGCTCCACGATCAAATCCACCATGCCGTGGTCCAGGAGGTACTCGGCACGCTGGAATCCCTCGGGAAGTTTCTGCCGGATGGTCTGCTCGATGACGCGCGGTCCGGCAAAACCGATCAGGGCCTTGGGCTCGGCCATATTGACATCGCCCAGCATGGAAAAACTTGCCGTTACGCCGCCGGTGGTGGGATCGGTGAGAATCGAAATGTAGGGAAGCCCCAGATCCTTCAGCTTCGCCAGGGCTGCCGAGGTCTTCGCCATCTGCATCAGCGACAGAATGCTTTCCTGCATCCGGGCGCCGCCCGAGGCGGAGATGATGATGACCGGGGTCCGCTTCTCAATCCCCCGCTCGATGGCGCGGGTGATCTTCTCCCCCACCACGCTCCCCATGCTTCCCCCCATGAAGGAGAAGTCGAAGACAGCCAGCTGCACCGGGACAGCGTCAATCGCCCCCTCGCCGCAGACAACGGCGTCACGGGAGCCCCCCTTGGCAACCGCCTGCTGGATGCGGTCCTGATAGCTCTTGGAATCCTTGAAGTTGAGGACGTCCACCGACGTCATGCCGGCGTCGTGCTCCGCAAAACTCCCCGGATCCATGAGCAGATCGATCCGCTGCCGGGCCGAGATCCGGTAGTGGTGGCCGCACTGGGGGCAGACATTGATGTTTTTCTCCAGATCCTTCGTTAGGAGGTTAGCCTTGCAGCTCACGCACTTGGTAAGCAGCCCCTCGGGAACCTTCACCTTCTTGTCTGCCGCGCCCGGCGCCTTGTCGCGTTTGAACCACGCCATATCTTTCACTCCGTCGGGACAAGCAACGCCCCGGATATTTTTAGTAAAAATGAAGTCCTCTGGTACCAGAAATCGACGACAAAGTCAATTGTCGTATCTTCCCCGGTCCACTGCCTGCTTCAGCGATGAGACAAAGGTTGCCAGTGCTCCCTTGAGTTCCTCACCCCGGTGCTTCTCGAAAAGCTTCACAATGGCGCTGCCGACCACCACGCCGTCGGCCGTGGCAGCCACCTCCCCCGCCTGTTCGGGGGTGGCGATACCGAATCCTACTGCCACCGGCACCTTAGAGCACTCCTTGATGATGTTCACGTTGCCGGCCACCGATGCCTCTATGCCGCTGCGGACACCGGTCACGCCGGTTACGGAGACATAGTAGATGAAGCCACGGGCACGGTTGGTCACCGTGCGGATCCGCGTCTCGTCGGACGTGGGAGTGAGGAGGAAAATGACGTCGATCCCGTGCCGGTCGGCGCACGCCTTGAACTCCCCCGCCTCTTCGGGGGGAAGATCCACCAGCAGGACGCCGTCGACCCCTGCCGCGGCCGCATCGGCGGCAAACCGTTCGAGGCCGTAGCTGAAGATCGGGTTGAAGTATCCCATCAGGACGATGGGGACCTGGGTGCGACCCCGGACGGATTTTACTGTAGCTAAAATCCTCGACAGGGTTGTGCCGGCGGCAAGGGCACGCTCGGAGGAGAGTTGGATCGTGGGGCCATCGGCCATGGGGTCGGAAAAGGGTACCCCCAGCTCGATGATGTCGGCGCCGTTCTCCGCCAGGAGCGGTATCAGCTCTTCTGTCGTTGCAAGGTCCGGATCACCGGCCGTGATAAAGGTCACCAAGGCCTTTTTTCCGGTTCGTTTCAACTCGGCAAATGTACCGGTAATTCTACTCATTGTTAAACCTTTCGGAGGTGGTGACAACTACATTGCTGGCCCTAACCCTTGGGCACTGCTCCCTGATTTTCAACCTTGAAGCTGTTCATTTCTCCCTGAAGCACTTCAAGCTGGCGGGAGAGCCGGGAGACCGAGTCCTCCATCATCTTGGCGGCCCCAAGGTTTGTATCCGTTGATTCCTGGATGTTTTCTACGGCGCGGATAATCTGCTCGCTCCCCCGGGTCTGCTCGTCACAGGCCCTCTTGATCTGGCGGATCATGGTGGTGATATTCTCCGTGGAACTGGCAATGAAATTCCCGACTTTTGCCTGCTCCTTGGTGGAGACCCTTACCTGGGAGGTGAGCCCCTTCATCCGCTCGGCAGCCCCCATAATCATGTCGCTCCCCTTGCTCTGCTCACGGGTGGCGCTGGCGATCTGGCCGATCATGTCGGAGACCTGCTCCATGGCCTCCCGGATCATCTGGCTCCCCTTGGCCTGCTCCATGGTGGCCCGGGCGATGCTTTCCACCTGTGCGGTGGTCTCCTGGACCCCGGTAACGATCTTGGCGAGGGCCTCGCCCGACCGCTGTGACAGAATCTCTCCGTCGGCGATGCTCTTCTCGGCCACCTCGATCGCCTCCACGGCCCGGGCGGTTTCGTCCTGAACCCCCTTGATGAGCAGGGAGATTTCCCGGGTGGAACTGGAGGTCCGTTCGGCCAACTCCTTGATCTCGTCGGCCACCACGGCGAACCCCTTGCCGTGCTCCCCTGCCTGGGCGGCGATGATGGCGGCGTTCAACGCCAGGAGGTTGGTCTGCTCGGCCACTTCGTCGATGACCGAGAGGATCGCGCCGATATCGCTGACCCGCTCCGAAAGGGTTTCGATCACCTCGGAGGTAATCCGGGACGAGCGCTTGATCTCGCTGATGCCCGCAATGGTGGCCTCAACCGAAGCCTTGCCCGTTTCGGCGTCACGGCGGACTCCCTCGGAAATGGCCGCGGATTCCATGGCGTTTTTCTCGACCTGCTTGATGGAGCTGTCCATCTCGGCCACCGAAGAAGCAGTGGATGAGGTCGCCTCCATGAGGCTCGCGACACTGCCGCTGATCTGCTTGATGGACGCCACCATCTCCACGACCGAAGAGCTCACCTCCTCAACGGACTGGGCCAGGGCCTCCGCGTTCAAGGCCACCTCTTCGATGCTCGCGGCCATCTCCAGGATGGAGGACGAGGTCTCCGACGACGAGAGCGAAAGACTGTCGACCCCGGAGGAAACTTCCTTGATGGAAGCATTGATCTCGGTCACCGCGGAGGATGTCTGGGACCCCCCCTCGGCCTGAACCTCGGCCGCGGAGAGGACCCGGCGGGAGACCTCGAAGATGTTGGCCGAGATCTGCCCCACCTCCACCAGGGAGCGATTCACCTTCTTAACGAGTTCACCGAGCTTCTCCAGCATGGTATTGAAGTCATCGCCGAGTCGGCCGAGTTCATCTCCCGACGTGATGGGCACCCGGGAGGAGAGATCCCCCTCCGCGCCGCCCTTCACGGCCTTGACCATCTGATCGACGCGGCGAATAATGTTGCGGGTAGCAACAATGCCGAACGAAAAGGCGAGGGCCGCGGCACCGATAATCACGAAAATGAAGGTTATGGTTACGGAGGTTTTGACCCGCGACGTCTCCTTCCCCGCATCCTTCATCATCCCCTTGACCGTTTCGATGAGATCGTCGATATCACGGGCAACGAACTCGCTGGCACCGGAAAGCTCCGAGATGAGGCGGGACTCGGACAGCGTGGACGGAGTCTGTTGGCCGGCAATAACAGCGGTTTTGTAAGCGATGATCTTCTCGGCAACCTTTTCGTATTCGCCCCATGTTTCCGTGAGGGTCTCGGCGTGGGATTCCATGACGCTGTCCTTGGGCGCCGGGTGAATCCCCAGCGCCTCGTCCCCCTTGAGAAGTCCCGTTGAGTAACGGCGGATGAGATCGCGGTTCTTGGTATATGAGTCGAGGTGCTCCTTCATTCCCTTTTCGTCAAGGTGCCCCATCAGTCCCTCAAGGAGGTCCGCCCGGACGGTCCGCTCGGCCGACTGGAGCTGGAGCGCCACCTTCTGCTGATCGTACTGTTCCTGCAGGACGGTCCCGACACGGCTTGAAACCATGTTGATGCTCCGGATGCCGATCAATCCGGTCACCGCCACGATGACGGCCATAATGATGAAGGATCCGATAAGCCGTACGCCGAGTTTCATATCCTTGAGCATAAAGTGCCCCTGCGCATGAAAAATTTAATAATCAACTGGTCTTGATATAACAGCCAAGGTCTGATTTTTCAAGCGAAAAGAGGCTACCGACGCGGTTTCCCGAGCTGCCGGGCCTACGCCTCCGACCGCTTGGTTTCGAGCTCTTCCCAGCGAAGGAGAAGTTCCTCCAGTTTCTCTCCCATATGGGCGAATTCCGTGGAAAGGGCCGCTATCCCCCCCGGCGCCCCAGCATAGGCGGCAGGATCCGCCAGGGCGGCTTCCACCTCCGCCGTCCGGAGCTCCAGGTGGGCGATCTCCGCCTCGACCCGCTCGAGCTCCTGCCTTTCGGCAAAGGTGAGCCCCTTCTTGCGGGGCCGTTCGCGTACCGCAGGAGGTGCCGCAACGGGCCTGCCACTCCCGCCCTTATTCTCTTCTTTCAGATTTTGCGCTCTCAGCTCCCGGTAGAGGGTGTAGTTCCCTTCGTAGAAGACGGTCCTCCCCTCTCCCTCGAAGGAGAGGATGCCCGTTGCCACCTTATCGAGGAAAAAGCGATCGTGGGTCACCATGAGGATACAGCCGGGAAAGCGGGTCAGGGCATCGTCCAGAAGCTGCAGCGTCGGGATGTCGAGGTCGTTGGTGGGCTCGTCCAGGACGAGGAGGTTGGCGTCCGCCAGCATGAGGCGCGCCAGGATGAGGCGGCTCTTCTCGCCGCCGGAGAGGGTGGCGATCCGCCGCATCCGGTCGGACGGCGGAAAGAGGAACTCCTCCAGGTAGCCAATCTTGTGGCGCCGCTCCCCCCCCACCGTCACGTAATCCCCCTCGCCGAGGAAATCATAGAGGGTCAGTGACGGATCGAGGATTTCCCGGTTCTGGTCAAAGTAGGCGATGCGGGTCTTGGCACCGATTACCACCGTCCCGCCATCGGGCGGCTCTTCCCCCATGATCATCCGCATGAGGGTGGTCTTGCCGCAGCCGTTGGGGCCAATGATCCCGACCCGGTCGCCGCGCTTCATGAGGAAGGTGAGGTCGTCCACCAGGAGCTGTCCCCCCAGGGACTTCCGCACCCCCTGGAGCTCCATGATGGTGCCACCCAGACCATCACCGGGGGTGAAGGCGATGGTGGTCTCCCGGGTCGTCTCCACCTGTGCACGGGCCTCAAGGTCGTGGAACCGGTCGATGCGGGCCTTCTGCTTGGTGGTGCGGGCCTTGGGGCCCCGCCGCATCCAGGCGGTCTCGTTCCGGAGGAGATTCAGGAGCCGGTCGTGCCCCCGGGCCTCCCGGGCCAGCCGCTCCTCCCGCTGGATGAGGTAGCTGGAGTAACCGCCGCTGTATGCAGTAATCAGGCCCCGCTCCAGGTCCAGCATCCTCCCCACCACCTGGTCGAGGAAGTAGCGGTCGTGGGTTATGAGGAGCACCGCGCCGGAATAGGCCATAAGGTGCTCCTGAAGCCACTGGACCGTGTCGGCGTCCAGGTGGTTGGTGGGCTCGTCCAGAAGGAGGAGGTCCGGGGCCTGGAGGAGGAGGCGCCCCAGGGCCACCCGCCGCTTCGTCCCGCCGGAGAGCTCGCCGAGACGCCGGTTCCGGTCGGGGATTCCCAGGTGGGTCATGATCTCCGCCACCCGGTGGTCGGTGTTCCAGCCGCCATGGTGTTCTATCCAGGAGGTCAGCTCTCCCTGGCGCTCCAGGAGCCGGTCGTGGTCCGGCGACGGCTCGGCAAGCTGTGCCGTCACCCCCTCGTACTCGGTCATGACCCGCCGGATCTCCACGAGACCTTGCTCAATCTCCTCGCCGATGGTGAGCCCGTCGTCAAGGAGCGGCTCCTGGGAGAGGTAGCCGATGGACGCGCCGCGACGGGTCATGATGGTGCCGCCGTCCCGCTCCTCAAGCCCCGCAAGGATCTGCATGAGGGTCGACTTGCCGCAGCCGTTGACGCCGATGAGGCCGACCTTCTCCTCCTCGCCCACGGCAAAGGTGACACCGTCGAGAACCGTGCGGGAGCCGAAACTCTTGGCGAGCCCGACAACATCGATGACATTCATTGCCGGAAACCTTTCAGCAAGTCGGTGACACCCTTGAGAATACCGGAAGTACGGTAGCGCTCCGGCACGGCAAACACACTCTCCTTGCTCACCGGCACCGTGGTGGTACCGAAGGGGGTTTCCACCTCGAGCCCGGCGTTCAGCCGATAGGGAATCTTATTCTGGTCTGGCTGGCGCTTGAGGATTTCCCACAGATCCCCATAAGCGACCTTGAAGGGAAGCCGCACATCAGTGGCCTTATCGGCGGGGAACTCGATCCGCTCGCGCTTTCCCCCCTTGGTGAGCGGGAGCGCCATGACGTTCAGATCATAGGTGTAGCCGTTCAGGACCAGGGGAAACGAATTGGGGTTGGTGACCGTCAGGAGGAACTCGAGATCCACCCCCTCGACGCCGATCCCGACAACATTCAAATCCCTGACTTTCACTTCCGGCTTATCCAGGAACAGCGAACAGCCGGCGCAGAAAATCATGCACACAACCAGAATCAACAGCTTTTTCATGCAACCCTCCTGACATCTCCGCGATTTGCAGCCCCACCTTACCACATCCGTCCCCTGCCGCGCGAGAAGTACCACGAAAAAGGGCAGACTCCTTGCGAAGTCCGCCCTTCGTGCTGGGTTGTCCTGCTCGCCTGCGGCAGAGCTATGAGACCTTGGCGAACGAGAAGCGCAAATCCACGGCCCGGACGTGGAGGGGAGTGCCGAGTTCCCTCAGGATCTCTCGCTGGTAGCGGCGGCGCTTGATTTCGTAGGCATCGGCTTCGGGACCGACGCCGCAGTAGAGTTTCTTTGCCCTCACCAGATTGCCGCGGGCCATGTCGAGCTTGGTGGCCAACTCCCGAACAGCGGCCTCCGCGCATTTTTCGTCATTGGCCATCTCGTGGGGGTTGAATCCGTGGCTCTCTGCCCGATAGGGCATGAGCTGCCAGACACCAAGGGCACCCTTCGACGAAACCGCCTTCGGGTCGAAGCCGATGGAACCGGTTTCGGCCAAGGCCAGTTCGGCAAGGTCGAGGGGCATGAAATCGGTACCGAGGGTTTTCAGGTAGCAGAGGGATGCGAGCCGGTAGGCCCGGTCGGGGGTGGTGCGTCGCGCAAACACCGTGGCAATGGCCCGTGCCTGTCGTTGACGTTCATCCAACTCGATACCCTGATCCATGAGCCGACGGACTTCCAGGTCAACACCGGATTCGCTGAGGACCACCGTGACGGGGTCCCGGCGCAGAGCGGTCTGGTTGCAGGAAACACCAGTGAGCATCATGACTGCCGATAGAAGGATCATTTTTTTCATAGTTATTTTTTGGGTCGGTTTTTGAGGCTTTGCCGGACGGTCAACGAAACGGAACGGGACAGCGCGACGAACGCGCAGGACCGGCACCGGCCAATAACTCCTTTCCTTGATGTAGAGACGACTGGATTTCCAGGTCTCCCGGCTATGCGACAGAGTCGCCATGGTCCACGAAAATAGCTAACAAACATCCTTAATGAAGCAATCTCAACTCAGAAACAGCAAAAGGACCCAAAGCGGGTCCTTTCCCTGTGTCCGTTCTATTTTACGGACGAGTCGTGTTATACGGTAAAACAGCGTGCAATGTCAAGCTATTTTTTTATATTAGCCTGTATTTTCAACAAGTTACAAAGGCATTTTTCGGCATAGTGTTCATTTTTACAAATACTAAAACTGTACCCCCATGGCGTCGGCCACCGTGTGAATATCCTTGTCCCCCCGGCCGGAGAGGCAGGCGACGATGGTCTGCTCCCTCGGCAGTGTCGGCGCCAGCTTCACCACGTGGGCGATGGCGTGGGACGACTCCAGGGCCGGCATGATCCCCTCCTCCCGGGTCAGGAGCGTGAAGGCCTCCAGGGCCTCATCGTCGGTGACCGACACATACTCGGCCCGCCTGGAATCCTTGAGCCAGGCGTGCTCGGGGCCAACGCCGGGGTAATCAAGGCCGGCGGAAACGGAGTGGGCATTGGCTATCTGGCCGAACTCATCCTGGAGGAGGTAGGTCTTGTTGCCGTGGAGAACGCCGACCGTCCCGGCGCAGAGCGGCGCCGCGTGGGCTCCGGAGGCGATGCCGTGGCCCGCGGCCTCCACCCCCACCATCCGGACCTCCCGGTCATTGAGGAACGGGTAGAAGAGCCCCAGGGCATTGCTGCCGCCGCCGACGCAGGCAACGAGAACATCCGGCAACCTTCCCTCGATCTTCTTGTGCTGGGCCTTGGCCTCCCGGCCGATGACCGACTGGAAGTCGCGGACCATCACCGGATAGGGGTGGGGCCCCGCCACGGTGCCGATCACGTAGAAGGTATTGTGGATGTAGGTTACCCAGTTGCGCATAGCCTCGTTCATGGCGTCCTTGAGGGTGGCGGTGCCGGCGGTCACCGGCGTGACCGTGGCGCCCAGGAGCTTCATCCGGAAGACGTTCAGGGCCTGGCGCCGGATGTCTTCCTCCCCCATGAAGACCTCGCACTCCATGCCGAAGAGTGCCGCGATGGTGGCGGTGGCCACCCCGTGCTGGCCGGCGCCGGTCTCGGCGATGACCCGTTTTTTCCCCATCCGCTTGGCCAGGAGCCCCTGGCCGATGGTGTTGTTCACCTTGTGGGCGCCGGTGTGGTTCAGGTCCTCGCGCTTCAGGTAGATCTTCGCGCCCCCCAGCTTCTTCGTGAGCTTCTCGGCATAGTAGAGGGGATTGGGGCGCCCCACGTACTGCCGGAGGTAGTAATTGAACTCCTCCTTGAATTCGCGGTCGTTCTTGTAGTGGTTGTAGGCCTTCTCCAGTTCCAGGAGCGCCGGCATGAGCGTCTCCGGCACGTAGCGGCCGCCGAACTGGCCGAAGTGGCCCTGTTTGTCGGGTAATTTCATATATATCCTCCGGCTTGATTTATTCTATTTCGTCACTTCGCAGCAATCGGTGGCCTTCAAAAACGGACAGTATTTCAATGGTGTTTTCCGTAAGCCGATAGACAATTCGATAGTCCCTGAACAGCAACTCTCGAATGGCGGGATTGGCTATCTCGGAAACAGTTCTCCCCAACGGGGGATTTTCCGGCAAGGAACCTTCCACATGGTCAATAATCCGATCAACGAAAAGCGCCCCCCGTTCGGGGCTGTCCTTTGCAATGAAGTCTTCTCTCTGGATCAGTTGTTCAAGGGCTTCCTGGGTCCACAGTATCTCCATCCCCGATTATCCCTTGTTTCTTCTGGCAGCCAGGGTCGCCTTGATTTCAGCGGCGCTGAATATCCTGCCACTCTCGGCATCGGCTATTCCCCTACCGACCGAATCGAGAAAGGATTGCCGATACACCAGCTCATCATAGTCGGCCGGCGACAGCAACACCCCGGCCGGCTTTCCGTTTTGCGTGATTATCAGAGGATGCCCCGATTCCTGGAGGTTTTTGAACCACTTGGAAATGCCCGTTTTGAACTCGGCGATGGGAATTATATCGTTTGTGACCGAGATGGGTTTCATGGGTCGACTCCTTATTTTGATCTACCTACAAGCCACAATATAGGCCGATAAGGAGGTCAAAACAAGCGTGAGTTTATTTCCACATTGACCTGTGTAAACAAAATGTTTACACTTGCCTCATGATTACAACGTTCGCAAATAAGGAATCGGAAAAACTCTTTGCGACTGGGAAGTCCAAGAAATTTCCCCCGGAAATCATCACTCGCGCGATCATGCGTCTGACGCAGTTGGACAGCGCACGTGAGGTTACAGATTTGTTGATGCCGCCATCGAACCGCCTTGAAGCTCTTTCTGGCAACAGGGCAGGACAGTGGAGCATCAGAATTAATGACCAGTGGAGCATCTGTTTTTCATTCGCCCACGGCGAAGCAACTGACGTCGAGATAACCGACTACCATTAAGGAGAAATCTCATGGCGACTAAGAACGGTCTTCCTCCTATACACCCTGGGGTGTTCTTGAAAGAAATACTTGATGAGCTTGCCATCTCGCAGAATGCCTTTGCTCACGCAATCGGTGTTTCGCCGATGCGAGTTTCGCATGTCATCAAGGGCACACGTCCTGTTACTGCAGAGTTGGCATTGCTTTTTGGCAAGGCATTCGGTCAGACGCCAACTTACTGGATGAATTTGCAAACTAGTTTTGATCTGAAAACTGCCGAAAAAGCCTTGGCACAGAAGGTACGGCAGGTTCAGCCCTTTTCACAGGCAGCGTAGTATTGCTCACCAGCACAATTTTTTGGGTTCTTTCGTGAATTAGTTGCAGCGTAGATTCAGGAGGAAGGAGATTAGATAGAGGGAAGTACATCGGATTTG
>NZ_JAHDIW010000014.1:0-86065 GCF_018531165.1 Geobacter grbiciae | reverse complement strand
CCCGTCGGCACTGCCCTCAGCAGCACCCAACTGAACGCCACAGCCAATACTGCCGGCAGCTTCAGCTACACCCCGGCCTCCGGGACCGTGCTGAACACCGCCGGAAACCAGACGCTGTCCGTCTCCTTCGCCCCGACTGACGCGAACTACACCAGTGCCACGGCGAGCGTGAACCTTACAGTGAACGCCGTTACCAAGCAGACTCCGATCATCACCTGGGCAACGCCGGCGGCAGTGTCTGTGGGCACGACTCTCAGTAGCACTCAGCTCAACGCCACTGCCAACGTTCCAGGTACCTTTACCTACACCCCGGCAGCCGGGACAACCCTGAACACCGCCGGCACCGTAACTCTCTCGGCCGTCTTTACTCCGACCGACACCGTCAACTACAATACGGCAACGGCAAGCGTGAATATTACAGTAAACGCCGTTACCATCAATCAGCCGCCCGTGATCACCTCGTCTCCGGTGACAACAGGATATAAGGACGGCTACTACTACTATCAGGTAGTGGCTTCTGATCCGAATGGCGACGTCGTCAGCTACTCATTGAGCACCTATCCGTCGGGTATGACCATCAACTCGACCACCGGTCTCATCTACTGGCATCCGGGGAGCACCGGCACCTATTCGGTGACGGTGAGAGCAAAGGACACTTCCGGGCTTTACGCTAGCCAGAGCTACAAAATATCCGTAGTTGATTCTTCTTCCAACAGTTCGCCGAAGATCACTTCTACGGCCGTGACAAAGGCAACCGTTGGTACGCTGTATACCTACGATGTGAATGCAACGGATTCCAATGGCGACACCGTGTACTTCAGGCTGTCATCGGCACCGTCAGGGATGACGATTGACGCGATAAGCGGTCTCATCAGCTGGACGCCGACTGAATCCCAGACCGGGTCTAAATATGTGAGTGTCAAGGCTGTCGACAGCAAGGGAGGAAGCACGTCACAGAGCTTCTATGTTAATGTCACAGCAACAGATGTTAAAGCCACACCGGTAATTACTTGGGCCACACCTTCACCGGTAACGGTAGGCACGGTTCTCTCTTCAACTCAGTTCAACGCCACAGCCAACGTACCGGGCACCTTCACCTACACCCCTGCTGCCGGGACAGCCCTGAACACCGTTGGCTCCGTAACTCTCTCCGTCACCTTCACACCGACCGATACCGTCAACTACAACACGGCAACGGCAAGCGTTATCCTCACCGTGAACGCAGTTACCAAGCAAACTCCGGTAATTACCTGGGCAACGCCGGCGGCAGTGTCGGTGGGCACGACTCTCAGTAGCACTCAGCTCAACGCCACAGCGAACGTTCCGGGCACCTTCACCTACACTCCGGCTGCCGGGACAGCCCTGAACACCGTTGGCACCGTAACTCTTTCCGCCACCTTCACGCCGACCGACACCGTCAACTACACCACGGCAACGGCGAGCGTTAACCTCACAGTGAACGCCGTTACCAAGCAGACCCCGGTCATCACCTGGGCAACGCCGGCGGCAGTGTCGGTTGGTACGACTCTCAGTAGCACTCAGCTTAACGCCACAGCGAACGTTCCGGGCACCTTCACCTACACCCCTGCTGCCGGGACAGCCCTGAACACCGCAGGCGCCGTAACTCTCTCCGCCACCTTCACACCGACCGACACCGTCAACTACAGCACGGCAACGGCGAGCGTGAGCCTCACCGTGAACGCCGTTATCACCAAGCAGCCCCCCGTGATCACATCGTCTCCGGTGACAACAGGATATAAGGACGGCTACTACTACTATCAGGTAGTGGCTTCTGATCCGAATGGTGACACTGTCAGTTACTCGTTGAGCACCTATCCGTCGGGCATGACCATCAACTCGACCACCGGTCTCATCTACTGGCGTCCGGGGGACACCGGCACCTATTCGGTAACGGTGAGAGCAAAGGACACAGCTGGTCTTTACGCAAGCCAGAGCTTCAAGATTTCCGTAGCCGACAGCTCTTCCAACAGCTCGCCGAAGATCACCTCGACGGCTGTGACCACGGCAGTCGTTGATACTTTGTACAACTATGATGTGAATGCAACGGATTCCAATGGCGACACCGTGTACTTCAGGTTGTCATCGGCACCGTCAGGGATGACGATTGACGCGATAAGCGGTCTCATCAGCTGGACGCCGACTGAATCCCAGACCGGCTCGAAATATGTGAGTGTCCAGGCGGTCGACAGCAAGGGGGGAAAAACGTCACAGAGCTTCTATATTACGGTGTTATCAGCCCCGGGATCTGCGGTGCCCCTGTCCGTCGTCAATTCGTGCGATGTCAACGGTGATGGTCTTGTAACCATCGATGATGTCAAAATGATCATTGCAGGGAGGGGGACTAACAACCTCACTCTCGATATGGACGGTGATGGTGCCGTGACGTTGCTGGATGCGCGCATTTGCTCCCCTCAAGTGAGGAACTGAGGATATGATGCTGTAAGCAAAACCCTGATTTAATCGTGTGATGGACGACGGGGAGGTGTCGCGGACGCCTCCCCGTCTCTTTTTGCCGCAACCCTTGCGGGCGCATTGGTATTCACGGTTGCCCCTGATTTCGAAAAAATGATATAAACAGTTCATTCCACATGATTCAGAGGTTTTCTTGAAGGCTTCCCTGGTTCGCCGTGTCTGGGTTACATTCTCTGCCCATGTAATCGGTTTCTATGCATCCACTCTCAACAGGTTTCGGGTTAAAGGGATTGAAAACCTGCCGAAGGATGGTGGAGTCCTGATCGCCTCCAACCACATCTCCGCCTACGAAACAATTTTCATTCCCTGGGCCGTGTTGCGTCACTATCCCCTGCAGATGGTCTGGGCTCCCGCCAAGGAAGAGCTTTTCACCAGCCGTTTTCAGCAGTGGCTCTACAGTTCGTGGGGTGCGTTTCCGGTCAAGCGGGGGCGTGACATCCGCGCCGGTAAGGTCATCAACGATCTTCTCCTGACCGAAAAGGTGATGCTCTTCCCTGAGGGAACCCGCCATAAGGACGGAGTTCTCGGCCCAGGCAACCGGGGCGTGGGCAAGATTATCTACGACACGCGTCCCACGGTGGTACCGACGGCCCTCGTGGGCCTCAATCGCTGGAAGTTTCCCGGTGTAGGCCAGGATGCCGCCATCGTATTCGGAAAACCTCTCGATTTTGCAGACCTGTATGCCCGCGAAGACAACAAGGAGACTCACCAGTTGATTGTCGGGCGGGTCATGACAGCCATAGCTGATCTTCTGAAGGCGGAAGGGGCTTATGTCAACAAGGATTGAACTTTTCTGCGACGGTGCCTGCAGCGGCAATCCGGGCGTCGGCGGCTGGGGGGGCATCCTGCGGTGTGGCGCTACGGAAAAGGAGTTATCCGGCGCCGAATGGGAGACCACCAACAACCGGATGGAGATGACCGCCGCCATCCGGGGGCTGGAGGCCCTGATGCGTCCCTGTGAGGTTGTCGTCACCACCGACTCCCAGTATCTCGTGAAGGGAATGACCGAATGGCTTCCAGGATGGATTCGGCGGGGGTGGGTCAACAGCAAGAAGGAACCGGTGCTGAACCGGGATCTCTGGGAACGGCTCCTTGAACTCTCCAAGACTCACCGGATCCAGTGGACCTGGATTCGGGGGCACAACGGCCATGCCGAGAACGAGCGCTGTGACGCCCTGGCTCGGGGGGCCATTGACGAGCTCAGAAAGAAGGGGCAGGGACGGCGGTGAACTACTTCATCGTTGAGGTGTCGGAGCAGGAGGTGAAGCGGGAGAAGGAAAAGGCCCGGGAGCTTCGCCGAAGCCAGTGGTGGAAGAACCGGATTGCCCGCGGCATCTGCCACTACTGCGGTGAAATCTTCCCGCCCGAGGAGCTCACCATGGACCACCTGGTGCCCGTCGTGCGGGGCGGCAAGAGTACCCGCGGCAACGTGGTCCCGGCCTGCAAGGAGTGCAACAACCGCAAGAAGTACCTCCTCCCCGTGGAGTGGGAGGAGTACCTGGATTCGTTGAAAAGCGAACCGTCCGACGGTGAAGGGTAACCTCCGCCAGCGGGCGGCATGGGGTAAGCGTGCGTTACAAGGCAGTAATCTACGATTGTGATGGGGTGATGTTCGACTCCTTCGAGGCGAATCTCGCCTTCTACCAGCGGATCATGGGGATGATGGGGCGCAAGCCCCTCGACCGGTCCGACGAGGAGCAGATGCGCATCCTCCATACCTATGCCAACCGGGAGGTCCTCGCTCATTTTTTCCCTGACCAGGGGGAGTGGGAAGAGGCGCTCCGCTGTGCCGGCCGGATCGACTACCGGGACCTGGTGCCTCTCATGGTCATGGAGCGGGGTTTCCGCGAAACCCTCAATGTGCTCAGGGGTCGTGTCGAGCTGGCCGTCTGCACCAACCGGTCAACCTCCATGGACACCGTCCTGGAAAGTTTCGACCTTGCTTCCTACTTCGCTCTCGTCATGACCGCCTCGAAGGTGGCCAACCCGAAACCCCACCCGGAGCCGCTTCTGCGGGTTGTTGAACACTTCGGCATCAAACCCGGCGAAGCCCTTTTCGTGGGGGACTCGGCCGTGGACTCCATGGCCGCCGAGGCCGCCGGGGTGCCTTTTGTCGCCTACAAGGCAGACCTTCCCGCCATGACGTGCATCGACCACCATGGCGATCTGGTCGCCCTTGTGCGATCCTGAACCTCTCCCCGCACTGTTCCCTAACTCTAAACCCCCAATACCTCTGCCAGCCGCAATACCTCGTCCTGGGGGCGTTTCTCGCCTTTGATGACGTCCTCCAGGGGTGTGGCGAGAATGGCATTGCAGGAAAGTCCCACCATCACCCCGGAGTTGCCGGAGATGAGGAGTTCCACCGCCCGCTTGCCGAAACGGCTTGCCAGGAGCCGATCGAAGACGGTCGGCGCGCCGCCGCGCTGGTAATGGCCCAGCACCGTGATCCGCGTCTCGAAGCCGATGGCGTCCTTGATGCTGTCGGAGATCTCCCGGGCATGGCCGGCGCCTTCGGCGAGGATGATGATGGCGTTATCGCGCCCCTCCTCGAAGCGTGCCCGGAGCTGTTGGCAGATCTCGGCCAGGTCGTATTCCCGCTCGGGAACGAGGGCGAACTCAGCGCCGGTGGCAATGGCGGAGATGCTGGCAAGATATCCCGAGTTGCGCCCCATGACCTCGATCACAAAGGCCCGTGCGTGGGAGCTGGCCGTATCCTTGATGCAGTCAACGGCGTAGATGATGTTGTTAAGGGCCGTGTCGACTCCCAGGGCCATGTCAGTGTACGGGATGTCGTTATCGATGCTGGACGGGATGCCGACCACAGGCAGCCCGAGCCGGTGCAGGGCCAGGGCGCCGGTCAGGGAGCCGTCGCCGCCGAGCACCACGAGTCCCTCGACCCCCAGCTCCTTCAGGTTGTCAATGGCCTTCTGCTGCCCCTCGGGGGTCTTGAATTCCGGCGAACGGGCCGACTGGAGGAACGTCCCTCCCCGGTGGAGGATGCCCGAAACCGCCTTGGTGTCGAGGGGGATGACATCCCCCTTCATGAGCCCCAGATATCCCTTTCTGAATCCCACCACCTCGATGTTCAGGCGGATCGCGGTCCGTACCGCCGCCCGGATGGCGGCGTTCATGCCGGAGCAGTCGCCGCCGCTCGTGAGAATGCCGATCTTTTTCATTGCTTGTTCCTCTCCTGTAAAGTCCGCAGATATTCCATCCGTTCCTTGATCGTCTTTTCGTAGCCATGCCCGCGGGGGGCGTAAAAGGTCTTCCCCCGGAGTTGTTCAGGGAGATACTCCTGGGAGACGTGCCCCCCTTCGTAGTCGTGGGCATACTTGTATCCCGCGTGGTATCCCAGATCCTTCATGAGCCGCGTGGGGGCGTTGCGGATGTGGAGGGGAACGGGGAGGGCGCCGCTCTTCCTTACCTCTGCCAGGGCCGCGTCGATTCCCGCGTAGGAGGCGTTGGACTTGGGTGCGGTGGCGAGATACGTCACCGCCTGGGCCATGATGATCCGTCCTTCGGGCATCCCCACAAGCTGGAACGCCTGAAGGGCTGCAACCGCCACTTGCAGCGCCCTCGGGTCGGCATTGCCGATATCCTCGGATGCGAGGATCACCATCCGCCTCAGGATGAAGAGGGGGTCTTCCCCCGCTTCGATCATCCGCGCCAGCCAGTAGAGGGCGCCGTCGGGGTCGCTGCCCCGCATGGACTTAATGAAGGCGGAGATGACGTTGTAGTGCTCCTCACCCCCCTTGTCGTAGAGCAGGGCCTTCTTCTGGGCCGCTTCCCGGGCCGAGTCCAGGTCGATCTCGCCGTTTTTCGCCAGTCGCGCCGCCGTTTCCAGGGTGTTGAGGGCGATCCGGGCGTCCCCCTGGGCCTGCTCCGCCATGAAAGCGAGGGCCTCGTCGGAGACGGCAAGGCTCCGGTTGCCAAGCCCCCGTTCCGGGTCGACAAGGGCACGACGCAGGATCGTTGTCACCTCTTCATCGGTCAGGGAGTTGAGGACCAGGACCTTGCAGCGGGAGAGGAGCGGCGCGATGACCTCGAACGAAGGGTTTTCGGTGGTGGCGCCGATAATGGTGAAGACTCCTTTCTCCACGTAGGGGAGGAAGGCGTCCTGCTGGGATTTGTTGAACCGGTGGATCTCGTCAACGAAGAGGATGGTGTTGCTCCCCCGGTACTTTCGCTCGTTTTCCGCCTCCTTGACGATTTCGCGGATCTCCTTCACGCCGGAGAGGATGGCGGAGAAAAAGATGAAGTGGGACTTGGTGGCGTTGGCGATGATGCGGGCCAGGGTCGTCTTGCCCGAGCCCGGGGGGCCCCAGAAGATGAGGGATGAGAGGGTGTCGGACTCGATGAGCCGACGCAGGAGTTTCCCTTCGCCCAGAAGGTGCTCCTGGCCCACGTAGTCGTCGAGGGTGCGGGGGCGCATCCGTTCGGCTAGGGGGGCATCCCTGCCGGTTTCGGTTGCGGCGGTGGCGTCGAAAAGATCGGTCATCGGTCTGATTCTGCTCAGTCGGGTATCACGTCGTGCTGGCGGTACTCCAGGACCGGGTGGACTTCAAAGGGCTCCACGTCCCAGATCTCCCGGGCGTACTCGGCGATGGTCCGGTCGCTGGAAAACTTCCCCATGCCGGCGCAGTTGAGGATCGCCTTGCGTGCCCACTGCTCCCGGTCCAGGTAGAGGCGGCTGACCTCCTCCTGACAGGCCACGTAAGAGGCATAGTCAGCGAGGAGCATGTAGTGGTCTCCCTGGTTGAGGAGGGAGTCGACAATGGGGCGGAAGAGGTCGCGGTTGGCGGGGAAGAAGTACCCCTCGGCGATCATGTCCAAAACCTTTTTCAGCTCGGGGTTGCGGCTGTAGTAATCCCTCGGGTTGTAGCCCCTGCGGCGCAGGTCCTCCACCTCGTCGGCGTTCATGCCGAAGATGAAGATGTTGTCGCGCCCCACTTCTTCCATGATCTCGATGTTGGCGCCATCGAGGGTGCCGATGGTGAGCGCTCCGTTCAGGGCGAATTTCATGTTGCCTGTCCCTGACGCCTCGGTTCCGGCGGTGGAGATCTGCTCCGAAAGGTCGGCGGCCGGGAAGATTTTTTCAGCCAGGGAAACGCTGTAGTTGGCGAGGAAGACCATCTTGAGGCGGTCCCCAACCTGGGGGTCGTTGTTGATCACATCTCCCACGGCATTGATGAGCCTGATAATCAGCTTGGCGATGGCATAGGCCGGGGCAGCCTTGCCGCTGAAGATTATCGTGCGGGGGACGAAGTCGCCGTCGGGGTTCGCCCTGATTCGGTTGTACAGGGTGATGACATGGAGCACGTTCAGCAGTTGCCGCTTGTATTCGTGGATCCGCTTCACCTGGCAGTCAAACAGGGAGTCGGCGTTCACCTGAATACAGTTGTGTTTCAGGATATACTCGGCAAGCTTATCCTTGTTGGTCCGCTTTACCTGCTGCCACTGGGCCATAAAGACCGGATCGTCGACCAGGGGACGGAGCTGGGTGAGCTTGTAGAGGTCGGTGGTCCAGCCGTTGCCGATGGTGTCGCCAATGAGGCGCGCCTGGTCCGGGTTGGCGCACTTGAGCCAGCGGCGCTGGGTGATGCCATTGGTCTTGTTGTTGAACCGCTCCGGATACATCTCGAAGAAATCCTTGAAAACGTGTTCCTTGATAATCTCCGTGTGGAGAGCCGCCACGCCGTTCACCGAGTGGCTTCCCACCACGGCCAGGTTCGCCATCCGCACCTTTCGCTCCCAGTGCTCCTCGATGAGGGACATCCGCTCCAGCTTGCCCGTGTCGCCGGGGAAGCGCGTGCGGACCGCGGTCAGGAAACGGTCGTTGATTTCGTAGATGATCTGGATGTGTCGGGGGAGAATATGCTCAAAGAACCAGACCGGCCACTTCTCCAAGGCCTCAGGGAGGATGGTGTGGTTGGTGTAGGCGAAGGTCCTGGTGGTGATATTCCAGGCGGTCTCCCAATCGAGCCGGTGGTGGTCGATGAGGACCCGCATCATCTCGGGGATGCAGAGGGCCGGATGGGTGTCGTTCAACTGGATGGCAGCCTTTTCGGGGAGACGCCGCAGGTCCTCGTGCTGTTTGTGAAAGCGGTAGATAACGTCGTGAACCGTGGCGCAGGCCAGGAAGTACTCCTGTTTGAAGCGGAGTTCCTTCCCCTCCGGCACGTTGTCGGCCGGGTAGAGGACCTTGGAGATGTTTTCGGTGAGCATTTTCTTTTCGACGGCACGGATGTAATTCCCTTCGTTGAAGAAGGAGAGGTCGAATTCCCGAGTCGACTTGGCGGTCCAGAGCCGCATGGTGTTGACGGTGTTGGTGCCGTAGCCGGGGATGGGGGTGTCGTAGGCCATGGCCATGACGTCCTCGGTGTCAATCCAGTCGAAGAGGGTATTGCCTTCGGTGTCCTTGCGCTCCACAACCCTGCCGTAGAACTTGACCGGGTGGAGGTGCTCCTGGCGGTCCATCTCCCACGGGTTTCGATAACGGAGCCAGTTGTCGGGGATTTCCACCTGGGAACCGTCAATGATGTTCTGGCGGAAAATGCCATATTCGTACCGGATGCCGTAGCCGTACCCCGGAACCCCCATGGTGGCCATGGAGTCGAGGAAACAGGCCGCAAGCCGCCCCAGTCCACCATTGCCGAGCCCTGCGTCCTGCTCCCGTTCGATGAACTCATCGAGGTCATAGCCGAGGGAGTTCATGGCCTCGCGGAATTCCGCGAGAAGCCCCAGATTCACCAGGCTGTTCTCCAGGGTCTTCCCCATGAGAAACTCCATGGATACGTAGTAAACGCGCTTGGGATCCTCGTTGTAGTAAGCCTGCTGGGTGTCGAGCCATCGCTCCACCATCCGGTCGCGGACGGCGTAGGCGAGGGCATTGAAGATGTCATGGCGGGTGGCGGAGTACTTGTCCTTGCCCAGGGTGTACTCCAGGTGCTCAAGGAAAGACTTGATGATGAGCATCATGGTGTCGAGTTCAGGGGAGCCGGATTCGGTCGGAAACGCTTCATCATTCATGGGGTCACCTCAGGGGAGGGGGGGAAACTGGGTCGTTCAGGAGAAGGCAGTACCCCTAAATGGCGGAATTTCCATTGGACATGCCCCCTGATCTATGCTAGTAAATTCCATACTTATACCACAACAACAGGGTCGGCACGATGAAAAAAATCGCCATCTTCGGCAAGGTTCATGACCCCCGTTGCCAGGGAGTGGCAGGGGAGCTGATCACTTGGCTCGAGCAGCGGGGGATCGTTCCGCTCGTTGAAGCCCATTTTGCCCGCCATCTGGGGCGACCCGGCATTGCCTCCGAAGAGATTCCCGACCTCGCTGACATGGCGGTGGTTCTGGGGGGGGACGGTACCCTCATCTCGGCCGCCCGGCTCCTGGGAGGGCGCGAAATCCCCATCCTTGGCGTGAACCTGGGAAGTCTCGGCTTTCTAACCGAGGTCACCCTGGACGAGCTTTATCCCGCCCTCGAAGCCTGCCTCGGCGGCGACTACCGGGTCTCGGAGCGGATGATGCTTGCCGCCACCGTGGAGCGGGGCGACGATATCGTCTTCTCCCACCGGGTGCTGAATGACGCGGTGATCAACAAGGGTGCCCTTGCACGGATCGTCGACATAGAGAGCCTGGTCAACGGCCACTATCTCACCACCTACAAGGCCGACGGCCTCATCATTTCGACCCCCACCGGCTCCACCGGCTACTGCCTCTCGGCCAACGGCCCCATCGTCCACCCGGACCTGGAATGCCTCACCATCACCCCCATCTGCCCCCATACCCTCACCAATCGCCCCATCGTCCTTGAGGCCAGCGCCGAGGTAACCATCAGGCTCATCTCCAAGGACGAGGATGTCTATCTCACCCTCGACGGCCAGGTGGGGATGGAGCTCAAGTGCGGCGACATCATCCGGGTGCGCCGGGCCGAGCACCGCACGCGCCTCGTCATGTCGCGGAGCAAGGATTATTTCGAGGTCCTCAGGACCAAGCTCAAGTGGGGGGAAAGATAGGGACCCGGGACCGGGGACCAGGGACCGGCAGATGCTTTTACTGGTCCCTGGTCCCTGGTCCCCAATCCCCGGTTTGCCATGCTCATCGACCTCTCCATAAGAAACCTCGCCATTATTGATACCCTCCATGTCCCGTTCCAGCCGGGGTTCACGGTCCTTACCGGCGAGACCGGCGCGGGAAAATCGATCATCATCGACGCGGTAAACCTCATCATGGGGGGGCGCGCCTCCGCCGACCTGATCCGGACCGGCGCCGAGGAGGCCACCGTAGAGGCGGTCTTTGCGCTCCCCGAAGGTACCCCCCTTGGTGCCCGCCTAGCCGAAGCGGGGATCGAGTGCGACGGCGAGCTTCTGGTGAAACGGGTCGTGTCCCGCTCGGGACGCAACCGGGTCTTCGTGGGGGGCGGTCTCTCCACCCAGGCGATTCTCGCCGACATGGCCCGGGAGCTCGTCAACATCTACGGCCAGCATGAGTCCCAGACCCTCCTGCGGGCCGACAACCACCTGACCCTCCTGGACGGTTTTGGGGGGCTTCTCCCTCTCCGGGAGGCCTATGGCGCCCTCTATGCCGATTACCGCGCTACCCTCGATCAAATCCGGGCGCTGGAGGAGGGGGAGCGGGAGGCGGCCCGGCGGCTCGATCTCCTGTCGTTCCAGGCAAGCGAGATTCGTGAGGCGGCCCTGCACCCCGGCGAGGATGCGGATCTGGAGCGGGAGCGGGGGCTCCTGGCCCACGGCGAAAAGCTCCTCTTTGCCAGCCAGGAGGCCTATGCGGCCCTCTACGGGGACGATGGTGCCGTGCTCGACCGACTGGCCGAGGTGAAGGGAAAGGTGGCCGAGATAGCCGGCATTGACGCATCCCTCGGACCGCTCATGGATTCCCTGGCGGATGCCGCCGCCCAGTTGGAAGATGCCGCCATGACCCTCAGGGATTACTCCTCGCGGGTCGAGGCCGATCCCGCCCGGCTGGAGCGGGTGGAGGAGCGGCTCGACCTGATCCGGCGGCTCAAGAAGAAATATGCCCCGACCGTGGAGGAGATCATTGCCTACGGAGAGGAGGCGGCCCGCGAGATGGAACTCCTTGAAAACCGTGAGCGAACCCGCGGTGAGCTGGACGCGGCCCTGGAGAGGCTGCGGAAGGAGCTTGCGGCAAAGGGGGGGGAGCTTTCGGCGAAGCGCCGCGCCGTGGCGAAGGAGTTGCAAAAGGCCATGGAGCGGGAGATTCACCAGCTTGCCATGAAGCACGCCCTTTTCGAGGTCGCCTTCGAGGAGTTTTCCGAGCCGCGGGCCACGGGGCTTGAGCGGGCCGAGTTTCTCTTTTCCCCCAACCCGGGGGAGGAACCGAAGCCCCTGACGAAGATCGCCTCGGGCGGGGAGCTCTCCCGGCTCATGCTGGCCCTCAAGCAGGTCCATCCGGAGAGCGACGTGCCGACGCTTGTGTTCGATGAGGTGGACACCGGCATCGGCGGCGCCACGTCGGCCCTGGTGGGGGAAAAGCTCAAGCGGGTCAGCAGGGGGCAGCAGGTCCTCTGCATAACCCATCTTCCCCAGGTGGCGGCCTTTGCCGACCACCACTACCTAGTGGAGAAGCGGGTGGAGGGGGGGCGGACCGCCACCACCGTCACCCCGTTGGAAGGGGAGGCCCGGGTGGCGGAGATGGCCCGGATGCTGGGGGGAGTCACCATCACCGACCGGACCCTGGAGCATGCCCGCGAGATGATAGCCCACGGGGCCGGGGCGTAGAAACGACCCAGCCGTTCACGGAGACGAAACCCGATGCAGACGATACCCATAGCCCTTGCCGAGCCGGAAATGGCCCTTGCCCGCGACGTGAGGCGGACCGACAATCCCCAGGCCCCACCCATCTGCGGCCGGGGGACGACCCTTACGGAATCGCTCATTGAACGGCTCAAGAACCTGGGGATCAAGTCCATAACCGTGGAGGGGCATCCGGTCGTCATCGAGGGGGAGAAGACCCTGGAGGATCTTCTGGCGGACCTGGACCACCGGTTCAGCAAGGTGGCGAACGTACCGCTCATGATGCGGCTGAAGGATATCTACCGCAAGAACATTATCCGCTCCATGGGGGGTGAAGGTGGGAAGTAAGCGCGACAAGATCCTCGACATCATCCGGGATACGAACTCGCTCCCAACTCTTCCCGGCGTTGTGTCGCGGCTTCAGGCCCTGTCCGAAAACCGCAAGTCTACCATCGAGGAGATGGCCCGCCTGGTATCCTCGGACCAGATATTGTCGGCCCGGGTGCTGCGGCTTGTCAATTCTCCGTCCTACGGTTTCTACCGGGTTTCCACCATCTCTAACGCCCTCATTCTCCTGGGGGTGAATGTCATCAAGAGTCTCGCCCTTAGCTCTTCCATCTTCGAGATTATGGAAAAGACCATCGTCGGGCTGTGGGAGCACTCCCTGGGGGCCGGCGTGGCGGCAAATATCATCGCCAGGCACCTGAAGCTTCCCGAGGTCGAGGAAATCTCCACCGCGGCCCTTCTCCACGACATCGGCAAGGTGATTATCAAGGAGAAGTGCGCCGAGGATTATGAGCGTATCTGTAACATGGTGGAGCGTGACGGCATTCCCATGCTTGAAGCCGAACGGCAGGTGCTCCAGACCGACCACGCCGAGGTCGGGGAGTGGCTGGTGCACAACTGGTATCTTCCCAATAAGTTGAGCGAGCCGGTGGCCTGCCACCATGACGTGGCCAACGCCCAGCACCACAAGATGAAGACCGCCGTGGTGCATCTGGCCGACGTGCTCGTCAAGGCGAGCGGTTTCGGCTTCAGTTGCGAAGCCTATGTACCCCGCATCCAGCCCACGGCCTGGGAGTGGCTCGGCATGACCGAGGACGACCTTGCCGCCATTGTGGAAGAGCTTGAGGACAGGCTGGTGGAAGTCAAAAACTTCAGCCTGGAGATACAGTCCACCGATGAGAACTAATCTGAGGATCATCGTCGTCACCAGCCCCAACGGCGGGGATGGGAGCCTCGAACTGCGCCTTCAGAGCAAGGGGTACCAGGTGGTCACCCTTGATAATCCTCCCAGTGTCATGGGGCTCATCTACTCCGACCCCCCCGACGTGGTGCTCATGGACCTGGCGACCCCCGACCAGACGCTTCTCGGCATTATCCGCAGTTTGAAGGATGATTTCTTCTTCTCCACCATCCCTGTCATAGGGATGATCCCCGAATGGGCTGCCGAAGGGTTCGACTGGGAGGAATATCCCCTCGACGATTTCGTCACTACCCCACTCAGTTACCGGGATCTCTTCACCCGGATTGCCCTGTCGCTGCGGCGCCTCAGGCGGGTCTTCGACAACAATCCCCTGACGAGGCTCCCCGGCAACACCTCCATCCAGCGCGCCATCGAGCATGCGGTGGGAAAGCCCATGGGGGTCTGTTACGTGGACCTCAACCACTTCAAACAGTACAATGACGTCTATGGCTTCGCCCACGGCGACGAGGTGATCCGGATGGTTGCCCGCATCATCGCCAATGCCGTCAAGGAGGCGGGTGAGGGGTTTGCGGGCCACATAGGCGGCGACGATTTCGTCTTCATCGTGCCCCTCGAGCAGGCTGAGGCCGTGTCGGAGCGGATCATAGCCAACTTCACCGCCGTCGTTTCCGAGCTCTTCAACGAGGAGGAGAAGGCGCGGGGATTCTACGTTGCCCACGACCGCAAGGGGAACGAGGAACGGGTGCCCCTCATGGGGGTCGCCATCTCCATTGTTCCCATGGATTCGCCGAAGATCGGCCACTACGCCAAGGTGGCCGAGGTGGCGGCGGAACTGAAAAAGATGGCCAAGAAATCCCACAGAAGCTGTTATGTTATGGATCGGCGTAAATAGCCATTTAACGCAGGACCATCCCATCCACACCACAGAAGGAGACCCACCCATGCTCCGCAAGGCCCAGATAGGTGACGTCAAGAACATCCAGAAGCTCCTCACCCACTTCGCCAGTCAGGGGGACATGCTCTCCCGTTCCCTGTCGGAGCTCTACGAGTCGATCCGTGATTTCTATGTGTGGGAGGAAGGGGGGGAGATCGTCGGCACCGCCGCTCTCCACATCATCTGGGAAGACCTGGCAGAGATCCGTTCCGTGGCCGTGGCGGAGGAGACGGGGCGGAAGGGGATCGGTACCCAGGTCGTGAACGCCTGCATCGACGAGGCCCGCCAACTGGGGCTCAAGCGGGTTTTCTGCCTCACCTACAAGCCCAATTTCTTCGGCAAGTTCGGGATGCGGATCGTGGACAAGTCGGAGCTTCCCCACAAGGTGTGGGGTGATTGCATGAAGTGCGTGAAATTCCCCGACTGCGACGAGATCGCAATGATCCTGGACCTGTGATTGTTTGATGACCGCAGGGGCGTGATTTATCACGCCCTGGGTGCAATGAATTGCGCCCCTACGAGGTGCCCATGCAAACCAATGAAATGATCGAAACCGTCGCCACCCTCCTGAAGGACCGTTCCCTGGATGGGTGGGAGGTTGCCGCCGCAACGTCGCGCCTACTCTCCATCGAGGTGAAGGAGCAGAAGGTGGACACCTTCAAGTGCTCCGCCCCGGGCGGGGTAAGCATCCGGGTTTTGAGAAACGGCGGCATGGGGTTCTCGTACTCCACCAGCATGGAGCCTGCCGACCTTGCCCGCATGGTGGAAAACGCCCTCGTGGGGGCCGGGGCCCAGACCCCCGATGAGCACCATGCCTTTCCCGAGCCCCGTCCCGGTTCGGAGATCCCCGGGCTCTACGACGAGGGGCTGGCATCGGTCCCCGAGGCGGAGAAGGTGGAGCGGGCCATGGCGCTGGAGCGGCTCGTCATGGCCGCCGACCCGCGGGTGAAGAGGGTCCGCAAATGCTCCTTCGGCGAATCGACGGTGGAGACCCGTATCGTCAACTCCCGTGGCGTCGATGCCACCTGCCGGGGTACGTCGGTGTCGGCCAGCGTCTCGGCTATCGCCGAGGAAAGCGGCAATTCCCAGATGGGGTGGGACTTCGACTTCGCCAACCGGTTCGCCGATCTGTCCGTTGACCGGATCGCGACACGGGCCGTGGCCAAGGCGGTGGGGCTTCTGGGGGCCGCGAAGATCCCGACCATGCGCTGTCCGGCGGTTCTCGATAACTACGTGGCCACCGAAATCCTGGAGGTGCTCGCCTCCGCCTTCCTGGCCGAGAGCGTCCAGAAGGGGAAGTCGCTCCTGGCGGGGAAAAAGGGAGAGCGGATTATCAGCCCCCTCCTCCGGATTCGGGATGACGGGACCCTCCCCGGCGGCATGGGGACCGCTCCCTTTGACTCCGAGGGAGTGCCGAAGCAGAACACAATCCTTGTGGAGGACGGCGTCCTCCGCGGATACCTCTACGACACCCTCCGGGCCCGCAAGGATGGCGTCGAATCCACCGGCAATGCCAGCCGGGGCGGCATCAAGTCACCTCCCCACATGGGGGTGTCCAACCTCTTCATCGAGAACGGCTCTGTACCCCTCGACGACCTCATGGCCGGCATCGGGCGGGGCATCCTCCTCACCGATGTCATGGGGATGCACACCGCCAACCCCATCTCCGGCGATTTCTCCGTGGGGGCCGCCGGGTTTCTCATCGAGGAGGGGAGGGTGACGGTTCCGGTCAAGGGGATCGCCATTGCCGGAAATATTCTGGAACTCTTCCGGGGTGTGGAGGGGGTGGGGAACGACCTTCGGCTTTACGGCACCGTGGGAGCGCCGTCGCTGCGGATCGCTGCCCTTGATGTGAGCGGCGAGTAGGCTGCCCTTACAGACCCGGAGTACCGGGCCGGTCAATGAAACCGCCACGTTCGGATTAATACCGGCTGGCGGTTTCGTGATTTCAGGTTGACAAACACCGGGCGAGTGCGGAGAATTCTCTGATTTTGCGTTGGGAGGAAAAGCAGGTGAGTGAACGAATGCTGTTGCTCGGCAATGAAGCCATGGCCCACGGCCTTGTGGAGGCGGGATGCAACGTGGTGGCCTCCTATCCCGGTACCCCCGCCTCGGAGATCCTTTCGTCCGTGGCCCAGTGGCAGGCCCGTTATGATCTTCCCATGCACGTAGAGTGGGCGGTGAACGAGAAGGTGGCCCTGGAGATCGCCTATGCGGCGTCCCAGGCGGGGCTAAGGGCCGCCACCGCCATGAAGCAGGTGGGGCTCAACGTGGCCTCCGACCCGTTCATGAGCGCCGCCTACCTGGGGGTGAAGGGGGGCTTTCTGGTCATCAGCGCCGACGACCCCGGCCCCCACTCCTCCCAGACCGAGCAGGACAGCCGCCTCATGGCCATGGGCGCCAAGGTGCCGGTGCTGGACCCCGACTCCCCGGAGCAGGCCCGGGAACTGGTGAAAGTCGGTTTCGAGCTCTCCGAGGCCTTCGAGATTCCGGTCATGCTCCGCCCCACCACCCGGGTCTGCCACGCCAACCAGGACGTCCTCCCCGGTCCCGTGGCCCCATCGGACCGCAAAGCCCTTTTCGAGAAAAACCCGGCCCGCTGGGCCGCCACCCCCAAGTTCCGCCACCGTCTCCACCTGGAGTTGGAGGAAAAACTGGCGCGGATCGCCGCCTGGGAGCCGTCCGCCCCCCGGCTTCTCAATCCGGCTGCCACAGCGCGGCGGGCCGTTGTCGCCTCCGGAGTCGCTGCGGCCCACGCCCGCGAAGTGCTGAATGACCTGGGGCTCCGGGAGACGCTCCCCCTCTGGCAGGTGGTGCAGGCCTATCCGCTCCATTCGGCCTTCGTGTCCACGATCCTTGAGAAGTACGACGAGATCCTCGTTCTCGAAGAGACCACCGGGGTGATGGAGCTGCAGCTTGCCGACCGCCACCGGGTCAAGGGGAAACGTTCCGGTTTCGTTCCCGAGGTGGGTGAGTTATCGCCGGAACTTATCGAAGGGCTCATTGCCTCTTTTGCCGGGATCGAAACCCCGGAAGCTCCCGCTCCCGCCGCCGAAGGGGGCCGCCGTCCGACCCTCTGCCCCGGCTGCCCCCACCGGGCCAGCTTCTATGCCATCAAGCGTGCCGCCCCCAAGGGGATCTTTCCGTCGGATATCGGCTGCTACACCCTCGGCATCAACCTGGGAGGAGTCGACACCGTCCTCTGTATGGGGGCAGCGGTCTCCCAGGCTTGCGGCTTCTACCACGCCCACAAACTGGGGGGCCTGGTTCCCGACATCGTCGCCACCATCGGCGATTCCACCTTCTTCCACGCTGGCATTCCCCCCCTCATCGACGCGGTAGTCCAGGATGCCCGGTTCGTCCTCGTGATCCTCGACAACGCCACCACCGCCATGACCGGCAACCAGCCGACCCCGGCCCTGGGGTGGGGGGCTGGCGGGGTCCCCACGGCCACGGTCGACATGGAGGGGCTCGTGAAGGCCTGCGGGGTGAAGTTCTGCAAGGTGGGGCGCCCCGGCAACCTTCCGGCGTTCACCGACCTCATGAAGGAAGCGGTCGCCTTTGCCCGGACCGACGGGCTTGCCGTGGTCATCGCCCGCCAACCCTGCGTGGTGGACCGCACCTTCAAGGGGGACCGCCCGCCGCGGCGAAAGGTTGCCATCAGCGACGCCTGCAACGGCTGCCGTTACTGCACCACCCAGTTCGAATGCCCGGCCCTGGTCTATGACGAGGAGGAGAAGCGGGTCGCCATCGACACCCTCATCTGCACCGACTGCGGTGTCTGCATCGACGTCTGCCCACGGCTGGCAATCGAGGAGGTGGGACAATGACCGGTCAGCAGCTCATCATCAGTGGCGTCGGCGGCCAGGGAATCCTCTTCCTGACCCGCATCCTCGCCGAAACCGCTATCAGCCTGGGGATGCCGGTCATGACCTCCGAGACCCACGGCATGGCCCAGCGGGGGGGAGTGGTCATCTCCCACCTGAAGGCGGGGGAGTTTCCGAGCCCCCTCGTGAGACCGGGGCGCGCCGATGGACTCATCGCCATGAAGGAGGAGAACGTGGCGATCCACCGTCATTTCCTTCGTCCCGGCGGTTGGGTCGTCGTGAACGCCAAGGATGCTCCGACCGGCCTCGACGGCCATCCGGTCCATGTCATCGACGCTGATGCCCTTTCCCTGGAGCTCGGCAATCCCCAGTCCCTCAACCTGATCCTCCTCGGCTTTGCCCTGGCGCGGCTCGCCGCCTCGGGCAACCTCTTCTGCACCGTCGAGCAGGTCATCGGGACCATCGAACGGCGCCTGGCCGAGAAGGGGAAGCTTCGGGACTCTTCCCTGATGGCCCTTCGTCTGGGGATGGAGAATGCAGCAGGCTGATTTTCGTCCGGAGGTTTCACAAACGATGCTCACACGTTTCCCCGCCCCCTTTTCTTCCCCTGCCGACCTTGAACGGCTGCAGCTTGCCGGCGTGCAATGGACCGTCGCCCACGCCTGGAACAACTCCCCCTTCTACCGGGAGCGGTTCCAGCAGGCCGGCGTCTCGCCGGAAGATATCCGCACCCTCGACGACCTGCGCAGACTCCCCTTTACCACAGCCGATGACCTGCGGGCCGGCTATCCCTTTCCGCTCCGGTCGGCATCCTTTGAGGAGATCGTCCGGATCCACTCATCCTCCGGTACTACCGGCAAGAGGAAGATCCTTTGCTACACCCAGAAGGATCTGGACGACTGGGCCCGGATGTTCTGCCGTTGCTACGAGCTGGCGGGGGTGACCCGGGAGGACCGGGTCCAGATCTGTGTCGGTTACGGGCTCTGGACCGCCGGAATCGGCTTCCAGTCCGCCTGCGAGCGGTACGGCGCCCTGGCTGTGCCGGTGGGGCCGGGGAACTTGGAGATCCAGACCACATTCCTCACGGACCTCCAGTCCACGGTGGTCTGCTGCACCGCCTCCATGGGGCTGCTCCTGGCGGAAGAGGTGCAGCGGCGGGGGCTCAGGGACAGGATAAAGGTCCGGAAGGTGATACTCGGGGCCGAGCGCTCCAGTGAGGCGATGCTCGCCAAGATCCGGGAAGGGCTCGGGGCGGAGTCGGTCCACGACATCACCGGCCTCACCGAGGTCTATGGCCCCGGCACCGGCCTTTCCTGCGGCGTGCCGGGCGTCAACGGCGCGGTCCACTACTGGGCCGACTACTATCTCCTCGAAATCCTCGATCCCGAAACCCTCCAGCCGGTGGCGCCGGGAGAGGTGGGGGAGATGGTCTTCACGACGCTTCGCAAGGAGGCGGCACCCCTCATTCGCTACCGCTCCCGGGACCTCACCCGGCTGATTCCCGGCGACTGCCCCTGCGGCTGCACGTTCCCCCGTCACGACCGGATTCTCGGCCGTTCCGACGACGTGGTCATCTTCCGCGGCGTCAATATCTACCCGGGGCAGATCGACGAGATTCTCGATACCGTGGAGGGGGTCGGGAGCGAATTCCAGGTGGTTCTCGACCATGGCGCCGACGGCCGCGACTACATGACCATCCGCGTGGAGCGGGGCGAGGACGGTGCTCCGGCCGACGACCCGGCCCTTGCCCGAAAGGTCGCCTCTACCGTCAAGCACAGCCTCATGGTTTCCTGCGAGGTGGTTGTCCTCCCCTACGGCGAACTCCCCCGTTCGGAGGGGAAGACCAGAAGGATGTATGACAACCGGAAGTACTAACGGTGCTCAACATGCAACGATTGCGTGACGACATACGTTGAACGCCAGACTCGACACGGATTCTGTTGAGCATTTCACCCCTTTGTGCTACCGTTCTCCGTTGCATTTCCATAAAAAATATTCCTTCCAGGAGACACCTCATAATGTTCGGAACCATCATCAAGAAGATCGTGGGAAGCAAGAACGAGCGGGAACTGAAGCGCCTCTGGCCCATCGTGGAAAAGATCAACGGGCTGGAGCCCCAGATGGCCGCGCTCACCGACGACCAGCTCAGGAATAAAACCTCCGAGTTCAAGGAGCGTTGCGCCAAGGGGGAATCCCTCGACTCCCTCCTCCCCGAGGCCTTTGCCGTCTGCCGCGAGGCGGGCAAGCGGGTCCACAACATGCGCCACTTCGACGTGCAGCTCATCGGCGGCATGGTGCTCCACAGCGGCAAGATCGCCGAGATGAAGACCGGCGAGGGTAAGACGCTCGTGGCTACCCTCCCTGCCTACCTGAACGCCCTTACCGGCAAAGGGGTACATGTGGTCACGGTCAACGACTACCTGGCCAAGCGCGACTCCGACTGGATGGGACGGATCTACAACTTCCTCGGCCTCTCCGTCGGCGTCATCGTCCATGGCCTCGACGACGAGGAGCGCCGCGAGGCCTACGCCGCCGACATCACCTACGGCACCAACAACGAGTTCGGCTTCGACTATCTGCGGGACAATATGAAGTTCTCCCTGGACGACTACGTGCAGCGTCCCTTCTATTTCTCCATCGTGGACGAGGTTGACTCGATCCTCATCGACGAGGCCCGGACGCCACTCATCATCTCCGGCCCCACCGAGGACTCCACTGACAAGTACTACATCATCGACCGGGTCATCCCCCACCTGAAAAAGGGGGAGATGAAGGAGGTGGAGGCCAACACCCTCTCGGGCAAGAAAAAGGAATACACCGGCGACTTCACCGTGGACGAGAAGGCCCGCTCCGCCACCCTCACCGAGGAGGGGGTGCTGAAGGTGGAGAAGCTTCTCAAGATCAGCAACCTCTATGATCCCCAAAATATGGAGTTCCTCCACCACGTGAACCAGGCCTTGCGGGCCCACGCCCTGTTCCGGCGCGACGTGGACTATGTGGTGAAGGAAGGGGAGGTCATCATCGTCGATGAGTTCACCGGCCGCCTCATGCCGGGACGCCGTTGGTCCGACGGCCTCCACCAGGCCATCGAGGCCAAGGAGGGGGTGGAGATCGAGAACGAGAACCAGACCCTGGCCACCATCACCTTCCAGAACTACTTCCGGATGTACGAGAAACTCTCGGGCATGACCGGTACCGCCGACACCGAGGCCGAGGAATTCCACAAGATCTACAAGCTGGACGTGACGGTTATCCCCACCAACCGGCCCCTGCTCCGCCCCGACTTCCCCGACGTCATCTACAAGACCGAGCGGGAGAAGTTCGCCGCCGTAATCGAAGAGATCAAGGATTGCCACCAGAAGGGGCAGCCGGTCCTGGTGGGCACCATCTCCATCGAGAAGTCCGAGGTCCTTTCGGAACTCCTCAAAAAACAGGGGATTCCCCACAACGTCCTCAATGCCAAGCAGCACGAGCGGGAGGCCGAGATCGTGGCCCAGGCGGGGCGCAAGGGGATGCTGACCATCGCCACCAACATGGCCGGCCGCGGTACCGACATTGTGTTGGGGGGGAATCCCGATTCCCTGGCCAAGCAGTGGCGCCGGGAGAACCCCGATGCCGCGGATGAGGAGTACGCCGCTATCCTTGCCAAGTACAAGGCGGAGTGCGCGGCCGAGCACGACGAGGTAGTGAAGCTGGGCGGCCTTCACATCCTCGGCACCGAGCGCCACGAATCCCGGCGCATCGACAACCAGCTCCGGGGCCGTTCCGGCCGCCAGGGCGATCCGGGGTCGTCCCGCTTCTACCTGTCGCTGGAGGATGATCTCCTGCGCATCTTCGGCTCCGAGCGGGTCTCCAAGATCATGGACTTCCTCAAGATCGAGGAGGGGGAGGCCATCACCCACGGCATGATCACCAAGGCCATCGAGAACGCCCAGAAGAAGGTGGAGGCCCACAACTTCGAGATCCGCAAGCACCTCATCGAATACGACGACGTCATGAACAAGCAGCGGGAGGTCATCTACACCCAGCGCCGGGAAATCCTGGCCGGGGAGGACATCCGCGGCAACTTCACCCAGATGCTCGACGACACCATCGAGGACATCGCCGCGGCCTTCGCCATCGACAAGGTCCACGCCTCCGAATGGGACTGGCAGGCCATTGTCGAGGCGGTCTACAAGACCTTCGGCTTCCAGATCGACATCCCGGCCGAAACCATGGACCGGCTCGCCCCCGAGAGCTTCCGCAAGCTCCTCAAGGAATCGGTTCATGAGGCCTATGAAGGGAAGCTGGCTTCCTTCGGCGACGAGCTCATGGATCACCTCATCAAGGTGATCATGCTCCAGGCTATCGACAGCCAGTGGAAGGACCATCTCCTCTCCATCGACCACCTGAAGGAGGGGATCGGCCTCAGGGGGTACGGCCAGAAGGACCCGAAGCAGGAGTACAAGAAGGAGGCCTACCGCCTCTTCATGGATATGATGGCCCGCATCGCCGAAGAAACCGTGGAGAAGATCTTCTGGGTCCAGATCGCCCGCGAGGAAGACGTGGAACGGATGGAAGAGGAACAGCAGCAACAGGCCCAGAAGAAGATAGTATTCAATCTCGGCGAGGAGCCGGCAACAGCTCCCCAGCCGGCCAGGAGCAAGAAGAGCGCTTCCCGCAACGATCCGTGCCCCTGCGGGAGCGGGAAGAAGTATAAGAAGTGCTGTGGGAAATGATCGGGATTTCATGTGGGGGCGCAATTCGTTGCGCCCGGATTGCTTGCCGTGAGGATAGGGCGTGATTAATCACCCCCCTACGCGAAAACAAGCGGAGGGCATGATGAACATAAAAGGATTCAAATTCTCCGCCGTGGAGGCGGCCATCAAGAAGCCGGGGCGCCTGGACCTGGCACTGATTGTCTCCGAAACGCCGGCTGCGGTGGCAGGGGTCTATACCACGAACGCGGTGAAGGCGGCGCCGGTCCTCCTCGATCAGGAACGGACGAAAAAGGGCGCCTGCCGGGCAATTGTCGTCAACAGCGGGAACGCCAACGCCTGCACCGGTCCTGTCGGATTGGCCGATGCCCGGGAGACGACGCGGCTTGTGGCCGACGGGGTCGGTTCCGCGGAGGAGGAGGTGCTCGTCTGCTCCACCGGCGTCATCGGCGTGCCCCTTCCCATGGAGCGGATGCGAGCCGGGATTCCTCCCCTTGTCCGGGGACTCGGCACGGGCACCTTCGACGACGTGGCCCGCGCCATCATGACCACCGACACCTTTCCCAAGATGGAGGTCAGGACGGGGAAGGCCGGCGGCATGGAGTACACCGTAGCCGGCATCGCCAAGGGGGCAGGGATGATCATGCCCAACATGGCCACCATGCTCGCCTTTATCGTGACCGACGCGGCGGTGGACCCGACGTGGCTCCGGACGGTCTTTGCCGCCGGGGTGGAGCGCTCCTTCAATGCCATCACCGTGGACGGCGACACCTCCACCAACGACACCGCCCTCATCATGGCCAACGGCGCTGCCGGCAACCCGGTGCTCTCTGCCGGGAGCGACGATGCTGCCGAGTTTGTGCGGCTTCTGGACGAGGTGCTCCTGGCTCTTGCCAAGCTCATCGTCAAGGACGGTGAGGGGGCCACAAAGTTCGTGGAGATCACCGTCAAGGGGGCCCGGTCCGATGCCGACGCCAAGCGGGCAGCCATGGCGGTGGCAAACTCGTGCCTCGTGAAGACCGCATTCTTCGGCCAGGACGCCAACTGGGGACGGATCTTCGCGGCGGTGGGGTACTCGGGCGCCGAAGTGGATCCTGACCGGACCGAACTGTTCTTTGATGACGTGCAGATGGTTAGAGCCGGGGTCTTTACTGGTGGCGATGCGGAAGCGCGGGGGACCGAGATCCTCAAAAAGAGGGAATTCAGCGTGACGGTTGATCTCCACCTGGGCGAGGGGGTCTCCACGGTCTATACGTCGGACCTCTCCTACGACTATGTCAAGATCAACGCCGATTACCGGACCTGAGGAAAGCGCGGACGAACCTGCTTCTACGGCACGGGGGTAATGCTCATGAGAAAACTGTTCGCATTTCTGACGGCATTTTGGTTGTGTCTGCCTGGAGCGACAGCGTCAATGGCTGCCGAGGGCGGCTCCCTGCGGATCACCGAGATGGCCGTTACGACCAAGGTCTCCCGCAACAATCCCATCGATGCGGTCCGGCGGATCAATCACCGGTCGGTTCCCGCCCTCTACTGCTTCACCCGGATCGTCAATCCTTCGGGGGAGGAGACGCCCATCCGGCACGTCTGGTACCGGAACGGTGAAGTGGTGGGCGAGCAGGAGCTTCAGGTCAAGGGCCAGAAGTGGCGCACCTGGAGCAAGCGTCCCATTGACCGCGATTCCATCGGCACATGGCGGGTTGAAGCCCTCGACAGCGCAGGGAAGCTGCTGAAGGCGGTTGAGTTCCGGATAAACTGAGGACCGGTTCGCACAGACGCTCTGGAGGGGAGGCAACTCCCCTTTGCCGTTTCTGGAGAGCCGAATGATGGCCCCTGTTTTGCAAGAAAAGCTGGAGTCTGCTACCAATCGTCTGGTGATGGGGTCCGCTATGTGCCGTAAGCTCTTCATTCTGCTCCTCATCCTTTTTACCTCTCTGCCGGTGTTCGCCGGCGACACCCCTCTCGCCCCCTTTCCATGGCAGAATACCGTTTCGCGCCTGATGGACAAGGCCATGGCCGACGGGCTCGTCGCCGGGGGGGTGGTGGTCGTGGGAAATCGCCACGGCATCGTCTACGAATCGGCCTTCGGCAGGGTCTCCGGTGAGTCCGGCGCCCTTCCGGTCTCGACAGAAACCATTTTCGATGTGGCATCCCTCACCAAGGTGGTGGCCACGGCGCCGGTTGTCATGGGGTTGGTGGAGCAAGGGCGACTTTCCCTTGCCGATCCCGTCACCCGCTGGTTTCCCGAGTTCGCCGGCAAGGGGAAGGATGGGGTCCTGGTGGAGCATCTGCTGACCCATACCTCGGGGCTCGACGACTTCCCGCTTTCAGCCTCAAGTCCTCTCCTGAGCGCCCTCGAAGGGGTTGCCCGCCAGAAGCTCAAGGGGGAACCCGGCCACCGTTTCCGGTACGCCGATATCAATTTCATCCTCCTGGGAGAACTGGTACGTCGGGTGACCGGCACACCGCTGGACCGCGTCGTGTCTGAAACCGTCTATGGCCCCCTTGCCATGACGGCGACCTGTTTCAATCCCGGTCCGGCCGCTGCCGGCCGCTGCGCGGCAACCCTTGATGTCGGGGGCGGTCCCCAATTCGGGAAGGTTCAGGACACCACGGCCAGGCTCCTTGACGGCGTGGCTGGACACGCGGGAATCTTTACCACGGCCGGCGACCTGGCCCGCTTTTGCCGCATGATTCTTGGCGATGGAGAGCTTGACGGCCAGCGGGTGCTCGCGGCCCCGACCCTGCGCCAGATGGCGGCCCCCCATTTCTCCCGTGGCGGCACGGTGCGCCGGGGCCTGGGATGGGACATCGCGTCACCCTACTCTTCGCCGAAGGGGAGAGGGTTTTCCGAAGCCTCCTTCGGGCACACCGGCTATTCGGGAAGCTCCCTCTGGATCGATCCCGAGAACGACGTCTTCGTGGTTCTCCTCTCCTCGCGACTCGACTACCGGAGCACGCGGGCATTCTCGAAGCTCAGGAACGATCTCTCCACGGTGGCCTTTGCCATGCTCCACCCAGACCTTCGGGAACTGTCCGAAATCGCCATGTTCAAGGCCCCGCAGGGCCGGTAAACATCTTGACACCCACCGGGGGGCTGTGCTAGTTTTTCCGCGGTTGTTCGCGGTTTTTCAGGACTTACGGCGCTCCTATCCGAGGAGGTTTTTTCATGGGCAACAGGATTCTCCTTGCCGACGACAGCATCACAATCCAGAAGGTCGTGGGGATCATCTTCGCCAACGAGGACTGCGACCTTACTGTCGTTGACAATGGGGACTCCGCTGTGGAGAAGGCCCGCGAAGTCACCCCTGATGTGATGCTGGTGGACGCCCTCATGCCCGGCAAGTCCGGCTACGAGGTCTGTACCGCCATCCGGAAGGATCCCGCCCTCGGCACTGTCCCCATCCTCCTCATGACCGGTGCCTTCGAGCCCTTTGACGAGGAGAAGGCCCGCCAGTGCGGCGCCGACGATTTCATCTCCAAGCCTTTCGAGTCCCAGCAACTTATCGACAAGGTCAAAACTCTCCTTGATCTTGGCAAAAGCCGGGCCGGGGCGCCGTCAGTGGCGGCAGCAGCACCGACTATGACGGCCGTGACGCCGCCTGCGGCGCCGACAGTGGCAGAGGCGGCTGAATCAATTGCGTCCGTTGCACCAGTTGCTGCCGGGCCGGTTGAGTCCTTTGCCATTGAATTCGACGAACCCGCGTCCAGTGAGCCCCAGCCGGCCGTGACGCCACCTCCCACCCCCGAACCCACGGCCGCCAAGGTAACCGTGCCCGAACCGCAACCCTTTGTCTTCGCGGTTGAGGAGGCATCTCCCGCCGATGATCTCTGGGGTGCTTTCGAGCTTGAGGACGAGGTTGTCGGTGACGAGCCTGTCAAGTCCAGCCAGGCGGCTGCCGATGGAGCGTCCGCCGCAGTAGACGAGGTTTCTCCCTTTGGGCTGGAACAGACTCCGGACGTCTTTGGTGCCGGAACGGGGCCTGCCGCCGAGTCGGTCGATTTCGGCTTTGCCTCTGCCAGCGACGAGTTCGGTTTTGCCGTGGCGGCGGAAACGCCTGCTCCGTCAGCTTCCGTCGAACCGGCACCCTTCAGTGCTCCCCCCATGGATGAGTCATTCGTATTCGGCGAGGAGAGCGCTGAAAGCGTTGTTGAGCCGTACGGAAGCATTTCCGAAACGCCGGTTTCCGGAGCGTTTGACCCGGGCATCGAGCCCTTTGAAATGCCCTTGAAAACGGAATTTACTCCGGCCGCCGGGGTATCTTCATTTGCTCCTGAAGAGAAACCGGTTCCGTCATCCGCGTCCTTCACTGCTGCGCCCGCTGTCGAGGGGGGTGGAGGGACCATCACCCTGACCGAGGAGCAGCTTGCTGCAGCCATCTCCCGCATTTCCCGGGAGGTCATCGAGCGGATCGCGTGGGAAGTGGTGCCCGATCTGGCCGAAACCCTCATCAAGGAAGAGATCCGCCGGATCAAGGAAGGCAGTTAGGAACCGGGGACCGGGGGGCAGGGACCGGCAGGAATTGTTGCGCTGAAATGGGGATGACACATCCCCATTTTTCATTTTGCAGATGAAAGAGGTTATCCCAATGGCAGACAAGGAACTGGCAAAGGTCTACGAACCCCAGGCCGTTGAAGAGAAGTGGTACCGGACGTGGGAGCGGGAAGGGTACTTCCGCGCCGAAGCGGTGAGCGACAAGCCTTCCTACAGCATCGTCATCCCTCCTCCCAACGTCACGGGGGCCCTCCACATGGGGCATGCCCTCAACAATACCCTCCAGGACGTCCTCTGCCGATGGAAGCGGATGAGCGGCCACAATGTCCTCTGGATGCCCGGCACCGACCACGCCGGCATTGCCACCCAGAACGTGGTGGAGCGGCAGCTTGCCGCCGAAGGGAAGAGCCGCCACGAACTGGGGCGCGACGCGTTCATCGAGCGGGTCTGGAAGTGGAAGGCCGAGTCCGGCGGGCAGATCATCGGGCAGCTGAAGCGCCTCGGTGCCTCCTGCGACTGGGAGCGGGAGCGCTTCACCATGGACGAGGGGCTCTCCCGGGCCGTGCGCGAGGTCTTTGTCCGCCTCTACGAGGAAGGGCTCATCTACCGGGACAACCGCCTCATCAACTGGTGCCCTCGCTGCCACACGGCCCTCTCGGACATCGAGGTGGAGCACGAGGAGAAGGCGGGAAACCTCTGGCATCTCCGCTACCCCGTGGCGGATGAACCGGGCCGTTTCGTCGTGGTTGCCACCACCCGCCCCGAGACCATGCTGGGGGACACCGCCGTGGCGGTCCACCCCGAGGACGAGCGCTACGCCGGCCTGGTGGGGAAGACGGTCATCCTGCCGCTGCTGAACAGGCAGATTCCGGTGGTGGCCGACGACTACGTGGACCGGGAGTTCGGCACCGGCGTGGTGAAGATAACGCCGGCCCACGACTTCAACGACTTCGAGGTGGGGCGGCGCCACAATCTCGACGTGATCAATGTCTTTGACGAGTCGGGGGTCATCAATGCCGCCGGCCACCAGTACGAGGGGATGGACCGCTTCGCTGCCCGGAAGAAGATCGTGGAGGACCTGGAGGCCCAGGGGCTCCTGGAGAAGATCGACGACCACGCCCTGGCCGTGGGTGGGTGCTATCGCTGCAAGACCGTGGTTGAGCCCTACCTCTCGCTCCAGTGGTACGTGAAGGTGGGCCCCCTGGCCGAAGAGGCCCTGGCCGCGGTGAAGGACGGCCGCACCCGCATCGTTCCCCAGCAGTGGGAGAACACTTACTACGACTGGATGGAGAACATTCGCGACTGGTGCATCTCCCGTCAGATCTGGTGGGGACACCGGATACCGGCCTGGTACTGCGACCACTGCGGCGAGACCACCGTGGCCAAGGTGGATCCGACCAAGTGCTCCAAGTGCGGCAGCGACGAGATCCGCCAGGAGACCGACGTGCTGGACACCTGGTTCTCCTCGGCGCTGTGGCCCTTCTCCACCTTGGGGTGGCCCGACCAGACGTCGGAGCTGAAGACCTTCTACCCCACCTCGTGCCTCGTGACCGGCTTCGACATCCTCTTCTTCTGGGTGGCCCGGATGATGATGATGGGACTCCACTTCATGGGAGAGGTGCCGTTCCGCGACGTCTACATCCACGCCCTGGTCCGCGACGCCCAGGGGCAGAAGATGAGCAAGTCCAAGGGGAACGTCATTGATCCCCTGGTGGTCATCGACCAGTACGGCACCGACGCCTTCCGCTTCACCCTGGCGGCCTTCGCGGCCCAGGGGCGCGACATCAAGCTGGCCGAGGAGCGGATCGCCGGCTACCGGAACTTCGCCAACAAGATCTGGAACGCCTCCCGCTTCGCCCTCATGAACCTGGAAGGGTTCGATCCCGACGCCGTCGATCCGGCGGGTCTGGAGTTCTCCAACGCCGACCGCTGGATCCTCTACCGGTTCAACGCTGCCGCGGCCGATGTGCAGGAGGCTCTGGAAGCCTACCGCTACAATGACGCTGCCACGGCCCTCTACCGCTTCACCTGGAGCGAGTTCTGCGACTGGTACATCGAGCTGGTGAAGGACGATCTCTACCGGGGTGACGAAACCCGCCAGCGGACGGCCCGCTACGTCCTTTGGCTGGTACTGGAGCATCTGTTGCGGCTCCTCCACCCCTTCATGCCGTTCATTACCGAGGAGATCTGGCAGGCCCTCCCCGGCAGGCGTCCCACGGCCACCATCATGACCGCGTCCTGGCCGACACCGGACCCCGCCTGGGATTTCGCCGCCGGTGCCGCCGAGATGGAGCTGGTTATGGAGGTGATCCGGGGGATCAGGAACATCCGGGGAGAGATGGATGTAGCCCCGTCCCGGGAGATCGCCGCCATCCTCAACTGCGGTTCAGAGGCAAGCCTCGATCTCCTGAAAAAGAACGAGGTCTACATCATGAGCCTGGCGCGGGTCTCTGACCTTGCCATCGGCACGGGGCTGGAGCGCCCGGCCGATGCGGCCATCTCGGTGGCCGGTGACGTGGAGGTGGCGGTGCCCCTCAGGGGGCTCGTGGACGTGGAGGAAGAGGAGAAGCGCCTCCTCAAGGAAATCGGCAAACTGGACAAGGACATCGAGTTCCTGGCGAAGAAGCTTGCCAATCCTTCCTTCGTTGAGCGGGCCCCCGCAGACGTGGTGGCCAAAGAGCGGGAGAAATTGACGGAGTTCAGCCAGAAGAAAGAGGTTCTCCTGGCAAGTCTCGACAAGATTCGAAATCTGAAATAATCATTGAAAACACGCCGTTGGGTATCTCAGCGGCGTTTTTTTATCCCTCGGTCGATGGGGTGGAAGGTGTTTTGCATTTCGTTTTCTGACCCTCTTGTTGTCAAATTTGTGACTGTTGGGGGATCTTACGGAAGTGAAGGCCCGGCGTACGTAATTTATGGCAGATCTCAAGCGCTACAATGACGGCCTCGTCAAGCTCGACCTCTGGATCAGGAGACTCCTGACCATGGGGGCCCCTGATCTCATCGACACCGCCCTCTGCGACGGGGCGTGCGACATCGTCCGTGCCGAAACCGGTGTCCTGACGGCCATCAATCGCCAGGCCGGTCTCCTTACCTTTACGGCGGCTTCCGGGGCCTGGAACCAGATGATGAAAGGGGTCACGGTTCCCCTGCGCAACGGCAACATCTGCGCGGCTCTGGCCGCCTGCGGAACCCCCCTCAGGGTCGACCGCCTTTCGCTCTTTTGCCGGGAAAGCTGCGAGCTCTTCCAGGTGGTGGAGATGAATACGGCCCTGCTGGTGCCCATCTTCGACGAGGGAAGGGTGGCTGCCTGTATCGCCGCGTTCCGCATGGACAAACCCTTCGACCAGGTCGACGAGCAACTGCTCCAGCAGTATGCCCACTCTGCCTCGGCGGTGCTGCGCAATTTCCGCCTCATGGAAGATCTCAGGCGCCACGCCGCCATGCTGGAAGAGGAGGTGGCGGAGCGTTCCCGGGCCGAGGAGCGGATTCGCCAGATGGCCTATTACGATTCCCTCACCGGGCTTCCCAACCGGCGACTCTTCAATGACCGTCTCCGGCAGTCCCTCGCCCTGGCCCAGCGCCACAAGAGGCCCTTGGCGGTCATGTTCCTGGACCTGGACCGCTTCAAGCTCATCAATGATACCCTCGGCCACGCCGTGGGAGACAGGCTCCTTATGGCGGTGGCAAAGCGCCTTAGAAACTGCTGTCGCCGCGAGGGGGACACGGTGGCGCGCCAGGGAGGCGACGAGTTCATCATCAACCTATCGGCCATCTCGGATGTGAAGGACGCCTTCACGGTGGCCCAGAAGATCATCGACGTCTTCAGAACACCCTTCGTCATTGACGGATATGAGTTGTTCATCACCACGAGCATCGGGATCAGCGTCTATCCCCACGACGGACGCTCCGGCGATGCCCTGGTGAAAAACGCCGACGTTGCCATGTACCGCGCCAAAGAGCAGGGACGCAACAACTGTCAGCTGTTTGCCCCTGAGATGAATGCCCGGGCCTTTGAGCGGCTCTCTCTGGAGAACGACATGCGGCGGGCGCTGGAGCGGGACGAATTCGTCCTCCACTATCAGCCCAAGGTGAACGTGGAGCATGGCCAGATCGCCTGCATGGAGGCCCTGGTCCGCTGGCAGCATCCCAGCATGGGGCTTGTTCCTCCGTCCCGCTTCATTCCCCTGGCCGAGGAGACCGGGCTCATCGTTCCCTTGGGAGAGTGGGTCTTGCGAACCGCCTGCCAGCAGAACCGGGCATGGCAGGATGCCGGCTATCCCACCATGCAGGTGGCGGTAAATCTCTCACCCCGCCAGCTCCGGCAGGGAGACCTGTCGGAGACGGTGGCGCGGGTCCTGGCGGAGACCGGGCTTGCCCCGGGGTGGCTCGTCATCGAGGTTACCGAAAGCATCCTCATGGACGATGCCGAGGAGACGATCAGAACCTTCCGGCGGCTGGATAGAATGGGGGTCCGGATTTCCATCGACGATTTCGGCACTGGTTATTCGTCGCTTCACTATCTGAAAAAGTTTCCGGTCCATACCCTCAAGATCGACCGTTCCTTCGTACGTGAGATCGCCTCCAACCCGGACGATGAGGCCATTGCCGGCGCTGTCATCAGCATGGCAAAAGGGCTCAACCTGGGAGTGGTTGCGGAGGGGGTGGAAACCGTGGAGCAGATGGAAGTGCTCAGGGCACTGAACTGCCGGTACATGCAGGGATTCCTCTTCAGCGAGCCCGCTCCCGCCGAGCAGTTCACCCCGGTACTCGGTCACGCGGCCACGCCGTATCTCAACTTCGGCAAGTGGTGTTGAGCGGGAAAAGCATCTGAAACACGGAGCAACTGAACAACGGAGTAAAATCTGAGGGAAAACCCTTTAACATTCCAGTCTTCAACCACATACAGAAGATCTGGCAAATTATTGGGTTAAGCATTGACATCTCCGTTGCTCCGTTGCTCCGTGTTATTATGACTGCCGTTTTCATGATTGCTTACAGGATCATTTCATGTCCCCAGTGGTGATTTTTGCACTATTTTCTTTTCTCCTCGGCGCCGCGGTCGGCTCCTTCCTCAACGTCTGCATCTACCGGCTGCCGGCGGGGGAATCGGTGGTTTCGCCCCCATCCCGCTGCCCTGCCTGTGGCGCCGGAATCCGCCCGTGGCACAACATCCCGATTCTCGGCTGGCTGATCCTGGGGGGGAAGTGCCACGACTGCGGCGCCCCCATTTCGCCCCGCTACCCCTTTGTGGAGTTGCTGAACGGCCTCCTCTCCCTGGCCCTTTTCCTGAAGTTCGGCCCGTCTCCCACCTTCCTGGTCCTCTTCGTCTTCTGCTCGGCCCTGGTGGCCGTCACCTTCATCGACCTGGACCACCAGATCATCCCCGACGTCATCAGCCTGCCGGGGATCGTGGTGGGCTTTGCCTGCTCCTTCGCGCTCCCGTGGCTTGGCTGGAAAAGTTCCCTCATCGGTATCGTGGCCGGCGGGGGAAGCCTTCTGGCCGTGGCGTGGCTCTACGAGCTCCTGACGAAAAAGGAAGGGATGGGGGGAGGCGACATCAAGCTCCTGGCCATGATGGGGGCGTTTCTCGGCTGGCGCTCCGTGCCATTCATCATCTTCGCCTCGTCTCTCATCGGATCGGTGATCGGCGTCACCCTCATGCTCGTCCAGAATAAAGACTCCAAGCTCGCCATTCCCTTCGGACCTTTCCTGGCGACGGGGGCCGTGCTCTACATCTTCTTCGGCAAAGCGATCATCACCTGGTACCTGACTTTGGGCGCCCGCTAGGGAGGCCTTCGTGAAGCAGTTTCGCTTCAGCTTCAGCTTCCTGATCCTCTCGTCCCTCTCCTTCATCCTGGTCCTCACCTGGGTGCTCCTCAGCCTCATCTCCTTCAAGACTGCCGAGAACGACCTCCTGCAGCAGAAAAGCGACAAGGCGCGGCTTCTCCTCGCGTCCTTCAAGGCCCTGGTCCCCCGGGACCCGGCGGCCGTGGCGCCGTCTCCGGCCAGCACTCTGGCACAGCGGTTCGCCCGGGAAGGGGAGTTCGTGGGGCTCACGGTGTCAGGACGCGACGGCACGGTGTTGTACAGTCTGGGATCGGAAGCCCTCGGCGACGGGATGCTCGCCGAAACCATCGCGTCCGGTGCCGAGTCAGCCCGGTTTTCCGGGGGGCGCGGGACGCTGCGCCGTTATGCACCCCTTGTGCGCGACGGGAGATCCGTGGGGGCAGCCCGGCTTGAGCTGTCATTAAAGGGAGAGCAGAAGCTCCTGGCCCAGTCGCGGCATCTCTTCCTGGCGTACTGTGTCCTCGATTTTCTCCTGCTCCTGGCGGTTGGCTCGTTCCTCCTCTCCCGCTTCATCGTGGCTCCCGTGCGCAGGCTCCTGGCAACCACCGAGCGCATCGGTCAGGGTGACTACAGCCATCGGGCCGCGGTGGGGGGCGGACGGGAGATCGCCGAGTTGGCTGAATCATTCAACGGCATGGTCGATGTATTGCGAGCCAAGCAGGAGGAGGCCGACCGGTATGTCCGGTCCCTGGAGCAGGCCAACCGGGAGCTCCAGGAAGCCCGGGAAGAGGCGCTTCGTTCCGAAAAACTGGCGTCGGTGGGGCTTCTGGCTGCTGGTACCGCCCACGAGATCGGCACTCCCCTCACGTCAATCATGGGGTATGCGGGGCTTCTCATGGACGAGGTGGCCGATGACCCCCGAAAAGCCGACTACCTGCGCCGCATCGAACGGGATGCGGAGCGGATCGACCGGATCGTGCGCGACCTCCTCAACTTTGCCCGCCCCGCCGAGGGGGCCACGGAGGCTGTCGATGCGGCCGTGCTCGTGGCCTCGACCCTGGAGATGCTCGAACTGCAGGGGGCCTTCAAGGGGATTGCAGTGACCGTGGACGTCGCCGGGGAGCTTCCCCCGATCGTGGTTGACCCATTCCAGCTCCAGCAGGTGCTCATCAACCTGTTCATAAACGCCCGCGACGCCATGCCCGATGGCGGCAAACTTGACGTCAGGACCAGTGCTGGCCGGTTCACCCCCCCCGTTCAGACCACCAGTTCGTCTCTCCATGTCAGCGGGCGCCGCAAGGAAGATTTCGACGGCGTGTTCCACGCATCCTTCGCCGCCGAGAGTGAACCGGTCCCCTGTGTCCGTATCGAGGTGGCCGACACCGGCTGCGGCATTGCGCCGGAAAGACTCGGGCGGATTTTCGACCCGTTCTTTACCACCAAGGAACCCGGCAGGGGGACCGGCCTCGGGCTTGCCATCTCGGCCCGCATCGTCGATTCCTTCGACGGGCGGATCACCGTGGAGAGCTCCGTGGGGAAGGGGACCACGTTTGTCATCTGGCTCCCGGTCGCAGGGAGCGTGACGGACAGAGGAATGGAGCAATGAAACAACGGGTGCTGGTCATCGACGACGAGGAGAACCTGCGGCACATGCTTGGGGCCATGCTCCGCAAGAATGGCTACCATGCCGACGAGGCGCCGGACGGTGAGCAGGCCCTCGCCATGGCGGGGGAGCATCCCTATGACTTTATCATCTGCGATATCCGGATGCCGGTCCTGGATGGGCTCGGTTTCCTCCGCAGGGCCCAGGAGGCGGGGATAGGTGGCACCATCATCATGATGTCCGCCTATGGCACCATCGATACGGCGCTCCAGTGCATGAAGGAGGGGGCCTACGACTACGTTTCCAAGCCCTTCAAAAACGACGAGATCCTGCTGGTGCTCAAGAAGGCCGAGGAGCGGGAGCGGCTCAAAACGGAAAACCGCCGGCTGCGGGCTGAGGTTGCCCGGGAGTACTCCTTCGGCGCCATCGTGAGCCGTAATCCCCGGATGCGGGAGATTTTCGAGCTCATCCGCAAGGTCTGCGACGTGAAGACTTCGGTCCTTGTCCTGGGCGAATCGGGCACCGGCAAGGAACTGGTGGCCCGGGCCATTCACCACAACGGGAGCCGCCGGGATGCTCCCTTTGTGGCGGTAAACTGCGGCGCCATCCCCGAGCACCTTCTGGAATCCGAGCTCTTCGGCCACGTGCGGGGCGCCTTCACCGACGCCGCCTCCGACCGGACCGGGCTCTTCGAGGAGGCCCACGGTGGCACACTTTTCCTGGACGAAATTGGCGAGATGCCCCCCTCGCTCCAGGTGAAGCTGTTGCGGGTCCTTCAGGAGGGGGAGGTGCGGCGCGTGGGGGCCGAGCGCCCCACAAAGGTCGACGTGCGGGTTATCTCGGCCACATCCCGGGATCTGGAGCGGGAGGTGGCCGAGGGGCACTTCCGCGAGGACCTCTTCTTCCGTCTTAACGTCTTCAGCATCACCCTTCCTCCCCTGCGGGAGCGGCTGGAGGACGTGCCGCTCCTCGTGGGCCATTTTCTTAATAAACACGGTACTTCCCTTGGGAGGCCGGGAGCGCGGGTGTCTCCCGAGGCGCTGCGGCTCCTTTCCGCGTACGCATGGCCCGGCAACGTGCGGGAGTTGGAGAACTGCATTGAACGGGCCCTCATCCTGGGAGACGGTGATATCGTCGGCCCCGGGGCGCTCCCGGACGGGCTGCGGGGAGGTGGCGCGGGGGGGGCTATGGTGGGCCCGGACAACGACAATCTCTCCATCAAAAAGGCCGAGGAGCGGCTTGAGCGGGAGTTCATACGCCGCGCCCTCGAAAAGACCGGCGGCAACCGCACCCACGCGGCCCGGATCCTGGAAATCAGCCACCGTGCGTTGCTCTACAAGCTGAAAGAGTATGATATGGAATAATGTTGGCACATATTAATAAAATTGTTGTAATCTTACGAGGGCTGTGCAATTATTGCGCAGCCTTTTTTAATGTTATCCGTGGAGGAGGTGCCGGGGATGGTGCCAGCACGCATGTCATGTCATGGCGGGAACGTCGGATGTGATAGAGGCTTCACGCTTCTTGAACTCATCCTTGTGGTGGCGATCATCAGCGTCATGAGCGCCATTGCGGTGCCGGCGCTCAGCAGTTTCTACGGTGACTTCCGGCTCAAATCCGTCGCCCGGGAGATAAGGGACCTCATTCGGGATGCAAAGCTGCTGAGCATCCAGGACAAACCATGCGCAATCCTGTTCGATCCCGACAGATGCATGGCAACGCTTGTCTCCGGAAAGGGTCCCGATGACGAATGGGGAACCGGCGATGAGCCGGTTGTCAGAACATTGACTCTTCCTGAGGGAATCAGGTACGGCTATGGCAGCCGCGGACCCTTGAAAGGGCGGACGAAGGCGGAGGACGGCATAAGCTTCGGGGATAACCGATTTGTCTGCGATGCCGGCATCACGGGAGATTGGGGCGCCGTCTACCTCCAGAGCCAGGCAGGTAGTGCCATGGTGATAACGGTCAATTCCAAAGAATTTAATCTGGGTTTTTACAAGTGGAGTGGAGGGGCGTGGGTGGAAATCTAGCACTTCGCGCCCGGGAAATGTTTGGAAAGGCTATGCAAAATTTGCATAGCCTTTTGTTTGTTTTCCCGGCAAGTTCAAATCTAGGTATTGTTCAACTCAGCTAAAATTAAGGGGTTTGGAGGAAGAAGGTCTGGCTTGTCGTCTGGCACTATGCTTGCTTCCCTTGGTAAACGACCACAGAACAGACAGGATCAGAGATGATTTCCAAAGCACACAACAACCGAGGATTCTCACTCATCGAGTTGATTGTTGCCGTTGCGATTATCGGCATCCTTGCCGGGGTCGGGACTGTTATGTACCTGCGTGAGCTCCCGCTCTATCGGCTCAAGGATGCAACGCGCCTACTGTTCAGCGATATCCAGAGTGCCCGCATCTACGCCCTGCGCAACGGTGCTCCGTGCACCCTTGAGCAGTTCCCGACCAATGGTAACGGTTATCGAATTGTCCAGAACGGGACGGTTCTCAAGACAATTGATTTGGGCGGTTTCACCGGCGTTTCATTCGGTAGCCTGAATGCCGACGCCCCTGCTCCCGATTCAGGGACCTTCACCAGCAACCAACTGGTCATTCAGCCCAGCGGAATTGCATCGACAGGAAATTTCTACCTTAGGGATAATCGCAACCCGGCGGATGGGAGAAGGATCGCGGTCAATGCCGCCGGCCGGCCGATAATTTCCTCGTGGGACAGTTCAACCTCCACCTATAAATGAGGGCACTATGAAGGCCGTTGCGAATAATGGCTCATTTTTTCGAAGCAATGCAGGTTTCTCCCTGCTTGAGGCACTGATTGCCATTGCCATCCTATCCGTGGTGATGCTGGGGACGGCTTCGATGCTGTTCACGGGGATGTCTGGGAGTTTGGGGAGCAATAACCGGTATGTCGCCACCGCAACGGCCCAGTCCCGGATCGAAGCCCTCATGAATACTCCCTTCGCCAGCCTTGCCAGCCAGCTTACGCCAATAACGACCGTTTCCAACGGCATCAGTTACAACACAAAGTGGCAGGTAAACAATCTCACCAGCAACTTGGCCTTTATTAATATGTCCACTACGTGGACCGACAAAAACGGCAGGCACGGCATGAATTTTTCAGTCGTCAGGGCCCGGTGAGGAGGGGCGCTATGAGCCAATCATCCCTCAACGGTCGCCGTGGATTTACCCTTGTCGAACTCCTTGTCACCATGTTTGTTGCCGCTTTGGTGATCATGGCGGCCACGACAACTTTCATCGTCCAGAACAAGATGGCGAGTGTCCAGTCCGCCACAAGTGATGTGCAGATAAGCGGTCAGATGGTGATGGATATGCTCGAGCGCGACATCCGCATGGCCGGGTTTGGGGTGAGCAAGGCAACGGGACTGGCTGCCTCGGACAACGCCCTTGCCAACGATGCAACGTGTAGTGTCGGTACCGATGCTGTCCAGATCCGTTATTCGACTGCAATTTCATCCGGGTCGACCAGAGGTTCTCGAGCGTACAACTATTACGTCAGTAAGGACCCTGCCAACCCGGGGTTGATGCGGCAGGATCTCCTGCCGGGCGGGGCAACGGATCCCATCGCGTCAAACGTAGAGGACCTGCAGATATCCGGGGTCTATGACGATGACGGTTCAGCGGTGAATCTGGGGAATGTCGATCCGGCCCGCCCCATGAGAGTTACTCTTCAGATTCTCCTGAAATCCCAGGCCAGAGATTCTGACTCCACGACAGCTCCTCCGACAATTGGTAACGGTATAGCGCGGGCGGCCGACGGATACCGTAGGCGTACGTACTCGGTAACCGTCAGCCCCCGAAACTTCGGGCTCTAAGAACGGGAGGTAGTTCAGTGGCCATCCGCGGAACTCGAAAAAAATGGTTCTTGATGCGCATGGGAGATCAGACCGGCATGGCACTGGTGACGGTCATTACCTTTGCTGCGGTTCTCATGGCCATGATGACCATGATGCTCAATACTACCATGGTCGAAACGTTGCTAGCGGGGGCCAGCACCGTCAGCAAGCGTACTCTCGTGGCTGCCGATGCGGGGCTCCAGTTTGTGCGGGGGACATTCGTCTACATGGGGAGCAACGGTTTTCCCGCGTCGTCCTCCACAGGCAACCTCACGACGCAGGGGCAGGCCCAACTGCCGGCACCCCTGAACCAGAAGGTGACCTTCCTGAACCTGACGGGGATGGGGGTCGACTCAAATCTTCTGGTCGGCAGCGGTTTCAGCAGCAGGTATGTGGCGCCCACAGCCGGTGGAGGAGCATTGGTGCTGAAACCCTATCGCAGCCGGACCGTTGCCCGTGCCGAGAACGGGACTTCACGAAAGATCGTCGAGTTTGAGGGATTCAGTCTCGCACCCTAAACGGGTCGGAACTTTGTATTTCCGCACGAAACGCGGGGAGGTAGCAGCCATGTTGACGAGCAGGCTCTTTAAAAAGATCATGCGGATGCTTTCCGTTCCGGTAACCATCGCCCATCTCGCTGCGGTCCCCGGCATCGCCAGGGCCGATGACACCGAAATATATTCTGCCGGAGCCACCATGAAGCCGATGGTGATGATCATTATGGACAACTCCGGCAGCATGGGCGACCCGGTCCCCTACGACAACGCTACGGCCTATGCCGGAACATACACGAAAGACACCGTCTACCAGTATACGTGCACGGCGCGAAACAAGAAGGGGCAGTGCACGGCAACCCAGTGGCAGGTGTATACTGGCAGTTTCACCGATCAGATAAACCGGGATGGCGGCGTTGACATTGCCGGCCAGGATGGGATCGACGACAGTAGCACCGCACTCAAGACCGGCAACCGCCTCAACTACGAGGCGTTGCCCACCACCAGCAAGCTGAGCACGGCCAAGGGGGTGCTCAATAACCTGGTCGATCTGATGTACAATGACGTCGATTTCGGGTTCATGAAGTTCAACACCGAGGACGGTGGCAACATCATTTCGAAAATTGGCGCCACCATTACCGCCATGCATGGCCAGATCAGCGCCATCAACGCCACCACCTGGACTCCTCTCGCAGAGGCGCTGACCGATGCCGGTAAGTATTTCGAGGACACCTATACCGGCCAGTACAGCCCCTGGAATTCTAATAACTGGTGCCAGAAAGCCTTCATCATCATCGTCACCGATGGTGAACCAACCCACGATACCAACACAACCATCATCGGCCATTTTCTCGACCGCGGGCAGACGGGAATCACCGACGCCAACCGGGGGCAGAAATGGGACCAGGACGGTGACTACAATATGCACAGCACTACCACCACCGACCCCCTCAATAACGACGTCTGGGTCGCCGACAATACATACAGTGACACGGTCCCCCAGACGTTTCTCGATGATGTGGCCAAGTATCTCTATACCCACGATCTTCGTCCCGACCTGCAGGGAACCCAGAATGTAACGACGTACACCATCGGCTACGCCCATGACAGCCCCCTGCTGCAGAGAACCGCCCAGAACGGAGGGGGGCTGTACTTTACCGCTAACAACGCCGCGGAGTTGGAGCACAGCCTCCTCATGGCCCTGGACGACATCGCCAAAAAGCTTCAGACCTATACCGCTCCGGTCGTTCCCATAACCCGGACTTCCAGCGGCGACAAGATGTATCTGGCGTTCTTCAAGCCGCTGGCTTACTCCAAGTTCTGGGTCGGCGACCTCCACAAATACGGGCTGTCCAGTTCCAATCAGATCATCGACAGTGCCGGCAACCAGGCCACGGATTCATCGGGAGCCATGCTCGACACCGCCGTTCCGTACTGGAGCGTATCGTCACTGCTGAAGAGCCGGTCTACCGCCCGGAACATCTACACCTACCTCGGGACCAACAGTAACCTCACGGACAGCTCCAATGCCTTCACGATCGCCAACACCGCCTTGACGGCCGCCGTGCTCGGCAATCCGGCCAAGAGCAACGCAGCCAACGCTGCCACCGCAGCCCGCGACGACCTGATCAACTACATACACGGCCAGGACGCCTATGATGACAATGGCAACCTGAACTGGACCGAAAAGCGGGACTTCATTCTCGGTGATATCCTCCACTCCGTGCCGCTGGTGGTGGACTACAACGGACCGACGGCCACCGACCCGAACCGGCACATTTTCTTCGGCTCCAACGACGGGATGCTCCACTGCATCAATGATGCGAACGGAAGCGAAGAGTGGGGCTTCGTGCCTCCCGACGCGCTTCCCCGCCTGAAGCTCTTTGAAGAGGGAAGCTCTCACCCGTATTTTGTCGATGGTTCCGTAAAGCTCTACCAACTGCGGAACTCGGCCGGTGTCATCACCAAGGCGATCATCATCTTCGGGCAGCGGGCCGGAGGCGACAACTACTACGCCCTTGATGTCACCAATCCCGCGTCGCCACAATTTCTTTGGAGAATCAACGGTTCATCCACCGGCTTCTCTGAAATCGGCCAGACCTGGTCAGAACCGCTGATAGCCAAAGTGAAGAAAAATGACAGCAACGGGGTGCCAGTCACCTATGATGCCGTTATCTTCGGTGCCGGCTTCGACTCGGCTCAGGCTAACACCAAGGCTGTCGCCGCTGCCGCCAAGGGGCGTGGAGTATTCATCGCCAACCTGCTCACCGGTGAGTTGATAAGCAGCTTCAAATACACAACCAGCAATGGAATGAACTATGCCATTCCCAGTAACGTAGCCGCCGTGGACATGGACTCCAATGGGATTGTCGACCGGATATATGTGGGGGACCTGGGGGGCAATCTGTGGCGGATTGGGAAGTCGCCCAACAGTACTGACCCCACTGATGCCCAGAAAGACATCAACCTCATCGACAACTGGGGAATCCGCAAGCTCTTTGCCTCCAACCCGGGAGCCGACGGCAGCTCGGGGCGGAAAATCTTCTATCAGCCCGAGATAGCCTTGCAGTCGGGGCATAACTACGTTTACTTCTCTACTGGAGACCGGGACAACCCCCGTTCGACGGATGCCGTGGACCGGCTTTACGGGGTGAAGGACACCAGCCCCGATCAGAGCGTATTTGCTACTCTTACGGAAAGCAGCCTGACCAATCAGACAGGTGTGGTAAGCAGTTCTATCTTGCCCCTGTCAACGAGTGGGTGGTATATCCGGCTCATTGCGGCTGCCGGCGAGAAGTCGCTGGCTGCGCCGGTCCTCTTCAACAAGTATGTACTGTTCGATACCTTCCTTCCCAATAACGCCCTCTGCGATATTGGCGGTGGCGCAAAGGTTTACGCCGTAAGCTACCTGAATGGCCTCTATTCGCGTTACAGTCTCGGTAACGGCATACCCACCGAGGCTGTACTGGTCGTCCGCCCGACGGGAACCACGGCTTTTGTCGGAGCCGGCGGCGGGGTCATTAATCTGTTAAACCTCATCCCTGATTCGCCTCCCACAGGTGGGGGAGGTGGCGGGGGAGATGGGAGTGCCAACCAGAAGCCAATACAAGAGATTTTCAATTTCGTGACCGGTATCATACCCATTTCATGGCGAGAGGTGTTCTGATGCGTTACCTGATGGTCGTTGCGGCAAGTCTTGTGTTCTGTGTCAACCTCGCCGTGGCTGGGCAGGACGCTCACCGGGGGTTCCCCACACTCTCCTCTCTAGGAGTTAATATCACCGATCTCATGACTCCGGAGGCTCACGAAGGGGTGGTCATGGAGGTGCGGGGCGCGGGAAGCTTTATTCTTCGGGAAAAGCTCTATATTATCTGCCAGGAGAGTGATGTCGACGGCACCCCGGCAAATCAGGCGAAATTTTCCCTGAAGAAGGGGGACGCGGTCAAAGCTACCGTCTACAGACTTCCGAACAAGGCTTATTTCGTCTCAGAGCTGGAAATAAAGTAAGGGAAGATTCACTGTATTGAATATGGGCAAACCTGTAAGAAAAACTGGGCGGACGATTGCCGTACTGGTTGCCATAATACTAGGGGCCGCGTCGATTTATGTTGTCGCAACATGGCCCTATAACGTCGTGGGATGGATGACGTACCGCATATTGGGAAAGCCTTTCCCGTCACGGGTGACGGAGCTTCAAAACATTAAGCGTTTTCTCGATGCGAAACGGAAGCTCAACAAGAAGGAATACGATGCGGCGTTCCAGGGATTGCAGTACCTGCGACAAAATGTGGCAGTAACATTTCCCTTTTTCAAGGAAATTTACCTTTACCTCGGCTATATTCACGATCTGCGTGGTGATTTACGCGGCGAAGAGGCGCTTCACCGGGAGCTTGAGACAAAGGACAAGGTTTTTGCCCTATTCCTGGAAGGGTTGTATGCTATCCGGCATGGCAGGGATGTGGAGGGGAAGGGATACCTTGCCGAGTCGATAAAGCTGGATAACCAGTTCAACAGGCTCGGCAAGTACCGCGGGGTAGCCCTAAAAGCTCTCGGTACGGTAGCCCTCCCGAAAAAAAGTTCGAAATGAGGATTTTTTCCTCAAGAAACGGACGTACAGGCCGATTAGTTAATCCAGAGGACACATACGCGAGTGTTCCTGGAAAAAACAGAATAGCTCCGATATCGACAATACTAAACCATCCGCGAGGGTGGGACGGAAAGCCTACAGGGTCTCTCTGAGACAGCCGGGATGCCGAAATATCACAATTCGTGATGCTCGGTCCCGGCTTTTCTTTTTCGTACTCAGTAAATACAGGTTGTCAAAATATCGGCAAGGAGTGGACGGAAATTGTCAGTCATTTGCTTCAATTCATGGAGTTTCGTTGCCAGAACGATTGAAATGTTTACGGTATCAATCTTGCTTAATTCATTTCAACTTCATTCGATTTTAACTAATTCCTTGACATTGATTTCAATTTCAGTACATTTCGCCATAAACTACCTGGCTTTGCGGGATTGGGCGATGAAATTCAAGAACAACGTCAGAAAGATCAGAGAAGAACGGCTCATGAGCAAGGCTGAGCTTGCGCGCCTTGCGGGGGTCTCGCCGGCCACCATCGACAGGATCGAGCACGGTGAGGAGTGCCGGATGGAGACAAAGAGAAAGATCATTCTTGCCTTTGGTTTTTCATTGTCCGAGAAGGAAGCGGTCTTTCTCGACTAACCTTGTGAACGGGAACCACCTATGTTTTTCTCCAAGAAAAAGGATCTCGTCGGCATCGACATAGGCTCCAGCTCCGTGAAGCTCGTGCAGCTCCGGGAGCAGAAGGGGGCCTGGCAGCTCCTGAATGTCGGCACGATGCCGCTGCCGTCCGAGGCCATCGTCGACAATACCCTCATGGACAGCTCGGCCATCGTCGATGCGGTCAAGAACCTCGGCAAGAGCCTTTCCGTCAAGATCAAGGAAGCTGCCTGCTCCATTTCGGGCAACACGGTGATCATACGCAAGATCAAGCTTCCCGCCATGCCCCCCGAAGAACTGGAGGATCAAATCCGTTGGGAGGCCGAGCAGTACATTCCCTTTGACATCAATGACGTCAATATCGATTTCCAGACTCTCGAGCCCGACGAGGACGATCCCACCCGCATGAATGTGCTCCTCGTGGCCAGCAAGAAGGAAATCATCAACGACTACGTGAATGTCTTCGCGGAGAGCGGGTTCAAGCTCGTCATTGTCGACGTCGACTCCTTCGCCGTGCAGAACGCCTTTGAGCTCAACTATGAAAGCGGGGCGGAGGAGGTCGTGGCCCTCATCAATATCGGTGCCAGCATCCTCAACCTCAATATCGTCAGGGGGGGGATTTCGCTCTTCACCCGCGACGTCCAGATGGGGGGGAACCTCTTTACCGAAGAGATTCAGAAACAGTTCGCCTTGAGCAGCGACGAAGCGGAACGGGTCAAGCTGACCGGTGATCACCCCGACCAGGAGAAGTTGCGGAGCGTACTGGCGCGAATCAACGAAACCCTCTCCATCGAGGTGCGCCGCTCCCTGGATTTCTACAACACGACCGCCGGCGAGGGGAGGGTGAGCAAGGTTTACCTGAGCGGCGGCGCGGCTAAAACCGCCATGCTCGCCGATGCGATCCAGGACAAGCTCGGCGTGCCGGTGGAGATGCTCAATCCCTTCAGGAAGATTACCTGCAGCGAAAAGGAGTTCGATCCCGAGTATCTCCGAGAGATCGGGCCCCTCGTCACGGTTGCCCTGGGGCTGGCCGCAAGGAGGGTTGGGGACAAATGGTAAAAATCAACCTGCTCCCGGTCAGAACGTCGAAGAAGAAGGAGACCGCCAGGCAGCAACTGGCGATTCTCGGCGTCTCGGCGGCTCTCGTGCTCGTTGCCGGCCTTGGCCTCTATGTTTATGCCCAGGCAAAGATCAAAGCCACCAAGGAAGAGATTTCCAAGGCTGAAAACGACCTTCAGCAACTCAAGGTCAAGATCGGCGAGCTGGAAAACATCAAGAAGCTGAAAGATGAAGTCACGAAGAAGCTCGATGTGCTCGCTCAGCTTCGCAAGGGAAAGACCGGCCCCGTCCGCAGACTCGCGACCTTGAGCGATGCTACGCCCGATAAGCTCTGGATCACCAAGTATGCCGAGAGCGGAGCCGGCGTCAGTATCGGGGGGATTGCCCTCGACGAGGATCTCATCGCCACATTCATGCGCAACCTCCAAAGATCCGAAGATTTCACGAACGTGGAACTCGTCGTGTCCGAGCAAACGGAGGTCGGCGGCGTGAAGGCCAAGCGGTTCGAGCTCACCTGTGCCCTGAAGGCGGTCAAGAACCCAGAGCCGCCGCCCGCGCCGAAGAAATAGCCACCGGTTAAGGACTCTCCATGGATCCGAGAATCGAAAAACTGCTGAAGCTTCCCAAGAAACAGAAGATTGCTCTTCTGGTCGCCATCCTGCTTTTTGAAGGTGCTGCCCTCTACTGGGGGCTCTTCCTGCCGCGGCAGACGGAGCTCAAGGAGCTTCGCGGCCGGCTGGAAGGGTTGCAGAACGAGGTGCGGGAAAAGGAGAGGATCGCCAACAACCTTCCCAAGCTGAAGCGCGAGTATCAGCAACTTCAGAAAGATCTCGACCTGGCCCTCACCGAACTGCCGAACCAGAAAGAGATACCCTCCCTACTGACCGGCATCACCAGTGTCGGCAAGAGCGCGGGTAACGACTTCCTTCTCTTTAGGCCGAAACCTGAAGTTTCCAAGGACTTCTATGCCGAAGTGCCGGTTGATATCTCCATTTCCGGCACCTTCCACAGCGTTGCCAATTTCTTCACCGCCGTGGGAAAGCTGCCGAGGATCGTCAATATCACCGATGTCTCCTTTGCCGACATTAAGCAGGCGGGAGGCAAGACCAGCGTCAAAGTGAACTGTCTCGCCACGACGTTCCGTTTCCTCGACAAGAAAGAGACCAAGGATGACAAGAAGAAATAGCACCAGCATGCTCCTCCTTGCCGCAGCGGCCTCACTGGTCCTGGCGTGCGGAGGGTGCAAAAAGGCCGAAGAGAGTCCCCCGCCGGTCCCCCCCGCGAAACCGGCCAACCCGGTCAAGCCTCCCGTGCAGGCTCAGGCCTCGTCAGCCCAATCCGTGACAAGTGTTACTCCGTCACTGGATTTTTCCGGCCGCAAAGATCCCTTCAAGCCGTTCATTCAACCCAAGGCCGAGAAACCGGCCGCTGCCAGCGGCTCCATTCCCGCCGCCGGCGCACTCCCCATCCAGGGCTATCCGGTGGAGCAGTTCAAAGTCTCCGGCATCATTGCCGGATTCAAGGAAAACAAGGCTCTTATCGTCGACCCAGCCGGCAAGGGATACGTGGTCAAGGCAGGGATGAAAATGGGCAACAACAATGGCGTGATAATGAGAATCACCCCGTCATACCTTGAAGTTGCTGAACGCATCAGGAATGATGTCACCGGCAAAATAAGCCGGCGGACGGTGAAACTCGCCCTGCCAAAGAAAAACTAACAGGCTGCTAAGGAGACTCCCCATGAGAATCCAACTCACAATATCCCGCAACCTTGCCTTTCTGTCCCTGTTGGGCGCGTTGTGCGGCTGTGCCGCCACTAACGGTTCCGTTATGGGCGACAAGGAGACGAGCCAGCCCTCGGCTCCGGTGATCCGGGACATCCGCGTTACGGGGGAGGGAGACAATGCCCAGGTAAGCATCTCGGCTGACCGTCCCCTCGCGTACACTTTTTACATGGCTGCGAACCCTCCCAAGGCGGTCGTAGATCTTGCCCAGGTGCAACCGGGTGCCTTTTCCGCGCCCATGGAGATCAACGCCGGAAACATCAAGCGGATTGCCACCACCCGTGTAGGCGAGGGGGAAGCCGCCATGACCCGGGTAGAGGTCTTCCTTGCCCGGGATGCGGAGATGACGGCTGCCACGGATCCCACCGACAAGGGAACAATGCGTCTGGCCTTTGTCCCCCCGCCGGCTCCTGCTTCTGCCGCACCGGCCAAAGCCGAGCCGCCGGCGCCTGCCGCTGCGCCGGAACCGGTAGCTCCGCAGTCCGCTAGTACGTCTGTAGCTGCAGAACGTAAAATCGCCGATGCCATCACCGCCATCACTCCCCGGAAAGACTCCCTTGAAATCCGGACCACGGGCGAGGTGGCCGACTTCAAGACGTTCCGGCTCACGAAGCCCGACCGCCTCGTGCTCGATGTCTTCGGCGTCAAAGCGGCCCTGGCCCAAAAGGTTGTGCCGGTCAACAGCCTTGGGATCGAGACCGTCCGGGTCGGCGCCTATCCCGACAAGGTGCGTCTTGTCCTCGATGCTTCAGGTGACACCCTTCCTGCCTTCACGGTGGAGAAGACCGCCGCCGGCCTCGCCGTGGTTCCGTCATCAGCCCCTGCTGCCGTCGCGGCGAAGCCTCGTGAGCCCGATCAGGCGACCCCCGCCCTTGTGACGGGCGTGTCACCCAAGGCGGAAGCCAAGCCCGCTATGCATGCCGGGGCACCCGAAATAGATTCTATAGAATTCAAGGTGGTGGATACCATCTCCCGCATCGCCATTGAAACGACAGCCCCGTGCGACGTCGAGAAGCCTGTCAAATCCGCCGAAGGTCTGACGCTTACTCTCAAAAACTGCATTCTTCCGCGCAAATGGCAGCGGCATCTCGACACGAGCGCTTTCGCGAGCGTTGTCCAGAAGGTGACCCCCTACCAGGTCAAGGTAAAGGGGCGTCACGACGTGAAAGTGCAGGTCACATTACGGAGGCAGACTTCCTATGAGTTGCACAGGGAAGGGGGCATCATCTACCTCGACCTGAAGAATCCGGTTGATATCACTGCGACACCGGTCGCCTCGGAGCCGGCCAAGCCGGCCGAGTCTGAACGGTCCGTTCCTGTGGTCGTCAAATCACAGGCTGCTTCACCGACGGCAACCGCGGACGGGAAAAAGGCCTACACGGGGCGCCGGGTCACCCTCGAATTCTCTGATGCCGATATCAGGAAGATCTTCCAGCTTATTGCCGAAGTCAGCAATCTGAACTTCATCGTCGGTGACGATGTTACCGGCACCATCAGCCTGAAACTGGTGAACGTTCCCTGGGACCAGGCCCTCGACGTGATTCTTGAGAACAAGGGGCTCGGGATGCAACGGGACGGCAACATCGTTCAGATCCGTCCCAAATCCAAAATCATGACCCTTGCCGATGAAGAGCAGAAGGCCAAAAAGTCCCGCGAACAGGGCATGGAACTCAAGACCGAGGTCTTTGACGTCAACTATGCCGCAGTGGGCGATGTGGTCACCCAGTTCAACACCCTCAAGAGCGAGCGGGGGATGATTTCCCAGGATGCCCGCACCAACCGGGTCATCGTCAAGGATATCGCACCGGTGGTGGCGGAGATGAGGAATCTGCTGAAGAGTCTCGACATCCCCGAGAAACAGGTAATGATCGAGGCCAGAATCGTTGAGGCGAGTTCCACGGTCACTCAGGAACTCGGCATTCAATGGGGCATACACGCTCGTGATGCGAATACTATTGGTGTGACGAATGCTGACGTGGGGTTTGGTGGAATCCTCACCGGGCTTGCGCCAGCTGCGGGCACATTCGGTCCTGGTGCTGCGGCCGGCATAACATTCGGGAAACTCATTTCCGGCGGGTCCCTTGACCTGAAACTGTCCGCTTTGGCTTCGGGAGAGAGGATAAAGATAATTTCATCGCCCAAAGTCGTGACCCTGAACAACAAAGCAGCCAAAATATCCCAGGGACAATCTATTCCCTATTCGACTGTCTCTGCTGAAGGGACGAAAACAGAATTCGTTGAAGCGGCATTGACGCTGGAAGTGACGCCCCACATTGCTGCCGATGGAAGCATCAGTATGAAGATCAAGGCGACTAACAACTCTGCTGCACCAGCACCTATAGGTGCTGTCCCGGCAATCAACAAGAAAGAGGCGACCACAGAGCTTTTGGTAAGAAATGGTGAAACCACGGTGATTGGTGGGATTTACGTGGATAATGATTCTCAGGCCGATCAAGGCGTCCCGTTCTTTAAAGATATCCCATTGCTTGGCTGGCTGTTCAAGTCGAGCAATACGCAAAAAATCAAAAACGAACTGCTAATCTTCATTACTCCTAAAATCGTTCTGTAATGAAAAGGGTTCCATAAAGACAATTTTTACCATGCCAGGGGTCTCCCCTGGCATTTCTTTACTAAAGAGGTGAGTATGCTCCGCTACCTGACCGCCGGTGAATCCCACGGCCCGCAACTGACGGCCATCATCGAGGGAATTCCCGCAGGCCTGAAAATTTCCGAAGAAACCATCAACGTGGACCTGGCCCGCCGGCAGGGGGGCTACGGCCGTGGGGGACGGATGCTGATCGAGAAGGATCAGGTCCAGATCCTCTCTGGGGTCCGGTGGGGTGAGACCATCGGTTCCCCTGTGACCCTCTGCGTGGTGAACCGCGACTGGGTTAACTGGCAGGAGAAGATGTCGCCCCACGAGCGCCACCGGGATGATAAAATCCGCGTCACCCGTTCGCGTCCCGGCCATGCCGACCTTTCCGGTGCCATGAAGTATAACCACCGCGACGTCCGTAACATCCTGGAGCGTTCCAGCGCCCGGGAGACTGCCATGCGGGTGGCGGTGGGCTCCGTTGCCCGGGCATTTCTGGCCTCCTTTGGTGCCACGGTGAGCGGCTTCGTGGTGGAACTCGGGGGGATAAAGGCCGAGCGGCGCGGCCTCTCCTCCGACCGGCTCCGGGAACTGGCTGCCAAGTCCGAACTTGCCACCTACGACCCCGAGGCGGAAGCGCGGATGAAGGCTTTTATCGACTCGGTGAAGGATGCAGGCGACACGGCGGGCGGGGTCGTTGAGGTGGTTGTGACGGGAGCCCCGGTGGGACTCGGCAGCCACGTCCAGTGGGATCGCAAACTCGACGCCCGCCTCGCCATGGCGGTCATGAGCATCCAGGCCATCAAGGGGGTGGAGATCGGCCTCGGCTTCGAGACGGCCCGCCGCCCCGGCTCCCAGGTTCATGACGAGATCTACTTCGACTCCTCCCGCATCGCCCACGGTGAAGCCACGGGATTTTTCCGCAAGACCAACAATGCCGGAGGCATCGAGGGGGGGATCACCAACGGCGAGGAGATCGTCATCCGCGCGGCCATGAAGCCGATCCCGACCCTCTACAAACCTCTCAGTTCGGTGGATATGCTCACCAAGGAGCCCTTCGAGGCCACGGTAGAGCGCTCCGATGTCTGCGCCGTGCCCGCCGCCGCTGTGGTGGCCGAGTCGGTGGTGGCCATCGAGATTGCCAACGCGTTCCTGGAGAAGTTCGGCGGCGACTCCCTTGCCGAGATACGGCGCAACTACGATGGCTACCTCGACTATCTCCGCTCCTTCTAACGTGCGCAACGTCATTCTCACCGGCTTCATGGGGACGGGAAAAAGCAGCGTTGGCAGACTTCTGGCCCATCGGCTCGGCTTCCGCTACTGCGACCTGGATGCGCTCATCGTCGAAGGGGAGGGAGTCTCCATTAACGAGATCTTTGCCCGACATGGGGAACCCCACTTTCGGGCTCTCGAAACCGAGGCGGTGCGATCCGTGTCCCGGGAAGAACGCTGTGTCGTTTCCACCGGCGGCGGAGCGGTTATCTCTCCTGAAAACCGTTGTCTCTTGCGGGAGGCGGGAGTAGTGGTGAACCTGACCGCCACGGTGGAGGAAGTATGCAGGCGGCTGCGGGAGGAGACGGACCGCCCCCTTCTGAAGGACGATCGTTCGGGCGAGCGGATTGCGGCCATGATGGCGGAACGTGAACAGTTCTACGCGGATGCGGAGTTGAGGATTGACACTACCGGCAAAAGCGTGGAAGATGTGGTCGCTGAAATCACCGGGTACTTGGAAGGAAGGTAGCGTGGAAACGCTGACGGTAGGACTTGGCGACAGAAGCTACACGATTCGGGGAGGAAGCGGAATCCTCCCGGGGATCGGTGCGTTCTGCAGGGAGTTGGGGCTGGGGAGGATTGTCGCGGTGGTGACCAATACCACGGTGGGTCCCCTCTACTATGGCCCGGTGGCCGACTCTCTCGCCGCGGCGGGTTTTTCGCCCCTTCGGGTGGAGCTTCCCGATGGCGAGGAGTTCAAGACCAGCGCCACCATGAACATCATCTACGACGCCCTCATCGACGGCGGGCTCACCCGTGATTCATTCATCGTCGCCCTCGGCGGCGGCGTGGTTGGTGATATGGCGGGGTTTGCCGCTGCCACCTACCTGCGGGGCATCCCCTTCGTGCAGGTGCCAACCACGCTCCTTGCCCAAGTGGACAGCAGCGTCGGCGGCAAGACCGGCATCAACCATCCCCGGGGCAAGAATCTTATCGGCGCATTCTACCAGCCCCGTGCGGTTGTCATCGATGTGGAGACCCTCACGACGCTTCCCGAGCGGGAGTACTTGGCCGGGATGGCCGAGGTGGTGAAGTACGGAGTCGTCCTTGATCCTCAGCTTTTCGCCGAGGTGGAGCGGAATATCACGCCGATCCTTGCCCGTGACCGTGACGTCCTCACCAGGATCATCATGGCCTGTTGCGCCATAAAGGCGTCGGTGGTTGAGAAAGACGAGCGGGAATCGGGGCTGAGGGCGGTGCTCAACTACGGACACACCCTTGGCCATGCGGTCGAAACCCTTGCGGGCTACGGAACCTTCCTCCACGGCGAAGCGGTTGCCATCGGCATGGTGCAGGCCGCCAAGCTGGCCGAACATCGGGGTGAGGCCACTGCCGACGATACCGGCCGGCTCCGTGCGCTTCTGGAGTCCTTGAAACTGCCGGTGGAGCTTCCTGTCTTCGCCGCAGAGGCCTATCGCGAAGCTCTCCTGCGGGACAAGAAGGCCCGGGACACGGGGCTCAGTTTCGTACTCAACAACGGGATCGGCGGCTTCTCCATCGTCAGGCTTCGGGACCTCTCCGAGGTGATCGACGTCTGCGGGATCGGAGGGTGACCATGGCACCGGAGAACGAATCATTCCGGACAGAAATCAGACGCTACGAGGATATTCTTAACGGTGATCCCGCGTCGTACTGCTTTGCCCCTCTGGCGGAACTCTACCGTAAGGCGGGGCTCCTCGACGAGGCCATCGACACTGCCCGCAAGGGGATAGAACTCCATCCCGACTACGTCGGAGGGTATCTGGCCCTTGGGCGCGCCTGCTTCGACAAGGGAGAGCAGACGGAGAGCAGGGGCGCCCTGGAGCGGGTCGTTCGGGTAACCCCCGATAACCTCACGGCCCAGAAGCTCCTTAGCCGGATTTACCGTGACACCGGCGAGAATGCCCTTGCTCGCAAGGCGTTAGAGACAATCCTCGTCCTTAACCCCGGCGATCAGGAAAGCCAGGCTGCCCTTGACGGTCTTGCTCTGCGGGAGCGGAGCTTCGAGACGGACACGGACCTGTTTTCCGCTGCAGGGGAGGTTCCGGTTGACGCTTCGGCGGGATTTGCTGATGAATTTCTTCTGGAAGATGCAGAGATTATCGAAGAGTTAACCGACGAAGTCATCGATGAGGATGTCGATGAGGTGAGCTTTGCCGGAGAGTTCACCGCGGAAGCGGGTTTCGGCGGTGAACCGCTGATGGTGGAGGAGCACGGGGCAATGGACGAACCCGGTTCCGATCCCCTCGCAACGGCCACCATCGCGGAGCTTTACATCAAACAGGGGTTCCTGAAGAAGGCCCTCAAGATCTACCGGGACCTTCTTGATGCCAACCCTGGCAACGACGACCTGCGGCAGCGGATCGTCGACCTTAAGCACTGTATCGATGAAGACGATGCCCGCGCCCGGGAAAATGCCTTCACCGCAGCCATGCCTTTTGGTGAAGAGCTTGCCGAAGCTGTTCATGATAAGGCCGATTCCGTGGGGCGGAACGACGCAGTTGCCGTCCTGGAGGGGTGGCTCGATACCATCGGGAGGATGAGACAGTGCCGTTCAGTGAAACACTGAAGAGTATTGTGGAGAGCGTCGAGGGTGGGCTCGGAGCTATCATCATGGCAGACGACGGCATCGCCATCGACGAGTACTTGCTGGACGGTTCCGGCATGGACCTGAACCTGATGGCGGTGGAATATGCCTCCCTGCTCAAGGAGGTCAAGCGCATGGCTGACGTCCTCAAGACCGGCTCGCTGGAAGAAATGGCGGTGAATACCGGGCGGGCACAGGTCATCGTAAGGAGTATCAACGATGAGCTGTTTATTGCCCTCATCCTCGGCCAGGACGGCAACTGCGGCAAGGGACGCTACCTGCTGCGCCGTGAAGTCTTCGGGCTGCGCGAGCGCCTTTCCTAGCATCCGCGTCCGATCCATCCCTCTTACCTTGTTCATGGAGGCATCGATGAACGTTCTTGTAGTTCACGGCCCGAACCTCAATCTCCTCGGCACCCGGGAACCGGGAATTTATGGCGTCCTTACCCTGGACCGGATTAATGAGGAGATTTCCGCACTGGCGGAAGAACTCGGCTGCTCGGTCTCCTTCTTCCAGTCCAACAGTGAAGGGGCGATCATCGATGCCATACAGCAGGCCTGCGGCGCCTGTGACGGAATTCTCATCAACCCGGCAGCCTATACCCATACCAGTGTCGCCATCCGCGACGCCCTTACCGCCGTGGCCCTTCCAGTCGTGGAAGTTCACCTGTCCAATATCCATCGCCGTGAGGAGTTCCGGCACCACAGTTTCATTGCCCCGGTGGCAGTCGGCCAGATCGCCGGGTTTGGTGCCGACAGTTATCTGCTCGGACTACGTGCGCTTTTTACTTATATTAAAAAAGAGATTGTCGCCAAGGCGTGAAGCATGTTACAAAACAGGATTATTAAAGCCCGAGGATGCGCGGGAAAACAGGATGTTGACGCGATTCTCTTTTTTAATCTGAGTAACGTCCGATACCTTGCCGGTTTCACCGGGAGTGACGGTGTTTTGGTTGTCGGCCGTGATTCGTGCTGGTTTCTGACGGATTCCCGCTACACGACCCAGGCGGCCCGTGAGGTGACGGGGTGTTCCACGGTTGAGTACCGCGTGAAGCTCGACGGCATCGCGGAGCTTTGTGCCGGCCAGGGATTCAGGCGGGTTGGCTTCGAGGCCGAACACACGACGGTCGCTCTCCTTACGGCCCTCACCGCAAAAGTTTCCGGCGTGGAGTTCGTTCCCCTCGGGGAGGAGCTTGCTCCACTCCGTATCGTGAAGGATGCGGAAGAGATCGATCTGCTGGCCGAGACCGCCCGCATCGCCTCCGAAGCCCTGTTGGCGTCCCTTGACGGACTAAAGCCAGGGGTGGTCGAGCGCGAGTATGCTCTGGATCTTGAGTTCGCCATGCGACGGGCGGGGGCCGATGACAAATCGTTCGATTTCATCGTCGCTTCGGGCGAACGGGGTGCGCTTCCCCATGGCAGGGCCAGTACCAAGGTTATCGGGGCCGGCGAACTCGTCACCATTGATTTTGGTGCCATCTATGGCGGATACCACTCCGACGAGACGGTCACCGTCTGTGTCGGCGAGCCCGATGACCGGCAGCGGGAGATCTACGGCATTGTCAAGGAGGCCCATGATCGGGCTTTGGCTGCCGTGCGGCCGGGGGTGAGCTTCAAGGAGTTGGACGCCATTGCTCGCGGTTTTATCGAAGAGCGGGGATACGGGGCCTTTTTCGGCCACGGGCTTGGCCACGGGGTCGGGCTCGATGTTCATGAAAAGCCGGTCGTTTCCCCCCGCGGCGAAGGAGTGGCGGAAGAGGGAATGGTTTTCACCATTGAGCCGGGCATCTACATCCCCCTGTGGGGCGGAGTGAGGATCGAGGATACGGTGGCGGTCACCGGCAACGGATACCGCCTCCTCACCAGGGTGCCCAAGGAACTCATCATCTTGAATCCGTGAGCCGGGAAGATGCCCCTCTTGGTTTACGGGGTTACTTTGTAATAACCGTCTGTTTGCCATCGAGGCCGGGCGGTATCTGCCAAAAGGAGAAAACGTATGGATATCAAGGATCTCAAGTCGCTGATAAAGATGGTAACGGAAACAGACATCACCGAATTCGAGCTGGAGGGGGCCGAGGAGAAAATCCGGATCAAGCGCGGGTGCACGGCTCCGATGGTCCAGTACCAGGCACCCCAGCCCATGGTCGCCATGCAGCCGGCCATGGTCCAGGCCGCTGCTCCGGCTGCATCGGCTGCCCCCGTGGAAGCTGCCGCGCCGGCAGCCGCCAAGGCCAAGGGGAATGAAATCACGTCCCCCATCGTCGGTACCTTCTACCGGGCCCCGGCGCCGGATGCCGCTCCCTATGTGGAAGTGGGACAGATTATCGAGAAGGGGCAGGTTCTCTGCATCGTCGAGGCCATGAAGCTCATGAACGAGATCGAGGCAGAGTACCGCTGCAAGATTGTCGAGATTTGCAAGGAAAACGCCCAGCCGGTCGAGTTCGGCGAGGCGCTGTTCATCGTCGAGCCGCTCTAACCCGAGACAACGGACGACACGTACGGGGACGGCAACAAGCAGTCGCCCTTTTAACCCATGAGCGGAGATTTCGTACATGTTCCATAAAGTTCTGATTGCAAACCGGGGGGAGATTGCCCTGCGGGTCATCCGGGCCTGCAAGGAGTTGGGGATCAAGACGGTTGCTGTATACTCCACCGCCGACAAGGATTCCCTTCACGTCAAGCTGGCCGACGAAAGCGTCTGCATCGGGCCGGCGCCGAGCCTCCAGAGCTACCTAAATATCAACGCCATCATCAGCGCCGCCGAAGTGACTGACGCCGAAGCAATCCATCCCGGCTACGGTTTTCTCTCTGAAAATGCCGCCTTTGCCGAGATCTGCGAAAACTGCGGCATCACCTTCATCGGTCCCTCCTCCGAGAGCATGCGGATCATGGGGGACAAGATCAGTGCCCGTCAGGCGGTGATCAAGGTGAATGTGCCGATCCTCCCCGGCACCAAGGAGGGGGTAAACGACGTCAACGAGGCCATAAAGATCGCCAAGGGGATCGGTTTCCCGGTCATCATCAAGGCGACGGCCGGTGGTGGCGGACGGGGAATGAAGATCGTTCACTCCCCGGCAACCCTCCCCAACGCCTTTGCCACGGCACGGGCCGAGGCCCAGGCCGGCTTCGGCAACCCCGAGGTCTACATCGAGAAGTACTGCGAAGAGCCCCGCCACGTGGAGATTCAGATCATGGCCGACAAGCACGGCAACGTGATCCATCTGGGCGAGCGGGACTGCTCCATCCAGCGGCGCCACCAGAAGATCATCGAGGAGGCTCCGTGCCCGGTTATGACCCCGGACCTCCGCAAGGCTATGGGCGATGCAGCGGTCAGGGCCGCCAAGGCCGTTGGCTATGACAGCGTCGGTACGGTTGAATTTCTGGTGGACAAGAACCTGAACTTCTACTTCATGGAGATGAACACCCGGGTCCAGGTGGAGCACCCGGTCACCGAAATGATTACCGGCGTCGATATTGTCCGTGAGCAGATACGTTCCGCGGCGGGGCACAAACTCCGCTACAAGCAGGGCGATGTGAAGATCCAGGGGCACGCCATCGAGTGCCGCATCAACGCCGAGGACCCGGTGAAGTTCACTCCGTGCCCCGGCAAGATCACCGGCTATCACACCCCCGGCGGCCTCGGGGTGCGGGTCGATTCCTTTGTGTACGACCAGTATTCGGTGGTCCCCCACTATGATTCACTCATTTCCAAGCTCATCGTCCATGCCGAAACCCGCGAGGATGCCATCCGCCGCATGGCCCGGGCACTGGACGAGTACATCATCGAGGGGATCAAGACGACGATCCCGTTCCACAAGCGGATCATGGCCAACAAGGACTTCATGGAAGGGAACGTGGATACCGCCTTCCTTGAGAAGATCGTGTTGGAGTAATGTATGGATTTTCCTGATGAACTGAAGTACAGCAAGGAACATGTATGGGTCAGGGTCGAGGGTGACCGTGCCGTGATCGGCATTACCGATTATGCCCAGGAGAGTCTCGGCACCATCAGTGCCGTGGAGCTCCCGGCCGTCGGCGATGAGCTTGAGCAGGACGACTCCTTCGGCTCGGTGGAGGCCCGCAAGTGCCTTGCGGAGCTCTATGCCCCCGTAAGCGGCGCCGTTGTCGAGGTCAATGACGAGCTGGAGTCGGCCCCGGAAATTCTGAACGACGATCCCTACGATGGCGGCTGGATCGCGGTGGTGGAACTAGCCGACCCCGAAGAACTGAAATCCCTTCTGTCGGCAGAGGACTATGCCGAAGCCGTAAGCCAGGAAGACGAAGAAGACGAATAGCCCCAATCAGGTTCAGATGCAGGCAAAGGCGAGATTACCTATCTCGCCTTTGTTTTTGAGCAATTCATTCCATAATGCAGGAGCGGTGTCACCATGTCACTCACCATAGGTCACATAGAATACTCCAACTGCACCCCCATATTCACGGCGCTGCAACGCAGTATGGATTGTAGCGGCTACAGCTTTGTCCGGGGGGTGCCGGCACACCTGAACCGGTTGCTTGCCATGGGGGAAATCGATGTCTGCCCGTCATCGTCCATCGAGTACGGGAAATATCCCGACCGCTATCTCGTTCTCCCCGATCTTTCCATTAGCGCGGTGGGGCCGGTGAAGAGCGTCCTCCTCTTTTCCCGCGTGCCGTTGGAGTGCCTTGAAGGTGCCGTTATCGGCATGACGACGGAGTCCGACACGTCGGTAAATCTCCTCAGGATAATTCTCACCACATTCCAGGGTTTCACGAACAGTTTCGAGCGGACCCCACTTCCCCTAGCTGAGGCCCTCGACTCCTATCCGGCCCTTCTCCTCATCGGTGACAGAGCCCTTAAGGGGGCGCTGACAGGGGGGGGGTACCACATTTACGACCTCGGCGATCTGTGGTACCGGGCAACGGGGCTCCCCTTCGTCTTTGCCCTCTGGTTGGTGCGGAGAGAGGCTGCGGAGAACAAGCCCCACGAGGTTGCACGGCTCGCCGCTGATGTTGCCAGGGCGAAGCGGATCGCCTACGACTCCTATCCAGAGATAGCCGCCCAGGCGCCGGAACGGGAGTGGATCGACAGTGCGGTGCTGGTCGACTATTGGCGGACAATCTCCTACGATCTTACTCCTGCCCATCTCAAGGGGGTGCGGCTCTTCTACGATTATGCCGCCAGCCTCGGGGTGCTCCCTGCTGCTCCGGATGTGCGGCTCTATGGAGAGAGTGGTGGCGTGTGATTTGCATGCAAGCACCCCATGGGCCTCGATACTTCATGGAAATCAGATTGGTTCGACGTCGCAATACGCCGCCTGAGAGGGGCTTCGGATAAACTGGAATTAAAGGAAACACAACGGTTGGAAGAGGCGAAGTCCCGCACTCACATCGTTGTCAGAACGCGCTGGATCCTTCTCTCGTTTGTGGGCGTTTATTGTGTAATGGCCGGCGGTTTCTTCTATTTCAGCCGATTTGGCCTTTTTTTGTCACCATCGCAACACGTACTCCTTCTTGCCGCTCTTGCCGCGGTTGTTTGCTACAACCTGCTGCTTCAGTTTTCCCTCGACCGCCTTGCCCGTGGTTTCCGCCTTCTCAATTTTCTCCAGATTATCCTTGACCTTGTCCTAGTGTCGGTGCTGATCCATACGAGCGGCGGAGCAGCCAGCTGGTTCTGGCCCGCATACCTGTTCGTCACCATAGAGGCATCCTTCCTCATCGAAGATCGTCGCGAAGTCTGGCTCGTGGGTGGACTGGGCGGCCTTCTCTACGGAGCGGTGCTGGTGCTCGAGCATTTGAATATCGTTCCCTATGTGCGGATGCCCTTCGTGGGCTCCGAGCTCCACCACGATCATCTGTACCTGCTCCTGACCTGGCTCTGGGTGTCGCTGCTCAATGCTGCCATGGCGGCCATAGCCTCTTATTTCATGACGGTTATCCGTCGGGAAACCGACGCGGTCCGTGAGGGGGAGGAGCGGCTCGCCACATTTCTCGACACGGCCAATGACCTGATCCACAGTGTGACCCCGGATGGTCGGCTCCTCTATGTGAACGAAGCCTGGCAACGGACCCTTGGTTATACGGCTGGAGAGGTGGAAGCGGTTTCTTTCTTCGATATCCTCCATCCCGACAGTCGCGAGCAATGCTGCGCCGAGCTGCAGCGGGTTGTTTCCGGTGATGCCCTGAGTCCTATGGAGGCACTTTTCACGGCAAAGGACGGCCGACAGGTCGTCGTGGAAGGAAGCCTTACCTGCGCCCACGGCGGAGACGCACCCACGGTTATCTGGAGCATCTGCCGCGACATTACGGAACGAAAGCACGCGGAGGAGCAGCTTTACCGCCTCGCCCACCACGATACCCTCACGGAGCTGCCGAACCGGATTCTCTTCATGGACCGGCTCCAGCAGGCCAAGGCCCTGGCGAACCGCTACCGTCACCAGGTGGCGGTCCTGTTCCTCGATTTGGACCGTTTCAAGATTATCAACGACACCCTTGGGCACCCCGTGGGGGACCGGCTGCTGCAGCAGGTGGCCCACCGGATTGTGGGGTGTGTGCGGGAAGTGGATACGGTGGCCCGCATCGGCGGCGACGAGTTCACCATCATTCTTGTGAATGTCGACACCGTTGAGGACGTGAAAAGGATGGGGCAGAAGATTCTGAAGACGCTCGCCGCCCCCTTCAATATCGACACCTACGAGCTTTTCGTTACGGCGAGCATCGGCATCTCCCTCTATCCCTCCGATGGCGATAACCTGGACCAACTGGTGAAGAAGGCCGATATTGCCATGTATTGCGTGAAGGGGGAGGGGAGGAATAACGTTCAGTTCTATTCTCCCCAGATGGACGCCAACGCCGACAAGCGGCTGCTGCTGGAAACGAGCCTGCGCAAGGCCCTCGACAACAGGGAGTTCAGGGTCTACTACCAGCCGAAGGTTGACATTGTCTCCAAGAGAATTACCGCCATGGAAGCACTGATACGATGGGATCACCCCATTCTGGGGCTCGTTTCGCCCGGGGAGTTCATCCCCCTGGCCGAAGAGACGGGACTCATCATCCCGATAGGTGAGTGGGTGCTCCGGACCGCCTGCTTCCAGAACCGCGAGTGGGTCAGGCAGGGAATCCCCCCCATGCGGGTGGCGGTGAACCTCTCCGGCTATCAGTTCCAGCAGAAGAACCTTCTGGAAACGATCCGGGGAATCCTGGACGAAACCGGGCTTACCGCGGATCTCCTGGAGCTTGAGATCACCGAGAGCGTCATCATGCAGAACCCGGACTTCGCCGTGTCGGTGCTCAACCAGTTGAGGGATCTCGGGGTCCACATCTCCATCGACGATTTCGGCACCGGCTATTCTTCCCTGGCGCACCTGAAGCGGTTCTCGGTCAATACGCTCAAGATCGACAAGTCATTCGTGCGGGATGTGGAGATCAACTCGGCCGACGCCGCCATTGCCACGGCCATCATCGCCATGGGGAACAGTCTCAACCTGAAGGTCATCGCCGAGGGGGTCGAGACGGAGGGGCAGCTATCGTTTCTCTCCGACAACAAGTGCGACGAGGTGCAGGGATACCTCTTCAGCACCCCGATGCCGCCGGACAAGGTCGCCGAGTTCATGCGGGAGCATGGGAGATCGGCCGGAGGGGGGTAGGATCAGGTGGAGGAGCGTTCGCGGAAGCGGAGATAGTCGTCGAGAATCCTGCGGTGGTCGAAGCAGAGTTCTGAGGGGAGATCGTTTAAGGGAAAGACCGCGAGGTTGGCGGCATCGTCGGCTGCGGCGGGAACGCCCGATGCCTCGGCTACGTACACGGTGGATATGGTGTGCTGGCGGGGGTCCCTGGCCGGGTCAGAGTAACAGCCGAGAAGGCGCAGGTTGGTCACGTGGAGGGATGTCTCCTCCAGTGCTTCGCGCATGGCGGCCGCTTCGAGGGTTTCTCCGTAATCCACGAAGCCGCCGGGGAGCGCCCATCCCCTGGGCTCGTTTTTTCGTTCGATCAACACGATTCCCCCCGCCGTCTCGATGATGATGTCGACGGTGGGAACGGGGTTGCGGTAGCGCTTGACCTCTGCTCCGCAACGGGGGCAGGTGAGGTGATCGAAGGACATGGGAGCCTCGAAAAAGAAAAGGGAGGAACGAGTCCTCCCTTTTCCGGTTCTTGGAGAGCAGTGGAAGGATTACTTCTTTTTGCCGCCACCGCCGGAGGCCTTCTTGGAGGCCTTGAGGGGGTTCACCTTCAGTTCTTCGCTGGCGATTTCGACCTTCACGTGGGTGGCAAAGTTGCAGATGCCCGCGGACCACTTCTTGACGGGTGCCGGGTAGGCGCTGCAGACCTTGCCGATGCTCCCGTCGACAACGCGCTCACATCCTTCGCAGTTTTCAACCACAATCTGGCAGGAACCGCCGGTGAAGATGCAACCCTGCTTTCCCCAGAAGGTACACTCGGTACCGGGAAGAACTGTTTGACACTGCATACTGAATCCTCCTGAATCGTTTTGTTCCCTAGAACTGTCTATTAGCCAATCTAGCAATTTCAAAAGAAAAAAGTCAACTGTAAAATCCCCGGCGCCCAATGCCTCAAAAGGCCCGTCGATCCGATCTTTCCACAATATCTGTGACCGTAAAAGGAGGACCTCGTTTAATGGGAGGTCGGGGGGTACGAATTCAGACTCGGCAGGGTTGACTCGCCACGGGGTATGTATTAGGCTTTCACTGCATGAAAAATCGGGTCTCCGCGCCATGCGGAGCCATTTCCCCAAGGGAGGGACAATGCATCGAATCGCTTTCGGCACGTCGGGTTGGCGCGGCATCCTCTGCGAGGATTTCACCTTCGAGAATGTTAAGGTAGTGACCCAGGCCATTGCCGATCACGTGACGTCTATCGGCGAGAAGGAGAAGGGGATCATCGTCGCCTACGATACCCGTTTCATGGGGGAGCGTTTTGCCAAGGAAACCGCACGGGTCCTGGCCGGCGCCGGCATCAAGACCTATGTCTGCAAGCGCGACACGCCGACGCCGGTGGTCTCCCACGAGATTCTGCGGCGCAAGACCGCCGGAGCCATCAATTTTACTGCCAGCCACAATCCCCCCGAGTACAACGGTATCAAGTTTTCTCCCTCCTGGGCCGGCCCCGCTCTCCCCGAGACCACCACGGACATTGAGCGGCGGGCCAACGAGATGCTGGGCGAGGTTTGCTACCGGGAAGTGGCCTTGGACGAGGCGGCCCGCGCCGGGCTCGTGGAGGAGATCGACCCGCGGGAGACCTATCTTGCAGATATTGAGACGAAGGTCGACTTCGCCGCCATTGCCTCCCTTGGGGCCATCGCCGTGAATGTTCTCTACGGCACCGCCCGGGGTTATCTGGACGAGCCCCTCATGAAGCACGGGGCGAAGATCAAAACCCTCAATATGCATCCCGACCCTTACTTTGGTGGTTTTCCCCCCGAGCCCTCCGAGAAATACATTCAGGACTTCATCGGGTTGGTAAAAAGTGACCCGGCGGTGAAGCTGGGGATTGCCACCGACGGCGACGCTGACCGCTTCGGCATCGTTGATGCTGACGGTTCCTTTATCGAGCCCAACTACATCATTGCGCTGCTCTTCGACTACCTAGTGCGGGTCCGGAAGATGACCGGCGCCGTTGCCCGCAGCGTGGCCACTTCGCACCTGATCGACGCCGTGGCGAAGAAGCACGGCATCGAGGTAATCGAGACGCCGGTGGGCTTCAAGTACGTGGGCGAGCTGATCAGCCAGGACCGCATCATCATCGGCGGCGAGGAGAGCGCCGGTCTTTCCATCAAAGGGCACGTGCCGGAGAAGGACGGCATCCTTGCCTGCTTCCTCGTGGCTGAGATGGTTGCCCGGGAGGGGCTGTCGGTGAAGGCCCTGCTGGAGCGACTCTACGGCGAGGTGGGGAGATTCTTGACGAAACGGGAGAATATTACCCTCTCGCCGGTCCTGGAAGCCGGGTATGCCGACAAGCAGCGGCAGGCCCCGGCGGCGTTTGCCGGCCTGAAGGTGAAAGACATGGTGACCGTGGACGGGAGCAAGTTCATCCTGGAGGACGGCAGCTGGCTCCTGTTCCGCAAATCGGGGACCGAGCCGGTGGTCCGGCTCTACGGCGAGGCGTCCAGCGAGGAAAAACTGGCTGCGGTCATGGCGGCGGGGAAGGCGTTCATCCTGGGGTGAGGCACGGCAGGGAATAACACGGAGAGACGGAGCGCACGGAGAAAGCCAAGGCAGACTTCTAAATTTGTTGTAAGAATAACACCTTGTTGCTTTCTACCGATTTTGAAGTTCTCCGTGTTATTTCTGTTTTATAAAGAGCAATGGCGCTCCGGCAGGATATTCCTTCCGGCACTGCGCCATTCGTTTTTTGACATGCAGAAGAATGGAGTCTTGAATACCTGACAATTTTGCTATAGTATTGCGTAGCGATGAACGTTACTCCAAGGAGGATTTTCCATGTGGGATTATACTGAAAAGGTTCGGGAACATTTCCTGAACCCGCGCAACGTTGGCGATATTCCCGATGCGGACGCAGTGGGGGAGGTGGGAAGCCTTGCCTGCGGCGACGCCCTCAAGCTCTATATCAAACTCGACGACGCCAAGGAGCGGATTGTCGACGCCAAGTTCCAGACCTTTGGCTGCGCCAGCGCCATCGCGTCGTCATCGGCCCTGACCGAGATCATCAAGGGGAAAACCCTCGACGAGGCCCTGGCCACCACTAACCAGGAGATCGCCGATTTCCTCGGCGGGCTTCCCGAGGAGAAGATGCACTGTTCGGTCATGGGGCAGGAGGCCCTCGAGGTGGCCATCGCCAAGTATCGCGGCGGTCCGGTGCCGACCCACCACGACCACGGCCACGAGGAGGTGGAGCCGGGAGAGATCGTCTGCAAGTGCTTCGGCCTCACCGACACCTTCCTGAAGAAGGTCATCGCCGCCAACAAGCTGACCACGGCGGAGCAGGTGACCCACTTCACCAAGGCCGGCGGCGCCTGCGGCGGCTGCATCCCGAAAATCAAGGAGCTGATCAGTGAGGTGCTCGGCGCCCAGCCCACCGAGGAGCGGAAAAAGCCCGAAAAGCTCACCAACCTCCGCAAGATGCAGCTCATCCAGGAGACCCTTGAGAAGGAAATTCGCCCGCTTTTGTGGGCCGACGGCGGCGATCTGGAGTTGGTGGACATCTCGGGGAGCGAGGTTCAGATCGCTTTCCGCAAGGCCTGCGCCGGCTGCGCCTCGTCGGGCAACACCGCCAAGTTCGTGGAGTTGAAACTGCGAGATCTGGTGGCTGACGACATCGTTGTCCAGGAGGTGGAGGGATGAAAGAGATCTACATGGATAACAACGCCACCACCAAGGTGGACGAGGCTGTCTTCGAGGAGATGCGTCCCTATTTCTGCGATCTCTACGGCAACCCCAGCTCCATGCACTTCTTCGGCGGCCAGGTGCAGAAGAAGGTGGACGAGGCAAGAAACCGCGTGGCGGCCCTTCTGGGGGCTTCCCCCGAGGAGATCGTCTTCACCGCCTGCGGCACCGAGAGCGACAACGCGGCCATCCGCTCGGCCATCGAGGTCCATCCGGAGCGGCGCCACATCATCACCACCCGCGTGGAGCACCCGGCGGTTCTGACCCTCTGCCGCAATCTCTCCAAGCGTGGATACCGGGTCACCGAACTGAACGTGGACGGCGAGGGGAGGCTGGACCTGAACGAACTGCGGGCAGCGGTTGACGAGGACACGGCCATCGTGTCGGTCATGTGGGCCAACAACGAGACCGGCGTGGTCTTTCCCATCGAGGAAGTTGGGAAAATCGTCAAGGAGAAGGGGAAGGGTGCCTTCTTCCACACCGACGCCGTGCAGGCAGTGGGAAAGATTCCCATCAACATGGCCGCCTCCACCGTGGACATGCTCTCCATTTCGGGCCACAAGCTCCACGCGCCCAAGGGGATCGGGGTCCTCTACGTCCGCAAGGGGGTTCCGTTCCGGCCGTTCATGGTCGGGGGGCACCAGGAGCACAACCGTCGGGCCGGCACCGAGAACACCGCCGCCATCATCGCCCTCGGCAAGGCGTGCGAGCTGGCCGGCCAGTGGATGGAGGACGAGAACACCCGCGTGAAGGCCATGCGGGACCGGCTCCAGACAACGCTCCTTGAACTGATACCCCGGTCCCGCATCAACGGCGGCCAGGCGGAGCGGCTTCCCAATACCCTCTCCATCGCCTTCGAGTTCGTGGAAGGAGAGGCGATCCTGATGCTCCTGTCGGAGAAGGGGATCTGCGCTTCGTCGGGGAGTGCCTGCACTTCCGGCTCCTTGGAGCCCTCCCACGTGCTTCGCGCCATGGGGGTGCCGTTCACCTGCGCCCACGGCTCCATCCGCTTCTCCCTGTCCCGCTTCAACACCGACGAGGATATCGAGACCATCATCCGGGAACTGCCGCCGGTAGTCCGGAGGCTGCGGGAGATGTCCCCCTTCGGGCGGGAGTTTCTCAACGCCTGACCATAAACAGGAGATTGCCACAGGAGAAGGGAAGGGGACGCCGAGAATGGCGTCCCCTTTTGTTTGCAATCTCGGCGGAATCCCCCCTGTGGCGGCTGCGTATTTCCTTTCGCAAGTCCCCGGTTGACTTGAAGGCGGTGTGGCTTTAAAGTCGTACGGTTGCTCTGACGAGTTGAACAAAGGAGGCCCCCGGAACCATGGGCTATCGTAACCTGCAGGATTGCGTCTTTGACCTGGAAGCACGCGGCGATCTCGTCCGTATTGATGTGGAGACCGACCCGAACATCGAGATCGGTGCCATCCAGCGCCGGGTCTACCAGGCAGGGGGGCCGGCGCTCCTCTTCACCCGGGTCAAGGGGTGCCGCTTTCCCATGCTCGGCAACCTCTTCGGTACCATGGCCCGGACCAAGTTCATCTTCCGGGACACCCTGGACGACATCCGCCGTCTCGTGGAGCTGAAGATCAATCCGACCGCCGTGCTGAAAAATCCCAAGGAATACGCGGGGGCCCCCTTGGCGGCGCTCCGGCTCCTTCCGCGCCAGGTCTCCCGGGGGCCGATTCTCGGCCACCGCACCACCATCGCCGAACTTCCCCAGCTCAAATCGTGGCCCTTGGACGGCGGTCCGTTCGTGACCCTCCCCCAGGTTTACTCCGAGAGCCCCAAGCGCCCCGGCTTCCGCTTCTCGAACCTGGGGATGTACCGGGTGCAGTTGGCCGGCAACGATTATCGCCTGAACGAAGAGGTGGGGGTCCACTACCAGATCCACCGGGGTATCGGCGTCCACCACGCCGAGGCCATCGAACGGGGCGAGCCCCTGCGCGTCAATATCTTCGTGGGAGGAGCGCCGTCCATGACCGTGGCCGCGGTCATGCCCCTTCCTGAGGGACTTCCCGAGCTTTCCTTTGCCGGCCTCCTTGCCGGGCACCGGCTGGCCATGGTCTGCCGACGGGGGGAACTCCCCATGCCCGCTGAGGCCGACTTCGTCATCACCGGCACCATCGACCCGAACAAGACCCTCCCCGAAGGTCCCTTCGGCGACCACCTGGGGTACTACAGCCTGGCCCACCCCTTCCCGGTATTGCGGGTGGAGAACGTCTGGCACCGGGACGACGCCATCTGGCCCTTCACCTCCGTCGGTCGCCCCCCCCAGGAGGACACCACCTTCGGCGCCTTCATCCACGAACTGACCGGCGCCCTCATTCCCGAGGTCCTTCCCGGCGTGAAGGGGGTCCATGCCGTGGACGCCGCCGGGGTCCACCCCCTGCTCCTGGCCGTGGGGAGCGAGCGCTACGTCCCCTACGAGGCCGAGCGGGTGCCGCGGGAACTCCTCACCATCGCCAGCGCCATCCTGGGCAACGGCCAGCTCTCCCTGGCCAAATACCTCTTCATCACCCCCAACGAGGACAACCCGCCGGACATCCACCACATCGACGAGTTCCTCACCTTCATCCTGGAGCGGGTCGACTGGCGGCGCGACCTCCACTTCCACACCCGCACCACCATCGACACCCTCGACTACTCGGGGAGCGGCCTCAACGAAGGGTCCAAAGTCATCGTGGCCGCGGCAGGCCCGAAACGGCGCGACCTTCCCACGGAGGTGCCGGCGGGGCTCCGGCTTCCGGACGGCTTCACCACCCCCCATGTCTGTCTTCCCGGCATCCTGGCCGTCACCGGTCCGGCCTTCCCGGGCTACGGGGACAACGGCGCCCCTGACCTGGAGCGTTTCTGCGCCTCCTTCGCCCCCGATGACCCCATCAACCGCTTCCCCCTGGTGGTGATCGTGGACGACAGCGCCTTTACTTCCCGTACCCTCAACAATTTCCTCTGGGTCACCTTCACCCGCTCCAACCCTGCCGCCGACATCCACGGCATCGGCGCTGCGGTCTGGTGCAAACACTGGGGATGCGGGGGAGCGCTCGTCATCGACGCCCGGGTGAAGCCCCATCACGCGCCGCCGCTTCTGGATGTGCCGGAGATCGAGCGGCGAGTCGATGCCCTTGGTGCTCCTGGCGGGCCTCTGCACGGAATTATTTGAGCGAGATGGCGAGGGACTGAGGAGTGAGGGGAAGAAAAAAACGGATGCCGGCACGACCCGGCGCCGCCAGGGAGCGGATACGTTCGACCGCGGCACCTGCCGTCGGCGAAAAGGTGCTCAATGCCCTGCGGGATCTGCCGGCGGGAATGATCTATACCCTGGGCGCCAAGCCCACCGTGCTGCGGGGGCTCGCCCTTGCCATCGAAAAGCGGGTGAAGGGAATCGACTGGAGTCCCGACGGTGCCACCCTCTTTGCCGAAGTCATGGACGGCAGCCGGCACCACGAGGTGCGACTGGAGGCGAGCGGTGGCTTCCTTACCCCGTCCTGCGACTGTCCGCTCTGGCGCCCGACCGGCCACTGCTCCCACGTTATCGCTGCCCTGGCGGTACTGAAAAAGGGGCTGGTGCATCAGGCCATTACGAGCCTCCGGCTCGACAGCGATTACCTGGCCGAGGTGAGCGGCTGGCTTTCGGGCGTTGAGGCCACGCAACCGGCTCCGCCGGTCGTGCCGCGCCTCGTGGTGGAGCGGGGCACAAACGGCATCCAGGCGCGGATATGGCAGGGGGAGAATCCCGTCTCCATCCACGACCAGGCGCTCCCCCGGACGGTGCGGGATTTCCTCTGGACCCTCCTCAATCCCCGGGAGAGCGGTTTCATCATCGAGCGCTACCTGGAGGCCTTTGGCGACGACGCCCCCATGGCCCTGCGCCAGGATGGCAATGAGATACCCCTTCGCTTTGATCGGGGCCGGGCCCACGGCACCCTGACCCTCCTGGAGCAGGCCCGCGGCATGGTCATTGCCCGCAAGGGGCTGGAGGACGGCCATCCCATTCCGGATACCTGTTTTGCCGCCTACCGTTACTATTTCGACATCCCTGCCGGTGCTGTCCGGGTCATCGACTCCTTCGAGGGGTGGGATCTCTGGAACACCATCAACTACGAGGCCGCCGAATGGAGCCTCGACACCGGCGTTTCCGTCGAGCGCAATTCCCGGACCATCTCCCTTCCTGCAGATGCCTTCAACGCCATCGGGCTGACCGTTGCCGAGAAGGGGCTTCCCACGATCCTCGAACGCATCCGGTTTTCCGGTGCCGGTGGGGTGAGCGAACCCGCACGGATCACCCACGACTACCGCCTGCGGGTGGCCGACATGAACGACACCACCGCCCTGCTGCTGGCCGAGGGGGTCCACGGCGACGCGGTAATTCCCCTTTCCTCCGGCGCTTTCAGCTTTTTCACCAGCCGGGGCCGGTCCACGGCATCGGTTCCCCTGAGGACCAAGAAGCGGAGTAGCGCGGTGATCGCCGGTTGCTTCGCAGCTCTCGACTGCGTCACCAGGACCGAACTGGAGCGGACCATCAGGCACGCCCTTGCGGGCGACGACTTCCTGAAACGCACCGTGAAGAGCGAGGCGAAGCGGATCATCACGGCGTTTGCCGCGGCCTGCGAAACCCGCGAGACGACGCTCCTGGCGGCCGATGGCGCCTGGCTCATGTCCGTGGCCGACCCGAAGGTGGAGGCGCGGCTCCTGGAGATCCCCTACCGGCTCTTCGGTGCCGAAATCTTCGGCTCGTCGGACCTTGCCGGCGCCATGACCGTCAACCGCGACGCGCTCTTTCGTCATTTCCCCGCACTTCACAGCCGCCTTGCGGAGGCTGGTTTCGACCTGGTACTCCAGGACCGCCCGGTGGAGGCTGTGACCCTCGATGTGACCCTCGACGCCACCCGGTCCACCCTGGACTGGTTCGAGCTCCGCCCCGAGATCCGCTGCGGCACTGGCGAGCTTACCGAACAGGAGATCGCCGAGGCCATGGCCAGCGGCGGCGTCTTCCGCCGGGGCGATTCCTTTCTCCTCATCAACGAGGAATCGTCCCGCATCCTGGCCATGCTTTACCCCCAGGCCGGGGTGAAGAAGCGGATGAAGGCCGAGGTGGTCCGCATCCCGCGGCTCCAGATCCTCGACTGGCTCGTCCTGCGGCACCATGGGGTCTCGGTCCGCCTCTCCCCCGAGGATGAGAGGATCTTCGCCAGCCTCGCCACCTTCGAAGAGATACCGTCATCCCCCCTCCCCGAAAGGCTCCAGGCGACCCTGCGTCACTACCAGGTGGACGCCTTTCATTGGCTTGCCTTTCTCTACACCCACCGCTTCGGCGCCTGCCTCGCCGACGACATGGGGCTCGGCAAGACCATCCAGGCCATCAGCCTTCTGGCGGCGCTCCACGAGGGGACGCTCCCCCCGCGGGTGACGGAGCCGCGTCCTCACCTCATCGTCGTTCCCCCGAGCCTCCTCTTTAACTGGGAGAACGAGTTGGCCCGCTTCTATCCCGCATTCACCGTCCTTACCTACCGGGGCACCGGCCGCAGCGCCGATTTCACCGGAGTCGACATCGTCCTCACCAGCTACGGCATCATTCCCCGTGATATCGGGATCCTGGCGGAGATTCCTTTCCACTGCATCGTCTTCGACGAGGCCCAGGCCGTGAAAAACATCCAGGCCGACACCACCGGCGCCTGCCGCCGACTGCGGGGCGCGTTCACCCTCTGCCTCACCGGCACCCCGGTTGAAAACCACCTCGGTGAGTATTACTCGGTCATGGACCTGGCCGTGCCGGGACTTCTGGGCTCCTACGAAGAATTCCGGCGCCAGGCCGGCAGCGCCGCGGCTCCCTTCCTCGAAACCCTCATCCGGCGCACACGCCCCTTTGTCCTGCGCCGCTCCAAGCAGATGATCGCCGCCGAGCTTCCCCCCAAAATCGAAACCGACATCTACCTGGAGCTGACTCCCCGGCAGAAGGCCCTCTATACCCGCACCGTCGAAGAGGTACGCGAGACCGTGCTCGAAGCGTGGCGCGGCAAGTCACCCGGCCAGGCGCGTATCATTGCCCTCACCGCCATCCTGCGGCTGCGCCAGCTCTGTCTCTCCCCCCGGCTTCTCATTTCCGACTCCAGGGAACCGTCCCCCAAGGTGGAGTTCCTCGTGGAGCAGCTGGAAGAACTCTTCGCCGAGGGGCATAGTGTTCTCGTCTTCTCCCAGTTCACCTCTTTTCTCGACATCGTCGAAGGAGAACTGTCCCGCAGGGGGGTTCACTACTATCGCCTCGACGGCTCCACTCCGGTCCCCGAACGGAAAAGACTCGTCACCGCCTTCCAGAAGGGCGATGAGCCGTCCGTCTTCCTCCTCTCCCTGAAGGCCGGTGGCAAGGGGCTCAACCTTACCCGCGCCACCTATGTCTTCCATCTCGATCCCTGGTGGAACCCCGCAGTGGAAAACCAGGCCTCCGACCGGGCCCACCGTATCGGCCAGACACGCCAGGTCACCATCACCCGCCTTGTCATGCGCCACACCATCGAAGAGAAGATGATGGAACTGAAAAAGCGCAAGCTCAAGCTCTACCATGCCCTTTTGGAGGAGAACTCCGCAGGGGACGGGGGAGGCATCAGCCGGGAGGATTTCGAGTTCCTGCTGGGGTAAAAATTATTGCTCTATGTCCAGCTCCCGTTTCTTCTTGTAGAGCAGGCGCACCAGGTCGTACTCGAAGGGGGAGCCGGTCTGGTAGTACCGGAACGGGATGTTGTGCCGCGTATCAATGGCGTTCCCGCCCGTGTAGGCTGATCCCGCGCCGATATTCTGGTCCATGTCCGTTGGCTGGTAGAGGTAGAAATAGCTCGCCGCGGAATCCCCCACGCGGCCGGTCGTGTCCCGCAGGCTGGAAGGGCCGAAGATCGGCAGCACGATATACGGCCCCTGCTTCAATCCCCACCACCCCAGCGTCTGGCCGAAATCTTCCTCGTGCTTCGGAAAGCCCAGATCGGTGGCGGGGTCCCACATCCCGCCGATGCCGAGCGTCGAGTTGATGAGGAACCGGGTAAAGACCGTGGCGGAGGTCTTGGGCCGCAACTGGAAAATCGAATTGGTCAGGTTGCGGACCTCCGAGATGTTGGCGAAGATGCCGGAGATCCGGTCCTGGAGAAAGACCGGGGTGATGAATTCGTAGGCCCGGGTTACCGGCAGGAACAGGTATTCGTCAAACATGGCGTTAAAGCGGTAGAGCGCCCGGTTTACCGGTTCGATGGGATCATGCACGTCGATGACGTATGACAGCCCCGGCTTGGCCTCTGAGCGGCGCGGGGCGATGATCTGCCGCGTCCCTGTGGCGGAGGGCTTCGGATTTCGCGCCCCTGCCTGTCCGTTCAAAATTCCTGTGGAAATGACGGCCGGACGGGGTGCGGTAAATGCCTCATTGCGCGATCCGCCGGAATCCCTCAGTGGAGGAACGGCTTCCTGGGACGGAAGCGCGGTCTGCGTCTGCTCCGCCGGCTCGGCACCGGACTTCATCTCTCTCCCCGCGCCGGCGGCTTCGTCACCATCCGGAACTGTCTTGCCCGTATTTCCGCCAGTTGTCTCCCCCTTGAAGATTTCCAGCATGTGCGCCACGTTCACCCGGTGGTCGATGTTGCCGCAGTGGCCGCCCCGGGGGTAGATCCTGGCGCGGGAGCCGAACACATCCTTCAGATAGTCGATGTCTCCCGGCGCCAGGAGCATATCGTCGACGTTATGGACCAGATAGACCGACGGGGAATTGCGCAGGAATTGCTCGATGCTCCTGAGGCTGAGTTGTTCGATCAGCTGCCGCTCGGTCATCCCCGGAATCTGTTCCAGGTAGTAGGGGGCGAGGAGATCCCGGAAATAGTCCAGGAACTTGACCAGATCCGCCACCTTGAAATAGTCGGTCAGGGAGTCGGTTGTGGAGAGTTCGAGGTTTTTCGGCTTGATGTAGCCGGCATTGGTGAAGACATCGGAAGTGAAGGCCATGTTTGCCACGGCCAGCCGGAATGAAAGGCCGATCAGGGCTGCCAGGTTTTCGTCATTGGGCTTTCTGCCCCTGAAGAGGAAATCGCCCGTAAATTCGACCCGTTCGTTCGACTGGTAGATGGCCGTAAAGGCCCTGAAGGCATTGTCGAAGAATTCCTGGAATTTCTCCTCCCCTCCCGGGATCTTCTTGATCATCTCGTCGAGGACCCCTGCCGCATGGTAGAGGCTCACCGGCGGATTGATGAGGAGCACCTTGTTGAACCTGAACTGGCTGAGCCGATTGTCCAGTTCGGCCAGAAACGCGGCGTGATCGGCACCGAGGCTGTATCCGGCCAGATCAAAGCCGGTGATCGTCACATCTTCACGGACATCACGGGTAATCAGCTCCATGGCCCGGTAGAGGTCCCGGGCGTCTTCCATCAGGAAACCGGGAATACCGCTCCCCGATGCAGCGGGAATGAAGTTCGGGTGGGTTGCGGAGGGGAGGCAGACCACATGGAATCCCGCCTTGAAAAATACCCGCTGCAGGAACTGGATTTTCGGGTCGTTGTGCCCGGCCCCCATGCCGGCAATGAGGAAGATGAGCGGTGCCGGCCGGCGCTGGGTGGCAATGGAATAGCGCAGCTTCCTGTCGTACCAGAGGATATCGGGAACCGGCCGGTCCTCGAACACGGTCACCTCCGGCTCTCTGAAGGGGATTTTCCGCGGCACTTCGGCCTGCAGTTCCTTTGGCGTGCCGATCACGGTGGCGGCGTACGGATCGGCAAACGGGTATTCGTAAGCTTCTTCCGCCGCGCCGACCGGCGAAACCAGCGTGTGGCAGCAGATGGCCAGCGCCAGCAGCGCGCCGATGATCCGGGGAATCGGGCTTCCTTTCCCGCGGATGCGTAACTCCTCGAAGATCATCTCAGCCTCCTTGCGTGACGTATGCCCCCTTGCAGTCCACCCCTGCGCGCTCTGGCCTTTGGCGCGCGAAGAGCCGCCTGCGTGAATGCCGGGCAGTCGAACCATTCTCAGCTTCAAGGGTACACCCCATGGGGAGCAAGACAAGGGCTGCGGAGCAGTTTCCTTGTGCGAAAACCCGTCCTTGAACATGGCAGGCTTTTTTGTGCCTTTCCGGTGGGCGATATGAGGTAATCGCCCGAAATTACTTTATACTGTCTCTGACGTCGGTACCTTTCCGCGGCAATCGCCGCAATACGATTCACGGGGGCGCCAGGTGGCCGGAGCTATTGGTTGGGAAAAAGCGATAAAATCGGGCCGGGTGTGGGGAGCTTTTCTTCTCTGCCTGCTCCTTGTGCCCTGGTCCCAGGCCCACGCAGGGGCCAAGCGGCTCCGGTTGGGGTATTTTCCGAACATTACCCATGGGCAGGCCCTCTACGCGCGAGCAACCGGCGAACTGGAGAAAATGGTGGGCGTCCCCATCGAGTGGATCCCCTTCAATGCCGGGCCGTCGGTCATCGAGGCCCTGTTCGCCGATGCGCTTGATGCCGCGTTCATTGGCCCCAGTCCGACGATCAACGGGTACATAAAGTCCAAGGGGGAGAAATTCGTCATTGTGGCGGGCGCTTCCAGTGGCGGAGCAGGGCTGGTGGTGCGAAAGGATTCGGGAATCGGGGGGGAAAAGGATTTTCACGGCAAGGTCATCGCCACGCCGCAACTGGGCAACACGCAGGACCTCGCTGCCCGGGCCTGGTTCGCGGCCAAGGGGTACAGGCTCAATGAAACAGGAGGGACGGTTTCATTGGTTCCCCTTTCCAACCCTGATCAACTGACCATGTTCAAGAAAAAGCAGATTGACGGGGCCTGGACCATCGAGCCGTGGCTCTCCCGTCTGGAACTTGAGGGTGGGGGGCGTCTGTTTCTCGATGAAAAAAGCCTCTGGCCCGAGGGGCGCTACGTGACCACCCATCTGGTCGTGCATAGAAAATTTCTGGCCGAGAACGAGGATCTGGTGAAAAAGCTGCTGACGGCCCATGTGGAACTCACCCAACGGATGAATGCCGACAAGGCGGCAACCGCCAGGCTCCTCAACGGGCAACTGAAGAAAGACACAGGCAAGGAGTTGGAAGGCGAGGTCATCAGCCGGGCCCTCAGTCGTGTGGAATTTACCTGGGATCCCATCGCCCCGTCCCTGGTGAAATTGGCTGAAATTGCACATAGGATAAAATTTCTCAGGCCAAGTCCCCGACTTGACGGAATCTATGCGCTCAAACCCTTGAATGCGGTGTTACGGCAGAAGAACCTGCCCGAGGTGAGTGATGGAGTTCGGTAACCGAACGAAAATGCAAGCGCCACAGCCGCAAAGTGTTTCGGCAGAACCATTGCGGGCGAAGCTGCTGCAACTTACGAATGTTTCGAAGACCTTCCAGAGTGTCACGCAGGCCGTGGAGGCGCTGGCACCCTCCAACCTGGAAATCGAGGAAGGGGAGTTCGTGGTATTCTTCGGCCCCTCCGGCTGCGGGAAGTCCACTCTCCTCGATATTATTGCCGGTTTCGAAACGCCCACCACCGGAGAAGTCCTCTTTGAAGGCAGCCCCGTCACCATGCCGGGGAGTGATCGCCTGATGATGTTCCAGGAACACACGTTGTTCCCGTGGCTCAACGTCGTCAGGAACGTCATGTACGGCCTGAAGCACAAACGGGAATTCCGGTTTCGCCTCAGGAAACAGCGCGAGACCGCACGCTCGTGGCTCAAGATGATCGGGCTGGAGGAATTCGAGACATCCCTGGTCCATGAGCTCTCTGGGGGCATGAAGCAGCGGGTGGCGCTGGCCCGGGCCCTGGCCCCCGATCCGAAGGTGCTGCTTGTCGACGAACCGTTTCCCGCCCTCGACGCCCTGGTCCGGACAAAGCTGTACGCCGATCTGCAGGACATCCTGGTCCGTACCGGCAAGACCATCATCTCCGTCACGCACGATCCGCGGGAGGCCGCGTGCCTGGCGGACCGCGTGCTGGTTTTCACGCCGCGGCCCGGCAGGGTCCAGAGGGAAATCCGCGTGGACCTGCCGCGGCCGAGGGATATCAACGATCAGGAAGTGGGTGAATACGCCAGCCGGATCATGGAAGAACTGGAGAATCCTCCCGATGAAAAGTGAGCAGACCAAAAGGGCAACCATTGCCGTGGTGCTCTTCTACGTGCTGATTTTCGCCCTCTGGCAACTGCTGTTCACAGCCGGCATGATCCCGGAATACCTGTTCCCTTCTCCCGTCCAGGTGGCAAAGCGGTTGTGGGAACTGGGGGCGGACGGCTATCTGCTTCCCAGTGTCGAGGCCACTCTCGTGCGGATGGGCAAGGGGTTCACCCTTGCGGCGGCAATCGGGCTGAGCATCGGCCTTTTCATGGGGGTCAGTCCCATAACCAATCTCTGTTTCAAGTCGCTCTTCCTCGGCCTTCAGACCCTGCCGACAGCGGCGTGGGTTCCGATTTCCCTCCTCATCTACGGACTGAGCGAGCGGGGGATCTATTTCGTAATTATCATGAGCTCTGTTCCCGCCATAGCCATTGCCACGTCGAGCGGCATTCTCCAGATTCCCCCCCTCTACCTCCGGGCGGCGAAAACCCTGGGCACCCCCTGGTACGCAATGCCCGCGCGGGTGATCCTTCCCGCGGCGCTTCCTGCCATCGTTACGGGCCTCAAGATGGGGTGGACCCTGGGGTGGCACGGCGGCGTCTCCGCTGAACTGATCAAATCCACCATCGGCCTTGGTTTCCTGCTCTACATGGGACGCGAACTGAACGACGCGGCCCAGGTCATGGGGATCATGGTGGTGACGATTCTGTTCGGCCTCCTGCTCGACCGGTTTTTCTTCGGGATCATCGAGCAACGGATCCGAATCCGCTGGGGGCTTGAGAAGAGGGCGGGGTAGGTTTTGGGAGGACCAGTTACTCAGGCGTCAGATGCCGAGCTGGCGGCACGCCCACTCCGCCGTCCGCCGTACGTTCTCGTTACCGTCATCGCACAGCTTCCGAATGGTGGAGTGGTGTCCGGGATCCTTGCCATTTACCATGGCCCGTATGACGTTGCATTTCCACATCCACAGCTTCTCCTTGCCGATGATCCAGAACATGGGCGACAGGATGTCTGAAACGGCATGTTCGTCCATCTCCGCGATCTTCTCGAGGGAAAAGTGCCGTGAGAGTTCCTCCAGCCGCGGGTACTCCTCCTTTTCCTCCCATCTTCCCTTGTTAATGGGGCATGCATTCTGGCACTCGTCGCAGCCGTACAGCCAGGTGCCCATGCTTTCCCGCAGAGGCTCGGGGGCTTCGCCGGACGGGCTGTAGGTGAGCCGGGCGATGCACGTACCCACGTCTGTCAGAAACGGCGCCTTCAGCGCGCCGGTGGGACAGGCGTCAATGCATTTGGAACAGCCGGGCGGACAGGACGGAAGCGTATTCTGGCTCTCCCGGTATTCCAGTTCCCTGTCGATGAGCCACGTTTCCAGCCACACCCACGAGCCGTGCTCGGTGTAGAGGAAGTTGTTGCTCCGGATCACCCCCAAATTCGTCTGTGCTGCGCAAAGCCGCGCCGGAGCGATCCCGAAGACGTCTTTTGCGAACCTTATTCCTTCCGCCGCGAGAAATGCCTCGAACCTGGCCATGCCCGCATATTCCTGGGAATAAGCGGGCTGCCTGTATCCTCCGTACAGGTAGAGCTTGCCGATGTGCCTATCCGCCTGGTTCGGAATCCGGTACTTCCCGTACCGCATGGCGCAAACGATGACCGACTTTCCCCACTCGTGAGCTGCCTGCGGTGTCCCGAGCTTGGAAAGGAAGTCGTAAAAAGGCTTCGATCGGGGAAACGCAGCCGCACGCTCTTCGAGCCGCGAGACATAGTCCGCTAAGGCATCTATTTTCACGATCCCGCAGTGGTCGAAACCGGCCTCCATCGCCTTTTCTCTGATGTTCAGCGCAAGATTGTCCGTACTCATGTGTAATCTCCGGAAATGAGAATGGTCTACTGCCCGGTCCCCAATTCTTTCAGTACGACGTCCGCTGCCCCGCCCGGGCAGCTTTTTCGCGTGTGGTTTATTAAAGTCCAGAAATTTGATTCAGGACTTCGGGAAGCGAGCGAAGAGTTTCAAGAAGAAAACACCTCTGGTGTTCCTGCAATTCGAGCCGCTTTTCATCCGAAACTGTCTCATGAGCCCATTCAAGATGATAGGGGATATGGGCAGCGTATGCGCCGACTTCGAGCGCAGGCAAGATGTCGGAAGGGACTGAATTACCAACCATCATAAATTTAGAATTTGTTCTAATTGAATTTGATTGTGATCAATATTGTCTATCTGTTCGAATGCCATGCTTTTTACCCAATCGGGGATCCCAACAGCATTTGATAAGTGGTTCTTAGTTTCTGTCGCCAGTTGCTCTTGAGTTGACAAAGGTTGAAGTAGCCTCTTTGATTTAAGGTGTGTTTCAATGAGAGGGCCAACTACCTTTTCACATTTTGAGATCATTTCAAGAAAGTAAAAGCCAAAAGCAGAATACGATTTCTTGCCGTTTCTGTTGATGATGGATTGTGGCGCTATCATGAGCGGCATATCGTCTTTAATATGTGCAGAGCTGCAAATATCAAAGCCCCTGTGGATCACGGCATTTCTTAGCTCTCTCAGATAAGAATAGTTGTTTTCTCCATCAGGAAAACCGGGAAACGATAAAGATTTTTCTATCTCATCCTTGAAGTCCTGCGAAAATGGATATTCCTTTTCCAAAAGCATTTCGGTGGCGGAAAGTAAGTTTGCAAGATATAGAGAATAATAGATGCGGATGTCATTCTGTTGATCGACTGATAGTGGGCATCTTATAGTTATTGCACTTCTCAGGGCCAAATTTTTTGCCTGAAAGTACCACTTTAATCCAGAGATTATTTCTCTCGCCGAAGCCGTATCTATTGTCATCTGATTTTTCCTCGCCGCTTAACTTCTTATTGACCGGTTCACGCGCGCGTGCGCGTGAACCGGTGATCTACCCAAATGGAACATTTATCCGGTTGCCTCCCCGTTCTTCCCACAACGTCCGGATCGGCACGGCAAACAGGCGGTCGCCAAAGGATACGGTTGTTTCACCGTCGTGCAGCACCCCGACGCTGAAACGCTCGCCCGCAGCGTCCCTCAGCTTTCGCGGACAACCGCTCATCCTCCCAAATGGAACATTCCTGCCAGCCCAGGGGGATCCCCATATCTTCGGGCGATTCTGGCTGATCGCATGGAGATGGAGGGTTGGATTAAAACCAGCCAACTGATTTGTATCATAGGCGCGGATCAACGGCAATCAGGTATAACCCCTAAAAACTGCTGCACTGATGCAGCCCATTTGGCGCGTTCCGATAGTTGAACTGGCACCGTGGACCGGCCCAGTGACGGTTTTGTCCTCCGGAAGGTTGCGGTAAACGGCAAAGAAAGGTAATAGTGGAGGGCAGACGCTGTGATTCTCTCCTGAAAGGAAAACCATCCGCCATGCCACGAGCCGCCGAAAAGAAGGCCTTTGTCGATACGCAGTGCCGCGAGAACCCCGAGTACACCGAGGTGCTCGCCATCTTCAGCGAGCTGTATGCTGCCATTGACGGGAAGGAGGGGGAGACGGGCCTGACGGTCACTCTGCCGGAGAGCCCGGCGGCTGACCGCTTGCGTGACGGGATCCCTCTCATCTCCTTCGATGCCATTGCCGTCGACCGCGAGGAGGCGCTGGCGTTCATCGGCACGGTGATCGACGTGATGCAGCGGATGGGGAACGATGGCGGCGAGAGTCTGGAGCGTCTCCGGACGGCACTTGCGGAGGGAGAGGCCGACCTGCTGGCGCTTCTGCGGGGTGTCTTGGCCCACGAGCGGAGGGTGATTCTCGAAACGGCCCTGGCGGTCCGCATTGATCCGGGGCTCGTGGAATTTGCCTTCCACACTCCCCTGAGGGTTGCCCTTGAGCAGGTGGCCGAAGGGGTCGACCCTGGACTCTATGCCGGCTGGAACAAGCACTTCTGCCCGGTCTGCGGATCCCCCGCCGCCATGGCTGAACTGGTGGGGGATGAAGGGGAGCGCCACCTTTCCTGCTCCACCTGTTTCAGCCGCTGGACCTACAACCAGCCAAACTGCCCCTTCTGCGGCAACGACGACCCGGAACAACTCACTCATTTCACCACGGGCGAAGGCCCTCACCGGGTCGATATCTGCCTTGCCTGCTCCCAGTACCTGAAGACCCGCCTTTCCCCCACGGGGAGCGCCGGCGTGCCGCCGGAACTGGATGACCTCGCCACCGTGCTCCTGGATCTGCTGGCGGCCCAGGAAGGGTACCGGCGGGGGAGGTGATCCTGTTGCCGACCCCTTGCAATTGCCTTGATTGACATGGCCTGGATGCGCGGTATACGAGAAAGGGGAACTATGCGCCGTCCGCCAACCGGTAGAAACGGCGCAGGGGAGTGTTGATGGAAGATGCGTCGCGGCAGGGTGAAGAGCACAACCAGCAGGAGCGGGAGATAAAACGCCTCAACCGTCTCTACGCGGCCCTCAGTCAGGTTAACCATGCCATTGTCCGTATCAGGACACGGGAGGAGCTGTTCCGGGAAGTGACCCGTGTCCTGGTTGAGGCCGGCAAGTTCTCCATGGTCTGGATCGGCCAGCACAATCCCGCTACCCACGAGATCAAGGTGGCAGCCCAGGAGGGGGACGAAACCGGTTACCTGAACGGTATCCGCATCTATGCCGACGATCGCCCCGAGGGACGTGGCCCTTGCGGGACAGCCATTCGCGAGGGGCACACGTATGTCTGCAATGATTTCCTGAACGATCCGCGCACGTTGCCGTGGCGAGAGTCAGCGGCCCGAGCGGGATGGCATTCCGTCGCGGGGTTTCCCATCCGCTTGGGTGAGGACGTCTGCTGCGCCCTGATGGTGTATGACCATGAGGTGAATTTCTTCGGCGAACATGAGGTGGCGCTGCTCGAAGAGGTAGCGCAGACCATATCCTTCGGACTCCTCAGCCTTGAGCGCGAAACCCTGCGAAACCAGTCGGAAGCGGCCCTCCGCAGGTCAGAGGAAAAATTCAGGAACATCTTCGAGAGTGCGCCCGTTGGCATCTTCCAGTCCACCATTGGTGGCAGGTTTCTGGGAGTCAACGCAACCCTTGCCGGGATGTTTTGCTACGATACTCCTGAGGAAATAGTCGGCGCCGTGACCGATATTACGTCGCAGCTTTTTGTCGATCCAATGCAACGCACCGAGCTTATCCGGTCGGTCCTGGAATCGGCTACGTTTGCCCGGAGTGAGGTCTTGTACCGACGCAAGGATGGAACGGTATTTATCGCCACCCTCTCCATGAGAGCAGTGCGTAACGACAACGGTGACGTCGCTTTCCTTGAGGGGTTTGTGGAGGACATAACCGAACGGAAGCATGCGGAAGAGGAGATACTCAAACTCAACACTGACCTTGAGCAGCGGGTCAGAAACAGGACCGCCGAGCTTGAGGCGGCGAATTCCGCCTTGAAAAAGGAGATAGAGCACCGGAAGAAGGCGCAGGGAGAGATAACGCGGTTGAACCTGGATCTGTTGCGGCAGAAGGTGGCGCTGGAAACGGTCAACCGGGAGCTGGAGAGCTTTAGCTATTCGGTCTCCCACGACCTGCGCGCGCCGCTGCGCCATCTCGATGGGTTCAGCAGGATACTCGAGGAGGAGTGCGCCTCGAAACTGGACGAGTCGGGGATGGATTGTCTCCAGCGGATTCGGGCCGCCGCCATGAAGATGGACACCCTGGTCAACGCCCTCTTGCAACTGTCGCGAATGACACGCACGGAAATAGACCTGCACCCCGTCGATGTTTCGGCCATGGCCAGAGAAATCGTGGGGGAGCTTGCCAAATCCGGCCCGGACCGGAACGTGACGGTTGACATCGAAGATGGTGTCGTGGTCATGGCCGATCCCCGTCTCCTGCGGATAGTCATGGATAATCTTCTCGGTAATGCGTGGAAATACACGTCGAAGAATAATGACGCCTGCATAGAGCTCGGGACCATGGAGGTGACGGGGAAACGTGCCTGCTTTGTGCGGGACAACGGGGCCGGCTTTGATATGGCCTATGCGGGGAAGCTGTTCGGGGCATTCCAGCGGCTGCACAGCGAGGCGGAATTCGAGGGGATCGGGATCGGGTTGGCCACGGTCCAGCGTATCATCCACCGCCACGGCGGGAAGGTCTGGGCTGAAGGCCAAGTGGGGAAAGGGGCAACGTTTTATTTCATGCTGGAATGAAAAGCCGGATCACATGCCGATGCCGACAATGGTTGTGCCGCAGTCGGGGCACCTCCCGTCCCGGATCTGGTTATTCTCGATCAGGTAGCCGTAGCGCTCAATGAGCAGGGCAGAGCAGGATGGACACCAGGTATTCTCTCCCCCCTCGCCGGGGACATTCCCTTCATAAACGTAGTTGAGTCCCGCCGCCTTGCCGATGTCGCGGGCCCGCCGCAGCGTCTCCACCGGCGTCCGGGGACGGTCGGTCAGCTTGTAGGTGGGGTAGAACTGGGTCACGTGCCATGGGGTGTCGGCCCCCAGGTTGTCGACGATGAAGGAGGCGATACCCTTCAGCTCGCCGTCGGAGTCGTTGAGACCCGGGATGACGAGGGTGGTGAGCTCGATCCAGATCCCCTGCTTCCGGTACTCGATAATGGAGTCGAGAACCTCTGACAGGCGGCCATGGACGTAATCGCGGTAGAAGTCCTCCGTGAACCCCTTCAGGTCGATGTTGGCCGCGTCCAGATAGGGGGCGATGGCCGTCAGCGCCTCCCGGGTGATGTAGCCGTTGGTAACGAACACATTCAGAAGTCCCGCCTGGCGGGCGAGCCGGGCGGTGTCATAGGCGAACTCGAAGAAGATGGTGGGCTCGGTGTAGGTATAGGCGATGGAGCGGGATCCCGTTGCCAGGGCCTTTTCCACCACGGATTCCGGTGTCTGTTGAATCCCGGCAACGGGGCCTTTGGGAGCCACCTGGGAGATGGAATAGTTCTGACAGTGGTGGCAGCGGAAGTTACACCCCATCGTGGCGATGGAAAATGACTTGCTTCCCGGCAGTACGTGGAAGAGGGGCTTTTTCTCGATGGGGTCAACGTTCTCGGCAACCAGCTTGCCGTAGACCAGCGAATAGAGGGTACCCCCCCGGTTCTCACGAACCGCGCAGATGCCCCGGGAGCCGTCGGCGATCATGCACCGGTGGCGGCAGAGGCCACAGTGGGCCCTGTTGCCGCTCTCCCGCTTGTAGAACATGGCTTCTTTCATGGCATACCCTCCGACTCTCAGAGCGTTACGCCCGGCCCGTACGAGGGGCCTTCCCGGCGAGTCTGGCAACTGATGCAACAGGGGGCGTAGGGGGCCACCCGGAGCCGGCCTTCGTCGATTTCTGCACCGCACTCATCGCAGAAGCCGTAACGTCCCTCCTTCAGCCGGCCCAGGGCCTCGTCCATCCGGGTCAGTTCCTGCCGGCGAATATCAGCCACGGCCATACCGGTGTCCTCAAGCGTATCGATGAGCCCCCGATCACCCACATCCTGGGGAAGGTCGTTCTGGCTCTGCAGCTCTCCTCCCACCTGGCCGAACAACTCCCGCCGCACCTCGCCCCACAGCCGCCTCTTCTCGGCCAGCAGCAGTTCCATAAGCCGTTCCTGACGCTCTCTGGACATCCGTGTCATGTTCTCCTCCGAATCTCCCGTGACGGAGCCCGTTCGGGTATACTTAAAGATGAGGATGAATTATCAAAAGAGAGTATACCACGTATCCGGCATCGCGCTTCACGGCGGGGCCGGAGGGGGCGCCGGGGCAATCGTGCGAAAGGAAGACAGGATACGGCGCAGCATCGCCCAGGAGGCGGCGCGGCTCATGTACGAGGAAGGGGTGCGGGAATACCGTGACGCCAAGCGGAAGGCGGCCCGGCGCTTCGGTCCCGAGAAGGCCCTGTCATTGGGCTCCCACCTTCCGTCTAATGCCGAGATCCATGGGGAGCTGCAGCGCCTCATCGGCCTCCACGAAGAAGATGTGCTGCCGGAACGGCTGCTCCGCCTGAGGTGCGCGGCCCTCCGGCTCATGGAAATGCTGGCGCCGTTCGAGCCCCGTCTCGTGGGGTCGGTCCTCACCGGCGCGGTGACAGCGCATAGCGACATCGACCTCCACCTCTTCGCCGCTTCCAATGAGGAGGTAGAGGAATTTCTCCGTGGCAAGGGGATACCGTACGAACTGGAGATCGTTACCATCCGTCACGGCGGGGAGTTCTTCGACTATCCCCATATCTACCTTGATGACGATGGCGTGGTTGTCGAATGCACCGTCTATCCCCTCGCGGACATCCGTCGTATCCCCAAGAGCAGTATAACCGGCAAGCCCATGGAGCGGGCCGGCGCGAAGAAGCTGAGAAAGCTCGTCGCCGAGGGTGAGGAGTTCGATGGGAAGGGTTAGTGCCTGCGATAGGTCCCCATCAGCTCTCCCCGCGCCAGGATGTGCCCCGTCATGGCTCGTTCCAGCGCGGTTTTGGTGGTGGCCGGCGCCAGGGTGAGTTTCGAGTCGAGGGCGTAGAGCTTGAAGAAGTAGCGGTGGGTCCCCGACGGGGGGCAGGGGCCGCCGTAGCGGTTTTTCTTCCAGTCATTGAGCCCCTGGATGGCGTCGGCGGGGACACTGTTCTCCCTGATCTCCCTCGTTTCAGGGGGGATGTTCCACATCACCCAGTGGACCCACATTCCCACCGGCGCGTCCGGGTCGTCGACGATGAGAGCAAGGGATTTGGTGCCGGCCGGGATGTTGCCGAACGCCAGGGACGGGTTGATGTCCTGCCCGTCGCAGGTGAAACGGGCCGGGATCGCTCCCTTGTGGGTGAATGCCGGACTCGAAATCTGCAGTTCACTCATGGTGCGTGCCTCCTTTCCGATCGCTGCCGGCGGTGCCATGAACAAGCCTGCCAGCAGCCACGGCATGATACGCTTACCCATTGCCGATCCTCCTGAACGCCTTCATCCCCGTTCGAAATACCGCTGCCGGCCGGCAGCCCTGCCAACTCCAGTGCGTTGCTGGGCGGGAGGCGTTGATGTTGTTGTTGAAGTAGAGTATAGCGCAGGGGAGGATAGTGGCAAAATTCTATGAAGGCGGGTGCAAAGGCATTACAGAATTGGTGGGTTTTCGTATAAGCACACCGATAACCTCATTCAATGCAGAGACAGCTGAGGGCGTAACGAAATCAGGCAGGATATATAAATTGGTGGGAAACCCTGGTTTCGATGCGGATGCTGACTGGGTTTGGTCAAATGTCGCACGTGCGCAAGGCTTTACGACGAAGGATGTTACTGAGGAATATGTTGCGCTCCTGCAACAGGCTTGCGATATTTAGCGAAGGAGTGGCCTGAACCAAAGGAGAGAAATGTGATCAATCCACCAAATCCCAATGATCGCTTCGGAGTTCCAGACAGTGCCATACGGGCGGCAAACAAAGTGCACCGTGGGATAATCCGATTAGGAGCATACGTACCTACCCGCCAAGAAGTGGCAACCATGCAAGCAAAGGGTCTCAGCACCATTTATCCTGGATTGGTTGTGGGAGAGTCCGTCACAGATCATACCGAGGAATCAACAAATCAGAGATGTCCTTGCCATAATTACTTCACGGCCGGACGCAGCTGAGCTGTCAAATTTAATCTCTGAATGTCGGCGATTCCTTGAGAACGAATGATTACGATTTTGTGCTATGCCGCTAATGGAAGATGTAACCCGAATCCGTAAATCCGCAATAGACAAGACTATTTGCAATGTTTTGAGCCGAATGACCTTCTCTGGGGGCCACCAGCAAATGGGAAGAGACTTCAATATCAGTTGTCCAGCATCAACTAACAGAGACCTCGCATGAATTGGCCGCGATACGAGATTTACCGAAGGAAGAGCAGGATCCTTTCAGACAGTGGTTCCGACATCATACGCAGCCCCTGCTGACAGAAGTGCCAATGAGTCAGCAGGATGCATACTACCCATGGGATTATGTCAGGTGGAAATCTCTAGAAGTAAATCAAAAGTAGCAACTTCATAATCACCCGCATCATGTCCCAAAAACATCATAAAAATGCGGCCGCTAAAGCCGCATTTTTACTCACCTCGTTTTCCTCCACAAGCCCGTCTCAAAAAGAAATGATTTAGAGACGGGGTGAGATTGGACTGGATCTGCAGCCATATCTGCAGCTCGATCCTAAATGTTGTTATAGGGATTGCGGGTAGTTATGGGCGTACAGGCGGAACAGAAAACGGATGTTTTATGGTTCTGTGTCTTTCAAATAGTAGCTCATTAAGCTAATAAAATTTTTATGGTATAGACAACTTTCATGATTGGGGGTAAACGTAAAAAACATAAGCGCTCGAATTGGGCAAAACCTGGGTAACTGGGTGACGCAAAGCTACCTGTCCAGCACCATCCTGGATCGAGGGGTTGTCGAAGGAGCAAGAAGATTCTTGAAGCCTACCTTTGCGTAGGCTTTTTTTTGAGTCTTTCGTTTTTTAGTTGAAGCGCCTTTGGTTGAGGAGTCCGCAGTGCTGGTGGACTTTCAGAAGGAAGTAG